>NZ_CP015750.1:1891210-2206412 GCF_001742185.1 Pectobacterium wasabiae CFBP 3304
CATCCCGAATGGCTGGGTTACTGGTTGGGGCAGCTCAATATGCACCTGACCCACCATATTTTCCCCAACTGGAATCATCGACACTATCCCGCGCTATCAAAAATTATTGCGGACGTTGCCCCGCGTCACGGCATTGATTATCAGTGCATTACGCTGAAAGTGATTTTGGCTGAGCAGCAGCGCTTTCTTAAAAAGATGGGAAAAGGTCGCTAAAAACAGTTTGTTCTCCATTTTTATCAATATTTTAGGTTTTTATCTGTATTCAAGGAGCGATACTTCATGCGTTATTTATCTCTGGTCGTTTCATCCCTGCTGTTCTTTTTCACCTCGTCCGTCTGGGCGATGGATTGCAGCAAGGCCAGCACAGACACCGAGAAAATGATTTGCGCCAGCATCCGCCTACAGCAGCTCGATGCAGTATTAAATCAGGCGTCTCAGGGTTACGTGAAAAAGGCAGACAAAGCACAGACGCGCCAAGAGCAGAGCGCCTGGCTGGCCGAACGTGACCGCTGTAAGGATGACATTTGTCTGGGAAATGTGATGGTTTCTCGTATTCAGGCGCTGTCCAGTAGTGAGAATATCTCCCTGATTACACAGGCATCAGACCAGTGGGACTTCGTTCTCAGCGTGGCGACGTGCACGCTCGACCCTTCTTATTCAACCTGCGAAGGCCCCGGCACGCTGGATATTTTTAAGAAAGGACGTGGCGATCTGTTCCAGCGTATCACGATGGAAAATATGTTTATCTTACTGAACACGAAGGGCGAAGTGACGGCGAATCTGGTTGAAGCCGGCGGTGAAAACAACAGCGGGCTGATGATTGATGACGCTAACTTCGATCATCATGCGGATATCCTGTTGCGCACTGGTATTAACGAGGCTTCTGGCGGGTCGTCTTACGATGTGTACCTGTTTGATGTGGAAAAGCAGCAGTTCGCCCTGAATGCACCGCTGACCGAGTTAGCCAGTTCCGATCTCAGCCTGTTCGATATCGATGAGAAAAGTAAGACCATCACGACGGTTGCCAAAAGCCCCTGCTGCTGGTTCCAGTCGTTTACCTACCAGGTGGTCAATAATAAGCCTGTCCTGATTGTCGAAACCACGGAAGCCTACTCTGAAGAGAAGCAGGCGACGGTAGTCACCACTCGCGAGCTGGTGGGCGGCAAATGGAAAGTGACGGAAGAGGTCGCGGAAAGCGACGAACCGTAATATTTCCCTGCTTTACAGACAGACGCCGTAGCTGAATGCGGCGTCTGTCACTACCTCGTTCATCCCCACACTGCCGTTATTCCCCGTCGTTCTCCGATACTTTGCAAAAGTGTTACGTCAGGCATTCTCTGCATGACTTTTTTGCCACTTGCTAGACTGAGATGGCAGCCATGAAAAGGTAAATGCAGCGCAGAACGCGCAGCATGGCAAAACTTCACAAAAAAGACGTGTTTTTTTAACAACTCGTTTATGCGTTGTATTCCCTTACCCTACTTTGGAGACGCCTTGTATGAGCACTACCCAAAAACATATGTATATCAACGGTGAGTTTGTTGAAAACAGAAGCGGGAAGTGGATTGATGTGGTGAACCCGGCCACAGAACAGGTCATTTCGCAGATCCCTGAAGGCTCCGCTGAAGATGCGAAGAGAGCGATTGATGCAGCAGAAGCCGCACAGCCGGGCTGGGAAGCGCTGCCCGCAGTTGAGCGCGGCGTCTGGTTACACAAAATAGCCGCCGGTATTCGCGAGCGAGAAGCCGAACTGACCGATACCATCATTGCGGAAGGCGGTAAAACCCACGGTCTGGCGCAGACGGAGGTGCTGTTCACCGCCGACTATCTCGACTATATGGCAGAGTGGGCACGCCGTTACGAAGGCGAAATCATTCAGAGCGACCGCCCGAATGAAAATATCTTCGTTTTCCGTAAAGCGATTGGCGTCACGACCGGCATTCTGCCGTGGAATTTCCCCTTCTTCCTGATTGCGCGTAAGGCAGCCCCCGCGCTGATTACCGGCAATACCATCGTCATCAAACCGAGCGAGATCACACCGAATAATGCGGTGATTTTCGCCGAAATCATTCACAAAATTGGTCTGCCGAAAGGCGTCATCAATTTCGTTACCGGCTACGGCCCGACGGTCGGGCAAGAGCTGGCCGCTAACCCAAAAGTCGGCATGGTCAGCCTGACCGGCAGCGTGGCGGCGGGGATTGCCACCATGACGGCAGCGGCGCAAAACGTGACCAAAGTGTCATTGGAGCTGGGTGGTAAAGCGCCTGCCATCGTGATGGATGACGCCGACCTCGATCTGGCCGTTAAAGCGATTGTCAGCTCTCGCATCATCAACAGCGGGCAGGTATGTAACTGCGCCGAGCGCGTTTATGTGCAGAAAGGCATTTACGATGACTTTATCACGCGTATTAAAGCCGCGATGGAGCAGGTGACCTTCGGCAATACGGCAGAGAAAAAAGCGCTGGATATGGGGCCGTTGATCAGTGCAGCGGCGCTACAACGTGTGGAAGACAAAGTTGCCAAAGCGGTGTCGCAGGGCGCGAAAGTGCTGCTCGGCGGTAAGCCTGAAAGCGGTACGGGCTATTTCTACCCGCCAACGCTGCTGGTGGACGTCAAACAGGAGATGCCGATCATGCACGAAGAAGTGTTTGGTCCGGTGCTGCCGGTAGCAACCTTCGACACGTTAGAAGAGGCAATTGCGATGGCGAACGACAGCGAATATGGCCTGACGTCGTCGATCTATACTCAAAACATCAACACGGCGATGAAAGCGCTGAAAGGGCTGAAGTTCGGCGAAACCTACATCAACCGCGAAAACTTCGAAGCGATGCAGGGCTTCCATGCGGGCTGGCGTAAATCCGGTGTGGGTGGGGCGGATGGCAAGCACGGCTTGCAGGAATATCTGCAAACGCATGTCGCGTACCTGCAATTTCATTAACAGGCAATGATGCTTGCCTAAGTATGGATTTACTCGCCCAGTTCCTGTGCTCGCCCTTACGGGCTGCCACAAGTGGCATTTAAAATGCGTTTGCATTTTATAGGGGGAAACACGGTGATGAGGTTCCCGCAGGGATACCTCGCACCGTGGTAGCCCCCGGTATCTCGCTCTTTAAACGATCAACATTAGCTCCAGTGACGGTTATTCCACTTACCGTGACAGCGGCACCAACAAGAAGAAGGATGGGGAAGGACGATGATCATCTCTGCTTCAACGGACTACCGAGCGGCGGCGCAGCGCAGGCTGCCGCCGTTTCTTTTTCACTATATTGACGGTGGGGCGTACAACGAGCACACGCTCAGGCGTAATACTGCCGATCTGGCAGATATCGCGCTGCGTCAGCGCATTCTGAAAAATATGTCCGATCTGAGTCTGGAAACGCAGCTGTTCGGTGAAAAGCTGGCGATGCCGGTGGTGCTGGCACCCGTTGGCCTGACCGGTATGTATGCCAGACGCGGTGAGGTACAGGCTGCTCGTGCGGCAGCACAGAAAGGGATTCCGTTTACCTTATCCACGGTTTCAGTCTGCCCGATTGAGGAAGTGGCTCCTGCCATCGATCGCCCGATGTGGTTTCAGCTCTACGTGCTAAAAGATCGTGGTTTCATGCGTAATGCGTTGGAGCGTGCGCAGGCGGCGGGGGTGAAGACGCTGGTGTTTACCGTGGATATGCCGACGCCGGGCGCACGCTATCGTGATGCGCATTCTGGCATGAGTGGGCCGAATGCGGCGGCACGTCGTATGTTACAGGCCGTAACTCATCCACAATGGGCGTGGGATGTCGGCCTGAACGGTAAGCCGCACGATTTGGGGAATGTTTCTGCCTATCGCGGTACGCCGACGACGCTGGAAAACTATATCGGTTGGCTGGCGGAGAATTTCGATCCCTCTATTTCGTGGCAGGACTTGGCGTGGATCCGCGAGATGTGGAAAGGGTCGATGATCATCAAAGGCATCCTCGACCCGGAAGATGCTAAAGAGGCAGTGAGGTTCGGCGCAGACGGGATTGTGGTTTCCAATCACGGCGGTCGCCAGTTGGATGGCGTGTTGTCGACGGCACGTGCGCTGCCAGCGATAGCCGATGCGGTGAAAGGCGATATCACCATTCTGGCGGATTCCGGTATTCGTACCGGGCTAGATGTGGTGCGCATGATTGCACTGGGCGCGGATGGCGTGATGCTCGGGCGTGCGTTTGTCTACGCACTGGCGGCGGCAGGTGAAGTGGGCGTGGTTAACCTGCTGAACCTGATCGAAAAAGAGATGCGTGTGGCGATGACGCTCACTGGGGCCAAATCCATTGCCGATATTACCGCAGATTCGTTGGTGCAGGCCGATTGAATGGCCTGTAAGCGCTAATCAGCGCGGCGAGAATCATACTCTCGCCGCGTTTCCTGATGGCTTTTGAACCTTCCCCTAAACGTTGATAACCTTTACGCGATAAGACCGTGTTGGGGATACGCGAATGAGTGAACGAACCATAGCCGTGGTGGATTACGATCCACATTGGGCGACGAATTACGCAACGGCGGCGAGGGCGTTAACGCAGGCGCTCGACGAGGTTGCGGTGAGAGTGCATCACATCGGCAGTACGGCCGTGCCGGGGCTACCCGCTAAGCCAGTGATTGATATGCTGCTGGAAGTGGTTTCGCTGTCCGATTTGGACCGGTTGGATCAGGTCATGGTCGATTTGGGCTATCGTCCGCGCGGAGAAAATGGGATAGCAGGACGTCGTTACTACACCAAAGGTGGCGACGAGCGTACTCACCATCTTCACGCTTTTGTGGTGGGTGACGCGCATGTTCAGCGGCACCTGGTTTTTCGTGATTATCTACGGGCAAACCCTTCCGTATGTGCGGAATACGCGGCAATAAAGCGTGCCGCGGCACTGACGTGTGACAACGATGCTACTGTGTATAGTCAGTTAAAAAATGACTTTATTGCAACTCATGAGGCGCGTGCATAGCTATTTCCTCAGCACTATGCGCTTTTTCCTGTATGGCAAATGTCCGACTTCGTTCTATATTTCGGGGATAGATTGAACGAAGGGGAAATCGTTGTGAATATTAAAGGGCTTACGAAGGGATTCTTCATCCTGATCCTATTTGCCGTCACGCTGGCGTTTTTTGACGTACTCGCGCCGTATTATTCCGCCATTTTATGGGCGGCAGTGTTGGCCATTATCTTCCATCCGCTGAAAAGCAAGATTCGGCAAAAACTGAATGACCGCAACGGCATTGCCTCGCTGCTGACCGTCCTGATTATCTTCCTGATCGTCTTTATTCCATTAGGGATCATTGTTTCTTCGCTGGTGGTGGAAATTAATGGGGTTTACACCCGATTGCAGGGTAGCAATACGCAATTTCCTGTTGTGCTGGCGGAGTTGTTTCAGCATCTGCCCAAATGGGCACGACATTTCCTGACGGAACACAATCTGGATAATGCTGCCAAAATACAGCAAGAGCTTTCTCAGGTGGCGCTGAAAGGGGGGCAATATCTGGCGGGGAGCGTGCTCCTGATCGGCAAAGGGACATTCACCTTCTTCATTGGCTTTGGGGTGATGCTCTACCTGCTCTTTTTCCTTCTGAAAGATGGTTCCTATCTGGTGAACCTGATTCTGGAATCGTTGCCGCTTTCCACCCATGTTAAACACCACCTGCTGGTAAAATTTGCTGCGGTATCGCGGGCGACGGTGAAAGGCACGGCCGTTGTGGCGATTGTGCAGGGAACGCTAGGCGGTATTGCGTTCTCCATCGCAGGAATAGAGGGTAGCCTGCTGTGGGGGTCGTTGATGGCGTTTCTGTCTCTGATTCCTGCCGTGGGTTCGGCGATTATCTGGGTACCTGCCGCTGTCTTCCTGTTCGCTACAGGTATGCTTTGGCAAGCCATCTTCATTGTTGCATTCTTTGTGCTGGTGATTGGTCTGGTAGACAACATTCTGCGTCCGCTGCTGGTGGGGAAAGACACCAAAATGCCGGATTACCTGATTCTGATCGCTACGCTGGGCGGCATGGAAATCTACGGTATCAACGGTTTTGTGATTGGTCCGCTGATTGCTGCGTTGTTCATCGCCTGTTGGAATATTCTGTCTGGACGTGATAATCAGGAAAATATTGAAGGTATCGATGAAGATTTTATCGAAGAAGGGCGTCAGCACCCGAATGTGGCAAAACCGGAAGAGAGCGAGGTGCTAGAAGGTCAGGCCGCTGAACGTAAGACCACGGAGTAAGCGCGCTGTTCTGAGCGTGAGTCGGAGGGATTGGCTCTTAGAGTTGATCCCTCTTACGTCCAACCCGTATGCGCCGAGCGCGATAGCGTCGTAGAGGCCGTTGTCGTCCATATTCGCTTCCCTCTTCAGCATGCTTTGCCAGAGACACGGGCTTCAGCGCGTTGGGCTGTAAGCTTTTGCCTCGGCGTCCCACGGTATGCTGTGATCCTCAATGGTGACGCGCCACTCACAGTGAGTCAGGGCGGTGCGTATCTCGGATAAGCACTGGCACCAGTACTGCACGCCAATCCAGGACGCGTTTTCATCGCTATCGGGGAGTTGAGTCGAGCCAGAGAGCACGATCCCCTTCCTAAAAACATTACCGGTTTTCACGTTGAGGCTGAAATCAAATGACGCCCAATTCAGACCTTCACCGGTCATCAGATATTTCTCAATTTGTTCATTAACGGAATAGCGTTGGACAATATGCTGCACGGCAGATATCTCTTTTTGATCCAGGTTTTTTTTGCGTCGTGCGGTGTAATAGAGAGAAATTGCCACGTTGCCTCTTAGCGTTATAGTGTTAAGGTAAAGATATATTCGCTTTTATTCTTGAATAAAAAATGCAGTAAAATAATCAGGAAGTTCTGATTTTATAAACGTAAGGGATGGTTATGTTGGGGAAAATTCTTCTGATTGGGGTGAGTGCAGTATTACTCAGTGGGTGCTCGGTCGCAACGTACAGCAATAAGCTGGAGGACTACCAGGGAACGGATCGCGTTGGCATGACGTTTGATAACCGTAACCTCGACTATATTCGCGTTTATCCGAATACTGATCGATGTATTAATATCGATGCGCCAGAAAATGGCTACACCAATAACGCGATTGGGTTCCAAACTAAACTCAATAATAAAGAACTCGGCTTCCCTGAAATTCCCGAAACGCCAACGATGATTCGTGAGTTTTGGGTCAGTGCGAAAAACAATATCGCGGTCAGAATGATTGCAGGTAATGGCGGGTTTAGAACCGTGACGTTTAAGCCCGTGGTCGGGAATTACTACTATATCACTGGTGAGTTTGCCGGACCTTATTCGGCACGACGCCTTGAAGTCTATGAAGTGTTCAAGACCGAAAAAGGCTACTACGACCGCCGACTTGTCAAAGATTTGATGCTGAAAAACTGCGGCCAATTTTCTTCCAGAATGCAGAAATTTTAATTATTAGGTTGCGGCCAGATACCCATGTTATCTGGCCGCTTCTACCGCATTTACGTCAGTTGCTTTCCTGAGAACGTACCGGCATACCAGGCATCCATCACTGATAGCAGATTTTTCACTTCTTCGACGGTCAGGCCGTAAGAATTCGCATTTTCATGAGGTTTAACGACGAGCAGCGGAGCATCGGCACGCGTGTGCAGATAATCGAACTGATATTCCACCTCCGTGTTGTAAAACAGACTTCCGCCAACGTTTCCGGCCTTACGTAATTGCTTGATCTGCTTGTCTTGCGCATTCGGATTTTCCGCCCAGATCAGGAAATCACGCAGCGGCTGCGTCTGGCGCGAAAAATCATCACGCGTGAAGCCGAAATAGGCGTATTCGGTTCTTACCACTAACGCAATTTTGCTCTTATCGTCAGTAATTCTGACGTTAAACGATCGCTTATCCACAGTACAGTCACGAAACTGCGGTTTGTAATCACAGGCAGAAAGGTTGTCGGTTTCATAGACTTCGTAGAGACGCATCGTGGCGTATTTATCGAAGGTGGTGATCGCCTGACAGCCTGTTAGCGTGAGGAGGAGGGGGAGAATGAAGTAACGCATGTCTGTTTTTCCCTGTTTTGCAGCAAGTGAGGATGTGTTGGAAAGGATGTTGAGAAGCGTTGTTCCGATTAAAGACTCGCCGTTTATTTGGAATCAGGCAGTTATGAAAACATTGGTTTTGAAAAAATTCAACTGTGTTGGAAAGCATCAATGATTGGGCCACCGATGTGGCCCCGCGATATGTTAGAACGACGTCCAGTCCTGTGAATCATTTTTTGGCTTTGCTGAAGATGCGATCGCTAGCTTGCCCGCTGCTTCGAAGGCCAACTCTGGCTGTAGAGACAGCCGCCTCACGGTCGCCTGCCGTTATCGCAGAGATAATTTTATTGCTTGAATCGATGAAATCGTTTTTTATCAATAGCATGTCAGACATGATTGTGCTGAGATTGGGATCGTTAGTCTCCAGAGTGTCCTGATCGATCTTTTTTAATAAGACTCCACCATTCTTACGAATATCCTCGATGGTGTTTAGTACATCACGTAACTGTTTCTCGTCGGAAGCCAGTAATAAACCTTCATAGGCAATCACGATTTTATTAACGTTATATTTTTTGGATCGCTAAATTGGCATTAAGCGTGGATGAATGGTGCTGTTAGCAGTGGTAGATCATCATTTTTTGAGAACCGAACGAAATGATAAAGACATTTTTTAACAATGCGATAGGCCATTTTACTTGCTACATTAATAGCATCGATTTTTTACCATCGATACACTAACCTTGTCACCGCATGGATTATCGGACAGTGAAATAAAATCTTCATCAAATTGATCGTTTATAGCATTTAAAAAATAATGAAAAGGCGAGCTCTGTTAATATAAAACATCGATCGTTAAAATAAACTGAAGTGTAAAAATAGTAGCTTAACGATTTATTAAAATAAGAAACGGAAACTTTACAATGTAAGAATATAATTAATGTTGCTCTTTTTTTAAGAAAAATGAAACGATACTATTAAATTTAATTCTAAAAAATATTTTATAAACTGCAATTAATTTGCAAAAAAATAAGCATAAAACAATAACAGCTACGCTGTGCTTCTTCATTTTAATCACATCATGGTATTGGATAGCGCGATCTTATCCTGCCAGAATGGATGTAGTCTAAGCTCGGCACTATCTCTCAAACAGTGGCTTTCTGAGGACAGGCACACGATGGTTAGCGGTTAAGGGAAACTAACGCACATGCGCCTGGGATATGGCAGGAATCTATCTTATATCGTACTTACCACCAACCAAAGTGGCTACCTAAGCCGACGATGACGGCAACGACGATAAAAACAACCGTTGGTTTACTCATTTTCACTCCATTTGGCGTTATATCAGGCTTAAAAGCGGTTAATTGGGCTGCGCGTGAGAATAAGGCAAATAGCGGGAGTGGTCTACTGGCATCCATCGCGCAGGCTTTTTGGCTCTGTAAATCTTGAGTAACTTCTTAACAGCTTTGTTGCCGCTCTATGCTTGCCAGTCTATGTCGGACTGATTCTGCTCCCGGAACTGATGCAGGACATGGAGAGCATGGCACCGATGGTGACGTTGGGCCTTCCCAAGAATGGTAAAGGAAAGACCACATCAATACGAAAAGGCCTGGAAAAAAACAGCCAGTCAATTAAGAAATTGACTGGCGTTAGCCGGATATACAGGTTTTGTTTTATTGCCCCTTTTTTTAAAACCATGGTTCAAGATCTTAAAATGGAGAATAATTCCCACTTAAAACCAGTATGTAACACCCACAGGAACAGACCTGTCACGATTCAAGCGGTTACGTATCTCTTCTTCAGGCCCGCCAAATAGGGATTCCTCTCCGCTTCTGATAACACAGTTGCTTAATGGATAAGCTGAGCACAATAATATGAAATCCTGTTTTTGTTCCTCTGTTAGAAACGAGGCGTCACTTTGATCAACTTTCCCCCAAATGCGTAATGCTACGCATGAGGAACATGAGCCGGCTCTGCATGAATAGGGTGAATCAATTCCTGCATTTTCGGCGGCATCCAGTATATAAGTATCATCAGTACATTCAAATTCAACATTAGTAGTTAAATCTTTTATTATATATGTAGCCATAGTGGTTTTCCTTTATTATTGAAGTGAGATTGTTTATCGAACGCAATAACAATTCTTTCTATTGCACCCCTTTTCCCTTTTGACGCTATCGACAGGGGTATTTACAGATTCAATTTTTTTTTCATTTACACTTTCTTTTTTAGTGTCCTGCGGTAACTGAACGTTTTTATCTTTTTTTTCTGACATATTTACTTCCCCTTTTTATAAGAACATCGCTACTGCGAGGTCTGGTTTAATTTTGTTTTTCGTATGCCACCCAATTGCTTATTAACCTTTGCAACCACCGGCACGCGCTGGCGGCCAACTGGAGTGCATTTGACAATTATCCTGTAAACGATCGGTTTTTAATTTAAATTCACTTTAGTATTGATGCTGTGCTGATTGACCTGATGAGCAATACCATCGACGAGCCATAAATTCTGGCACCTGTCGCGGCGTGGTAATATTTTATTTCTCAATTTAGAACGTGCGATATCCAATATGGCATACATCGGTTTGAGGTGATTTTCAGTGGTTAATTCGGCAATGTTATTACTGAAAATATTTCTCAGACTATTTTCAAGGTGAGCGCCTTCCTAGCCGTTAAGACCATTATTTTTTGAAGTTATAAAGTTAGATTCCGTTAGTTGGCGGCATAATCCGGGTGTGGATCCATTCCAACTGGGTAGGCGATTGGTGGTCGTTAATGTCTACGCTGTTATTTATGAGTAGGATTGCGTGGGGAATATCATTACGTTTAGCAAACCGATATCTGGACATTTACTAATTAGGTGTACTTAAATCGCCGAGCAATGGGTACACCTAGGTGTACACGATAATCATGCGCTTTGTTGCTTCTCTATGATAGCCAATAAAAAAATAACGCCCTGAAACAAGGCGTTATGTGAGTAATTTAAGCGATTCGAAAATCACTCAATATTTTGAATCTGTTCCCGCATTTGCTCAATCAGCACCTTCAACTCAATGGCTGACGCGGTGACGTCGGCGTTGATGGATTTCGAGGCCAGCGTGTTCGATTCGCGGTTGAATTCCTGCATCATGAAGTCGAGGCGGCGGCCGACGGCTTCTTCTTTTTTCAGGATTTTATAGGTTTCTTTGACGTGTGCGTCGAGGCGATCGAGTTCTTCAGCAACATCGACACGCTGCGCCATCAGCACCAGTTCCTGTTCCAGGCGGTTATTTTCCAACTGTACCTGCGCATCTTCCAGCTTGCTTTGCAGGCGCTCGCGCTGCCATAGCAGGACGTTCGGCATCTGGGCACGGACTTTGATGACCTCAGCGCTGACGCCTGCCAGACGCTGTTCGATCAGGGCTTTCAATGCATTACCTTCGCTTTCACGGGCAATAATGAAGTCATCCAGCGCACCTTCCAATGCTTTCAGCAGTTCGGTGCTGATGGCGTCCAGATCCTGCTCTTCTGCCGACATCACGCCCGGCCAGCGCAAAATATCGACTGGGTTGATTTCGCCCTCGTCGCTCTGCATTTTGACCCAGTTGGCAGCATTAACTAGCTGCTTCGCCAGCTTTTCGTTCAGGATCAGCGCACTTTGCGCACTAGGGTCGAGTTCAAACCGCAGGTTGCATTCGATTTTTCCACGAGTTAAACGGGCGCGGATACGCTCGCGAGCCACGGGTTCGAGGCTGCGGAACTGTTCCGGTAAACGAAGATAGGTTTCCAGATAGCGCTGGTTAACGGAACGGAGTTCCCAGGCTGCGCTTCCCCAGTTGCCCTTGATTTCTCGGCGGGCGTAAGCGGTCATGCTGCGAATCATTGGTGCATACCTGTAAAGCAAATGATGGGAAGGATTATAGCGTTGAGTCCCTCGCAGGGGATAGGAAAAACCGTCCGTGGCGTGGCGTCTGTCGAGAATCAGACGGTGTAAAGCAGAGTCTCGTGCTGTCTGGCGATGTCGCGACAGCGGTTTTTCATCATCTGTTTCAACTGTAGCGTTGCCTGCGATTGCGGGTTGTCACGGCGACTAATCAGCGTGACTTCAAAGGGCAGAGGCTGGTCGATGGGAACGATTTTGAGTTGGTCGGCATAGCGGCAGGCGGTGAAGAGATCGACGATGCCCGCGCCGCCACCCGCCAGCACAATATCGGCAATTACCGAGTAAGTCTTGATGTAGAGCGAAGCCGTCGGCTGTAGCGCCTTGTCGCGCAGTGCACGGTGTACCACCTGACCGAGCGGGTCCTGATGCTGCATCATCAGCAGGTTATTGTTGCACAGCCATTCCAGTGATACCGGGCCGTTCACTGGGCTGTTTTTCGGCAAAAGGGCGACCATCGTGGACTGGAACAGCGGCTCTGCCAGCAGCTCGGACGGTACCTGTTGGCCAAAGATCAGCGCGAAATCGAGCTGATTTTGCAGGATGTTCTGGCACAACGTACTGAAGTGCTCGGTCACCAACTCGACGTTAACCGAGGCTGCCTGCTTATGAAATTCGACCAGCGTTGGTGCGACGATCATCTGCCCGAACGCGTGTGCCGCGCCCAGCCGCACGGAGTGTGCTTTGCTGGTTTTGATTTGTTCGGTGAGTGAACTGATGCTTTGCAGGTGACTGAAAAGCTCCTGCACTTTCGGGATCAACCGCAGCCCCTCTTCGGTGGCGACCATCCCCTGTGTGCGCCGCTCAAACAAGGAAAATCCAAGCTGTTGTTCCGCATGATTCAATACCCGGCTGACATTGGGCTGCGAGACGTTGAGCAAACGGGCCGCGCCACTGATGGTGCCTGCTTGAACAATGGCCTGGAAGATTTCAATATGGCGTAATCGCATGAATGCAGGCTCCGGCTGACGCTTTCTGATGAACGTCGTATGAGTAATAACCAAAATGCCTGCAAGTATTACGCCAGGTTATAAGGCCGTGATTAATGGCACATCAACCCTTGATGAGAACAATTTTTGCACTATTTTGACGCACAACATTGGTGCAGTGCACCAATGTTGTGCGTTTTATCCCGTTAGCGACGGCCAACTTAACGATAGATATCGGCGACGGGTTCTTCTCCCACGTAGCCATAGCCGCGGTACATTCCTTCACTGTTGAACGGCAGGGCGATGTTGCCCGCTTTGTCGACGGCAATCATCCCGCCGCTGCCGTCCATCCGCAGTAATTTTTCCATCACTACTCGGTCGCTGGCTTGTTGTAGCGTCAACCCGGCGTATTCCATCAGCGCCGAGACATCATAAGCAGCGACGGCGCGCATAAAGACTTCGCCCGTACCCGTGCAGGAAACCGCGACCGTCTGGTTATTGGCGTAGCAGCCTGCGCCGATGATTGGGCTATCGCCTACGCGCCCAGCCTGTTTGTTGGTCATGCCGCCCGTCGAGGTGGCCGCAGCGAGATTACCTGCACTGTCGAGAGCGACTGCGCCTACGGTGCCGAACTTACGGTCAGGATCGATAGGGTCGCTCTGGCCGTCATGATCGAGGATGACGCGGCCTGATCCTGCCTGCGCATTATGGAGTTGCTGGCGGCGTTCGTCGGTGGAGAAGAACGCGGGATCAACCCTTTCCAGTCCGTGCTGCTGGGCAAACGCTTCCGCACCATCGGCGGTAAACATCACATGCGGACTGGCTTCGAGTACGGTACGCGCTGCCAGAATTGGGTTACGGATATGGCTGACGCAACTGACGGCTCCGGCATCCAACGAGCGTCCATCCATAATGCTGGCATCAAGTTCGTGGGTTTCCGCGTGGGTGAAGACTGAGCCGTGTCCGGCATTGAACAACGGGCACTCTTCCAGCAGACGGACGGCTTCCGTCACGGCATCCAGCGCGCTGCCGTTTTCAGCGAGAATGCGTTGTCCACTGGCGACAATCTCAGACAACGCTGCCAGATAGCGTTGCTCTTTTTCAGCGCTCATGGCTGAGCGGGTCAGCGCGCCTGCGCCACCGTGGATCACAATCACGGGTTTCGTCATGCGATAAATTCTCTTTTCAATCGGTTTTCGCGCCGCGAATAGACCGGAATCAGTTTTGCGTTGTCGCCAGATAGGAAAATGCACCCAGCAGGCTGGTGATTTCGCGCATGCTTTGCGCCGTATAACCTACGGTTATGGCATCCAAACGTTCAACGTTCGGCAGCAGACAGAATAGATCGGCCAGCACCGGCCTTGCCACCATCAGTTCGAGACGGTAAGGAGCCTGAATTCGCGAATTCAGTGTACGGTGTGCTTTTTCCACGGCTGCCTTTGCTGCATCACGAATCACCTTGCGCGCCTGTTCGGTGCTGAGGGATTCCGCCGCGTGCTGTGAGATAGCGCGTTTGACACAGGCGTAGTCAGTGGCGGGGTAGTAGCGGGCAATCCAACTCTGGAGCGTGTCGTCGCCGCTGACCAGCCAGAGCGGTGTCTTTTGTTCCACGCCCGCAGCGGCGTAGATGTCGCTTTCGCCCATGATTTCACCGTTGATGCGCACGCGGTAGAAGGCGCGGCCGTTGATGGTGTGCGACAGTACGCCGAACTCACCCGCTGCGCTGTGGTAACCGATAAACATCAGGCCGTCGAACTGCTGCTGCTCCAGTCCTTCGACCATTGAGTAGCCGCGCGGCTTGCCCTGTACCAGTCGGGCGCGGGCGTCGATATTCTCAGCGCGCAGGTTAACCATTGCGGCATGGCTGTCGGCGACCACCACTTCTGTTGCACCACCCGCGAATGCGCCGTCAATGGCGGCATTCACTTCCTGTTCCATCAGGCCGCGTGCCAGTTGGTATTCCGCAGTGCCGGGGCTGCACTGCTCTGGGCGCATTACGCCTGCGATCCCTTCAATATCGGCGGAGATAAAAATTTTCATGATCAATTTCCTACGGGAGAATGTCCTACGGAAGAGAGAGCTGCGGCTAGCTTATCCAACGCCTGTGACAGCGTCGGGCGATGATGGCCGCGAAAACCGGTAACGGCGTCAGCCTGAAGCATGGCGTCGAGCACCGCGTGTTCGGTCGCGTCGGCGGCAGCGCTTAGCAGCGGTTCAAGCTGTGCGTCCTCCGGCGGTTGTGGTTGTGGGCAGGTGGAGAACGCCACGGCGATGTCGCCGGAACCGTGCCCCCAGTAGCTGCCGAGTCTTCCCAGCCCCGCACCCGCACGTTTAGCGATGCGTTTGAGCTGGCGAGCATCGAGCGGTGCATCCGTCGCCATGATAATGATGATCGATCCGGCGTCCTGCTGTGGTGCGAGCCCCGGCAGAAGGGGCTCGATGGCGTCTCCCATCTGCACGCCGTCCAGCGTCAGCGCGGAAAGCGTGCCGAAGTTTGCCAGCACCAGTACGCCGAGCGTGGCATTCAATTCAGGGATCAGGCGCGATGCGGTGCCGATGCCACCTTTCAGGCTAAAGCAGCTCATGCCGCGTCCTGCACCGACGCTGCCGCGTGCAAAGCTATCAGATGCACTCTCCAGCGCGTGCTGCGCCATCGGTTCCGTCACCGCCAGCGCCTGAATATCGTTCAGCCAGCCGTCGTTGCACTCCAGCGCCAGCGGGTTAACCGTCGGCAGTGTGCGACCTAGTTCGGGATTGCGGGAAATAGCGTCGCGCACCAGTGCGGTAAACAGCGTACCCGTTGCCAGCGTGTTGCTGAGTAAGATAGGCGTTTGCAGCAGCCCCAACTCCTCAATCTGCACCAGTCCAACAGGTTTGGCGAAGCCGTTCAGCACCGCCGCGCCGCAGGGCAGGGGTTGGGTGAATAGGTTCTCGCCGGGCGGCACAATCGCGGTCACGCCAGTTTGCACTTCCCCCGCTGCCAGCGTGCAGTGGCCGACGCGCACGCCTGCCACATCGCTAATGCTGTTATACGGTCCACTGGCCGAGCGCGGCGTACCCAACTGCCGCGCCGTTTTCCAGCGTTGTAGCAACAGCGCTTGCTGCTGCTGGTGATAGTCGTTCATCTGATGATCGCCGTGCATCGCCTTCCTCAGCTTTTCAGTTTGGGATCGAGCGTATCACGCAGCGCATCCCCCAGCAGGTTAAACGCCAGCACGGTGAAGAAAATCGCCAGACCAGGGAACACGCTAACGTGCCACGCGCCTGCCATCATTAAGCTACGGCTCATCGCCAGAATATTGCCCCATTCCGGCACGTCCGGCTCTGGGCCAAGGCCGATGAAGCTCAGCCCCGCTGCGGTCAGGATGCTGGTGCCGATACGCATAGTGAAATAGACGATCACGTTAGGCAGCGTGCCGGGCAAGATGTGGCGCATGAGTATGATGCGATCCGGCGCACCAGCACAGCGTACCGCTTCTACATAGGCCGCCTGTTTCAGCGATAGCGTGGAGGCGCGCACGATACGGGCGAAGACTGGCACGCTGAAGACTGCCACGGCGATAATCACGTTATTCAGGCCGGGGCCGAGGATCGCGACGACCGCAATCGCCAGCAGCATGCCGGGGAACGCAAATAGCACGTCGGAACCGCGCATGATCAGCGTATCCACCCAACGGCCGTAGTACCCTGCCAATAGGCCGAGCACGATGCCAGCTAGCATCCCCAGCGTGACGGAGAAAATGCCGATGTATAACGAGATACGTGCGCCGTAGATGATACGGCTCATCACATCGCGCCCCAGATCGTCGGTGCCCATCCAGTGTGCTGCCGAAGGGGGGGACGCCAGCTCTGCCCAGTCGGGCTCCATCGGGTTCCACGGCGCTAGCCAAGGGGCGAAAATGGCGACCAGCACCAGCAGCAGGACGAAGCCGCTGGAAACCAGCGCCATCGGGTTACGGATAAAGACCTGAACGAAATCGCGCCACGGCGAACGTATCGTTTCTTCATCAAGCGTGGCAACGGCCACGACGGGGTCGGAAGGGAGGTTCATCGTGTCTCCTAACGTAGGCGAATCGCCGGATTGACCACCGCGTACAGCAGGTCCACCAACAGATTAATGACAATAAATTCAAACACGAACAGCATCACGAGTGCCTGAATGACCGGCTGATCCTGCGTCTTGATTGACTCAATCAATAGCCAGCCCAGTCCCGGCCAGCTAAACACGCTTTCGACCACGATGGAGCCACCGAGCAGGAAGCCGAATTGCAGCCCAAGCATGGTGATGACTGGGATCAATGCGTTACGCATCACATGCTTCCAGGTGACCAACCGATTGCGTAGTCCCTTGGAACGCGCGGTGCGCACGTAATCTTCCTGTGCGACTTCCAGAAACGCGGATCGGGTAAAGCGCGCCATCACAGCGGCTACTGATGCCCCGAGCGTCAGCGCCGGCAGAATGATATCGCTGGGCTGATTAAAGCCGCTGACGGAAAAGACGCCGAACGGCATGGCCACAAACTGAATCAGCAACAGGCCGAGCCAGAACGGCGGCATGGAAATCCCACCGACCGCGAAACTCATTAATGTCCAGTCCTGCCATTTCCCCCGCTTGAGCGCGGAAACCACGCCGATCAGCAGGCCAAGCAGCACCGACCAGACAAAACCCGCCAGCGCCAGCCACATGGTGGGCATAAAGCTCTTGCTGATGACGTCGATGACCGGCTGCTGCGTGCGGTATGTCACCCCCAGATCGCCGCTGAACAAGCCGCCGAGCCAGCGGACATACTGCTGTGGCAGCGGATCGTTCAACCCTAGCTGCTGACGGGCGGCTTCCACCGCCTCAATGGTCGCGTCAGCGCCAGCGTAAATACGTGCCGGGTCACCCGGCAGCAGTTTGATAAAACCGAACACTAACAGGGAGACCACCAGCAGAACCGGGATCATTTCCAGCAAACGTCGGACGATATAAGCAAACATGGCGTTCTCCCTGACCGATTACTTAAATTCAGCTTGATCGAAGATCAGTGAGCCATCAGCCAGCATGTACACGCCGTCGAGGTTCTTGGTTTTACCGACGATATTGTCCGGTGAACCCAGGAAGACCACAGGCGCATCCTGCCAAATCTGACGCTGGGCATCAGCATAAGCAGCGGCACGTTTGTCGGTATCGGCAGTCGCTAATCCAGCAGTAATTGCTTTATCCGTGACCGGATTGCTGTAGTAGGAGACGTTATAAGCAACTGGAACCCAGGATTCAGTCGCAAACAGTGGACGTAGCGCCCAGTCGGCATCACCGGTAGATGGAGACCAACCGTTGTAGAACAGGTCAAATTCGGCCTCTTTCGGGTCTTTTACGCCAAACAGTTTGGCGTTACGCATCCCTGAATCCATCGGGGTGACGGTGACTTTGATGCCGACCTGCTCTAACTGCTGTTTGAAAAACTGTGCGCTGCGGATGTAGTCGGTGCGGTTCGTCGTCCACAGTTTCAAGCTCAGGCCGTTGGCGTAGCCCGCTTCTTTCAGCAGTGCCTTGGCTTTTTCTGGGTTATAGGTGTAGTTCGGCGAGGTCTGGCGTGCGAAGAACTGTACGTCCGGTGCCATCGCAGAGGAGGCAGGAACGCCCATGCCAGCAAAGCCCACTTTCAGCCAGATGTCGCGGTTGATGGCGTAGTTGAGCGCCTGACGCACGCGGATATCGTTAAGTGGCGGACGCAGGTTATTCATCGCCAGCCAGAACTGATAAATACTTGGGTCGCGCTGAATCGCCAGCTTGCTGTCGTTTTGTACGGTGCTAATCAGGTCAGAAGGCAACGGATAGATCGCATCGACCTGGCCAGATTTCAGTGATGCTACGCGGGTGGAATCTTCCGGCGTAGGGTAGAAGGTGACGCTGTCGACTTTCGGCCAGCCTTTCTGCCAGTAGTTGTCGAATTTCACCAGCTTCACGTCTTTACCCTGCTGCCATTCGGTGAATTTGAATGGGCCAGTCCCGACTGGGTGTACGCGCAACTGTGCTTCATCTGGATATTTCTTCAGCGCTTCCGGGCTGTGCATCACGGCAGACGGGTGCGCCAGCGTGTTCACAAAGGCACCGAAGGATTTGTTCAGCTCGATTTTAACCTGCGTTGGCGACAGCACGGTGACAGTTTGCACCATGTTAAACAGGCTGTTGCGCTTTAAGCCCTTGCTCTGATCCGCCAGACGGTCGAGGTTGGCTTTAACGGCATCGGCGTTGAACGGTGCGCCGTCCTGGAAGGTGATGCCTTCGCGCAGCGTCACGACAAACTCGGTGGCGGTATCGTTGCTGGTATAGCCCGTCGCCAGACGTGGTACCAGCTTCATTTTATTATCGAACTGGAACAGACGCTCGAAGATGCCACTCTGAATGGAGTAGCTCAGCGTGTCTGAGGTGTCGTGCGGGTCAAGTCCGGTGATATCGGCATAAATGGAAATACGAAGGTCTTGCGCCTGGGCAACAGCCGCCAGACACAGTGAGAGCCCGAGGGCAACGGCAGAGCGGCGAACGAATGGCTTCATGGTTATCTCTCCTGGTCAGCAATGAACGTGTGTTGTGTTTTATTAATACGTTGTGTTTTATGGCTATTTTTTGTCGCTATTTTTTGTAACTACATCGTGTTTCAGGCCGCCGATTCGTTGTCGGCAACCCAGTGCTGCGGCGCAACCTCGCGGTAGCGCGTTTTGGCGACGACCTCACCTGCTTTACGCAAGGGGGAGGGGATTTCGCTGTCGTCAAACTGGCGTGTACCACGACGGGTTGGGTCGGCAATCGGGACCGAGGCCAACAGGCGGCGGGTATACGGATGTTGTGGATCGTTAAATACCGACTGGCGCGGGCCGATCTCCACAATTTGGCCGAGGTACATCACCGCGACGCGGTTGGCGATGCGTTCGACCACCGCCATATCGTGTGAGATGAAAATCCACGACACGCCGGTTTTCTTCTGGAGATCCATCATCAGGTTGACAACCTGCGCCTGAATTGACACATCGAGCGCCGAAACGGCTTCATCAGCGATGATGACCTGCGGCTGTAGCGCCATCGCGCGGGCAATCGCGATACGCTGGCGCTGTCCGCCGGAAAATTCGTGTGGATAGCGGCGAGCGTGCTCAGGCAGCAGACCGACGCTTTTGAGCAGCGCCTGCACCTGCGGCGTCGCCTCTTCCAGCGATTTCACCAACCCGTGCAGCAGCAGCGGTTCGGCGATGGTGAAACCGACCGTCAGGCGCGGGTTGAGCGAGGCATACGGGTCTTGAAACACCATCTGCATTTCCCGGCGTAGCGGCTGGAAATCACGCTCTTTCATCTGAGAAATTTCGTTGCCCTGAAAATGAATGCTCTCGGCTTTGCTCTGTACCAGACGCAGCAAGGCACGTCCGGTGGTGGATTTGCCACAGCCACTTTCGCCGACGATCGCCAGCGTTTCGCCCGGCCAGACGTTGAAATCGATCTGCTCTACCGCGTGAACGTGGTGGGTCACCTTAGATAATATCCCGCTGCGTATCGGGTAATAGACGCGCAGCCCGCGAATATCTAACAGCGGCTCGGCATCATAGCGGGCGGTGACCTGTTCAATATTGTCTGGGTCGGCGGCCTGCCCCAACAGTGGGAAGCGTTTCGGCCACAGGCTCTCGCGCATGTCGCCCAGTTTGGGTACGGCGGCCAGCAGCGATTGGGTGTATGGGTGCTGCGGTGCAGCGAAAATCTGTTCGACAGTGCCTTGCTCTACGATTTCGCCACGATACATCACCACGACGCGGTCAGCGATTTCTGCGACTACGCCCATATCGTGGGTAATAAACAGTACTGCCATGTCGCTCTGTTGTTGCAGGTCGCGCAGGATTTGCAGAATGCGTGCCTGCACGGTGACATCCAATGCGGTGGTCGGTTCATCAGCTATCAACAGTTGCGGATCGCAGGCCAGCGCCTGTGCAATCATCACGCGCTGGCGCATCCCGCCGGACAGCGAGTGCGGGTAGCTTTTCATCACGCGATCGACGTCTGCAATGCGCACTTTACGCAGCAGTTCACGGGCTTTTTTGTCTGCACTGGCGGCATCGCAAATTTTGTGATCAAGCAGGGCTTCGGTGAGCTGGTCGCCGACTTTCAGTACCGGATTCAGTGAGGTCATCGGTTCCTGAAAAATCATGGCGAGATCGCGGCCACGCAGCTTACGGCGCGCTTCTGCTTTCATGCTTAACAGGTCATGCTGTTGGCCGTCGTGTGCGGTAAAACGGATTGCACCGCGCTCGATGTTGGCAGAATCGGCTAGCAATCCCATCACAGTGAGTGATGTCACGGACTTGCCTGAACCACTTTCACCCACCACGGCGACCACTTCACCTTTATTGACGGTAAAGGAAATGCCTTTTAATGCCTGATGCGTGCCGGAACGGCCGCTAAAGCTAACGTTCAGATCGTCGATTTCCAGTACAGGCCTGGGGGCGTTACCGGGTGCTGTGGCGGCACCCGCGTGCATGATATCCGTCATGGTCACTCCGGTTGAGGGTTTTAGGGTTGCTTTAGTTGAGAGCGTCATAGCCAGATTCGGCCAAGGTTATAGGTCAGATAAGGTGAGCTATCGGCAGCCAGCCAGATTGGGCCATCGAGATCGACATGGTCGGCGTCCGCCGCGATCGGCAGCGCGGCTTCCATTGCCATTGACGAGCCCAACATGCAGCCGACCATAATGCGCAGGCCGTGGAATCTTGCTTCGCGTACCATCGCCAGCGCCTCAGTCAGTCCGCCACACTTGTCCAGCTTGATGTTGATCATGTCATAACGACGGCGCAGCCCGACGATGTCACCGCTGTGGCGGCAGCTTTCATCCGCGCAGATGGGAATCGGATGGGCAAAGCGCTGTAAATCGTCGTCCTTGCCGACAGGAAGCGGTTGTTCGATCATCGCAACCTGATAAGGCAGCAGAGCCTTGGATAGGCTGTGTAAATCCAGCCCGCTCCAGCTTGCTCTCGCGTCAATAATCAATCTGGCATCAGGCGCGGCGGCACGAATGGCTGCAACCCGCTCCAGAATCAGCTCACGATCCAACTTGATTTTCAGCAGCAGTGCGCCGTGGGAAATAGCATTTGAGGCCGCGGCGGCCATTCTTTCCACGCTGTCGAGCGCCAACGTTTGCGCACAGACCACGGATGCGGGTGGACGAATGTCGAGGTGTTGCCACAGCGTCTGTTTTTTCAATGCGGTGTTGAGCCGCCACAGCGCACAGTCCAGTGCATTTCTGGCCGCGCCTGCCGATAACGCCTGCTGGAGTTGTTCAATGGTGAGGCCGTTTTCTATCGCCTCACGGATCGCAGAAAGTTGGTGGCATACGCTGTCGGCAGACTCGCCATAATAGGCGGCAGGCGTGCATTCGCCTTGTCCAATAAATCCTTTTTCTTCCAGCGAGACGCGGATAACGCTGACTACATGACGCGTGCCGTTATCGGCCGTGATGGGACGGGCCAGTGGCAGATTGACGGTTTCAATGTGCATATGCCGCATCATGATTTTTTCTCATTCACGCTCAAGGGATGAACGGACTATTTCATGATGCATCATCACTGACGAATACTTGTTTATGAGTAGGGTATAACCTCAGGTTATACCATAAGGATAAGGTATGACTGATGAAGAATTAACCGCTAATCTTGCAAATTTATCGGTGCTGGCGCAGGGTAAGATTAGGCAGCGCGTCACGAAAACCGTATATACTCGTCATACTTCAAGCTGCATGTGCGTTGGCTTCTCTTACTCACCCCAGTCACTTACTCATGTAAGCTCCTGGGGACTCGTGCGATTGCCATCTTCCTGCAACTCGAATTATTTAGTGTATAATGCGCGCCAGTTTTCATTGACCCACCGGAGATGAGCCATGCGCCCAACAGGCCGAAGTGCACAGCAAGTACGCCCCCTTACATTCACCCGTCATTACACGAAACACGCCGAAGGTTCCGTTTTGGTCGAGTTTGGCGACACCAAAGTGTTATGCAATGCCACGGTAGAAGAGGGTGTTCCGCGCTTTCTGAAAGGTCAGGGCCAAGGATGGGTCACTGCCGAATACGGTATGCTGCCACGTGCTACGCACAGCCGTAACGCACGTGAAGCCGCTAAAGGCAAGCAGGGTGGGCGGACGCTGGAAATTCAGCGCCTGATCGCACGTTCCCTGCGTGCGGCTATCGACCTGAAAGTGCTCGGTGAATACACCATTACGCTCGACTGTGATGTGTTGCAAGCGGATGGCGGCACACGTACGGCGTCTATCACCGGTGCTTGTGTGGCGTTGGCTGATGCGTTGAACCAGATGGTCGCCAACGGCAAGCTGAAAAAGAACCCGATGAAAGGCATGGTCGCAGCAGTTTCCGTCGGCATCGTTAACGGCGAAGCGCTGTGCGATTTGGAATACGTGGAAGATTCTGCTGCCGAAACCGATATGAATGTGGTCATGACTGAAGATGGCCGTATGGTTGAAGTGCAGGGAACGGCCGAAGGCGAGCCGTTCAGCCACGAAGAATTACTTACCCTGCTGGCACTAGCCCGAGGGGGAATCGATACCATCGTTCAGGCGCAGAAAGCTGCCTTAATCGATTGATTTTTAAAGCGACCAATTGGTCGCTTTTTTATACCCGTCATACTTCAAGCTGCATGTGCGTTGGCTTTCCTCGCTCACCCCAGTCACTTACTTGTGTAAGCTCCTGGGGACTCACTGCGTCGCCGCCTTCCTGCAACTCGAATTATTTAGGGTATATATAAATTACTCAATAACATGATTAATCCGTAAGACGAGGAGATGCAGTAATGAAAGCCTACCAGCGCCAGTTTATTGAGTTTGCACTCAGCAAGCAGGTATTGAAGTTCGGCGAGTTTACGCTGAAATCCGGGCGTATCAGTCCCTATTTCTTTAACGCCGGGCTGTTTAATACCGGGCGCGATTTGGCCTTACTGGGGCGTTTTTATGCCGAAGCTTTGGTTGATTCTGGTGTGGAGTTCGATCTGCTGTTCGGGCCGGCTTACAAAGGTATTCCTATTGCCACCACCGCAGCGGTAGCGCTGGCAGAACACCACGATCGCGACCTGCCTTACTGCTTTAATCGCAAAGAAGCCAAAGACCACGGTGAGGGCGGCAGCCTGGTCGGTAGCCCGTTGCAGGGGCGCGTGATGTTGGTGGATGACGTGATTACAGCAGGTACAGCGATTCGTGAATCGATGGAAATCATCGGTGCGCACGGTGCGACGCTGGCGGGTGTGATGATTGCGCTGGATCGTCAGGAGCGCGGTCGTGCCGATCTGTCTGCGATTCAGGAAGTTGAGCGTGACTATCAGTGCAAGGTGATTTCGATTATTACGCTGACGGATTTGATCACCTATCTGGCAGAAAAACCAGAGATGGCGGCGCATCTGGATGCGGTGAAAGCTTATCGTGAGCAGTACGGAATTTAATGTTGTGAGTCAGGAGCCCGCCAGAGATGTCTGGCGGGTTCTTAATCGCGGCGTTTAGTTCAATTGTGCGGCTAACAGCGGCCAGCGAGTATCGAATTCCTGCGTCGGACGATAGCGGAATTCAGAGCGAATAAAGCGCGACAGCATCCCTTCGCAAAACGCTAATAGCTGGCTAGCCAGCAGCGTTTCATCATGTTGGAAACCTTTGCCATCGCGTAGCTTATGTTCGCGCAATACCTGACGCAACTGCGATTCAATACGTTCAAACAGTTGGTTAATGCGCCCCTGTAAGCGATCCTGCTCAAACATCAGCGCGTGACCTGTCATGATACGAGTCAGACCAGGATTCCGTTCCGCAAACCCTAAAATCAGCAGCAAAATCAGACGAAGACGATTAAACGTTTCTTTTTCGTCTTGCAGAATCAGGTTAATGCGGGTGGTCAGGCTATCCTCAATAAATTCAATCAGGCTATCAAACATCCGCGTTTTACTGGGGAAATGCCGGTAGAGCGCCGCTTCGGACACGCCAACGTTCGCAGCCAGTTTTGCCGTGGTGATGCGTTGGCTACCGTCGCTGGATTCCAGCATTTGCGCCAGCGCCTGCAAAATTTCCTCGCGGCGATTCCTTTTCGTATTTTCTTTTTCTGCCATGTCTGAAAAGACCCTTGCTAAATATTTGACTGACAAGCACCCAGTAGCGCCACAGTCGCCATTTCCTTTTGGATAGGCGCTGTGGCTTATATGAATTTTTTACACTATGGGGTGGCTAGAGCGCGTTAGCTACGGCCGGAGTGGCCGAAGCCGCCTTCTCCACGTTCGCTGCCGACGAAATCTTCGACCAGATTGAATTCAGCCTGAACGACGGGCACAAAAACCATCTGCGCGATGCGCTCGCCCGGTTCAACCGTAAACGATTGTTGACCCCGGTTCCAGACGGAAACCATCAGTTGTCCCTGATAGTCTGAATCGATCAGACCAACCAGATTCCCTAGCACTACGCCGTGCTTATGGCCCAGCCCGGAGCGAGGTAGGATAACGGCTGCCAACCCGGTATCGGCAATGTGAATCGCCAGCCCGGTTGGAATCAGAGTGGTTTCTCCGGCTTTGAGTTCAATCGCTTGATCCAGACAGGCACGCAGATCGAGCCCGGCAGAACCCGGTGTGGCATAGGTTGGTAACGGAAATTGCTGCCCAACGCGTGGGTCAACAATCTTAACGTCGATTTTTTTCATCATAACGGCTGATAATCTCGTCGATTAATTTTTGGCCAAGAAGACGCTTGTCGCACTGCGGCAACGGCGTGTTTCCACCTTGCCAGAAAAGGTGTAACGCATTGGTTTCACTGTTAAAACCATGCCCGGAAAGAGAGACGTTGTTCGCGCAAATCAGGTCCAGTTTTTTACGCGCCAGTTTCTGCCGGGCGTATTCTTCCACATTCTGGGTTTCGGCAGCAAACCCGACAACATAAGGACGATTTTTCGTCATCGCGGCGACACCAGCGATAATATCTGGATTTTTGACCAGAGTGAGAGTCATTTCATCACCCTGCTGATTCTGTTTTTTAATCTTCTCATCGGCGATATGTTTGGCACGATAGTCTGCAACGGCAGCACAACCGATAACAATGTGCTGCTGCGCTGCGTGCTCCATCACCGCGTGTTCCATCTCCAGCGCGCTGCCGACATCAATACGCGTGACGCCGTGCGGTGTAGCAAGCGAAACTGGGCCGCTCACCAGTGTGACGTTAGCGCCACGAGCGGCAGCAGCCTGTGCGATAGCAAAGCCCATTTTTCCAGAGCTGTGATTGGTGATAAAGCGAACCGGATCCAGCGCCTCTCTTGTCGGCCCAGCGGTGACCAGAATGCTCAGATGTTGCAGATCGTTGATGGCAGAAAAATGACGCTGCGCCAGCCCAACAATGTCCATCGGGTCGATCATGCGACCCGGCCCAACATCGCCACACGCCTGACTGCCGCTATCTGGCCCCCAGATCGGCAAGCCTCGTGCGGCTAGCGTGCGCAGGTTGTCCTGCGTGGGCTCTGCGCGATACATCTGCTGATTCATCGCAGGGACAACGGCGATAGGTGCAGATGTTGCCAGACAAATAGTGGTCAGGAGGTCGTTCGCCATACCAGCGGCGACGCGGGCAATCAGGTCGGCGGTGGCTGGGGCAAGAATGACTAAATCAGCCCATTTCCCTAACTCGATGTGGCCCATTGAGGCTTCCGCTGCGGGGTCGAGCAGGTCGTCTGATACGGGATAACCAGAGACGGCTTGTAGCGTCAGTGGAGTGATGAAAGCTTTAGCGGCAGAGGTCATGACAACCCGAACGTCGGCCCCGCCATCGCGCAGGCGTCGTACCAGTTCCGGGCACTTATAAGCAGCAATGCCGCCGCTGATACCCAGCACGATTCGTTTGCCGGAGAGTGCGTTCAGGCTGGAAAATTCCGTCATCATCATGGTCCGATTAAAAGTCCGAAGATACGCCATTTTACCATAACCTTGCGATCAGATAAGAATCTTAAGGTCGTTGTCAGGGGTTTCCTAAGAAGATTGCGAGGCGCTTCGCAGCCTTTTATCAGCGATATCGTCCTGTTTTTGCCAGCGTGACATGATGTTGTCGAGCGGTACAGGGAGAGGCTGATGGGTTGGGAAAAGGGGTTGGCACCGCGTGAAAAACTGGTGCGTTTAGGTGCGGAATCGCTGACGGATGCCGAACTGCTGGCGATTTTTCTACGCACAGGGCTACCCGGTGTGCATGTGATGCAGTTGGCAGAGGGATTACTGGCGCAGTTTGGGTCGCTCTATCAACTGATGATGGCCGATCAGTCTGCGTTTCACAGCGCCAGAGGTGTAGGAATATCAAAATATACGCAGCTTAAGGCGATCGCAGAGCTGTCGCGGCGGTTGTTTTTCTCTCGCTTGGCGAAAGAGGATGCGATGCTAAACCCAGAAGCGACCGGTCAATATTTGCAGTTGCTACTGTCACGACGTGAGCGCGAAGTTTTTTTAGTCCTGTTTTTGGATAATCAGCATCATGTTATTCGCCATCAGGAGATGTTTGTTGGTACGATTAGCAGCGTGGAAGTACACCCGCGTGAAATTGTGCGTGAAGCGCTAAAGGCGAATGCCGCCGCGCTGATTTTGGCGCATAATCACCCGTCGGGAAAAGCGGAGCCGAGTCAGGCTGACCGTGCGATAACCGAACAGATTGTCAAAGCGTGCCTGTTAATGGAGATCCGCGTGCTCGATCATTTAGTCATTGGGCATGGTGAATACGTTTCTTTTGCCGAGCGTGGCTGGATTTAACAGATATTTCCACGATCCAGTGGGATCTTTAGCTGTTCGGGACTTGAGCACTTACGCTTCAGAGCGTATACTACGCCACCTTTGAGAATCTTGGGTGTGGCGTTAAGAGCCTATCTCAGCAGGTTTATCCTGATGACAGAGTCTTTTCAGTGAAGTTGCTGAGATGGGCTCTAAAGCCTGACGAGGCGGCCAAACCCTATACGAAGCTCGAGCTGATTTGATTTTTGGAGAATAGACATGTCCCGAGTCTGCCAAGTTACTGGCAAGCGTCCGGTGGCCGGGAACAACCGTTCCCACGCACTGAATGCGACCAAACGCCGTTTTCTGCCGAACCTGCATTCACACCGTTTTTGGGTTGAAGGCGAGAAGCGCTTTGTAACACTGCGTGTATCTGCTAAAGGTATGCGTGTTATTGACAAGAAGGGTATTGAGACGGTTTTGGCCGATCTGCGTGCCCGTGGTGAAAAGTATTAAGGAACTGAATCATGGCTAAGGGTGTTCGCGAGAAGATCAAGCTTGTTTCTTCTGCTGGTACTGGTCACTTCTATACCACTACGAAGAACAAACGTACTAAGCCGGAAAAATTGGAACTGAAGAAATTCGATCCAGTTGTCCGTCAACACGTTCTGTACAAAGAAGCTAAAATTAAGTAATTTTTGCTCCTTTATAAAAAACCCAGCTAAGGCTGGGTTTTTTTTTGGCAGTTGCCTGTCAGGCACGTGTCGACTTGTCTTCACTGATTTGTTTTAACTGCTGTGGGTAAAATATGTCAGTGGTGGCTTTGTTTCCCGCCACACCCTCTGTCTTGCGGGTCGTCACTGATGATATCCTGTTGTTTATGCGAATGTAGCCACCTTTATCAGGAGACACACATGCCTGAATTGCCTGAGGTTGAAACCAGTCGTCGGGGAATTTCACCGTATCTTGTCGGTCACGCCATTCTTTATGCGGAAGTGAGGAACGCGCGCCTGCGCTGGCCGGTATCGGCTGAGATCCTCTCACTGAGCGATGAGCCAGTGCTCAGTGTGCGTCGGCGGGCAAAATATCTGCTGATTGAACTCACGCGTGGCTGGATTATCGTGCACCTCGGTATGTCTGGCAGCCTGCGGGTGTTGCCAGAATATGCCGAACCTGAAAAGCACGATCATGTTGATTTGGTGATGGATAGCGGCAAGGTATTGCGTTACACCGATCCCCGGCGTTTTGGCGCTTGGCTGTGGACGGATAATCTAGAAACCTGCTCGGTATTGGCGCATCTGGGGCCCGAGCCGTTAGAGGCGGAATTCTCTGCAGATTATCTCTATCAGGCGTCACGCGGTAAAAAAACAGCAATCAAGCAGTGGATTATGGATAACAAAGTGGTGGTTGGCGTAGGTAATATTTACGCGAGTGAATCGCTGTTCGCTGCTGGCATCCATCCTGACAGAACCGCCGGATCGTTAAATGAAAACGATGCAGCCGTATTGGTTCGTGTGATTAAGCAGGTGTTACAGCTTTCGATTGAGCAGGGTGGTACGACGCTGCGTGACTTTTTGCAATCAGATGGCAAGCCAGGTTATTTCGCGCAGGAGTTACGGGTCTATGGCCGCAGCGGTGAACCTTGCCGGACCTGTGGGACACCAATAGAAACCGCGAAACATGGGCAGCGTAGCACGTTCTTTTGCCGCCGTTGTCAGAAGTGATTTTGGATAAAAATAACGCCAGACTTGCCGTTTTAAGGGCGAATCTGGAAAAGCATCAACAAGATTACAAAACTGAGGATTTTATCGGTGAACCATAAGTACTCTACTGCTGCACGGTATTCGCTTGATAAGCAGCATATAAAGTTAACCTACGTTACGCACTTTTACTGCAATCAGGACAATATGGATTCCGTATTTTCATTGCTGCGGCTGTATGAGCAGTTGCCGGAAGATATCAGAACTGCGGTAGAGTTCGTGATTGTCGATGACGGTTCACCGATTAAGTACGACATTGGCTCGTTTGATCTGAACATCACCTGGCTGCGTATTAATGAAGATATTCCATGGAATCAGGCTGGTGCGCGCAATTTAGGGGTGACCTACGCCAAGTCTGACAAAATATTCATCACCGATCTTGACCACGAGTTGCCGGAGTCCTCATTCCGCTATCTGATCAATTGCCGTAACCCTAGCCGTAATTTCTACAAAATCTATCGGGAAAGTCGTGAAAACGGCATCAAAAAACGCGGGAAAGTGTGTAACGTTGGCGACAGGTATTATGGTCATCCGAACACGTTCTTTATGTCGCGTGCACGCTTTATGCGTTTCTTTGGCTACGATGAGGAATTTTCCGGAAATTATGGCTCAGAAGATTTCCGCTTCGTTAAGTACCAAAAGTACCAGGGTTCGCGCCAACATTATTTACCGAAGAGCATCCGTTGTTTTGAACGGGAAGTGGATCGGGAAGAGAGTTACCATACGTTACAGCGCGACCTTTCCGCCAATACGCCGATTGATAAGCGTAAGAAGCAAGAGTGTAGCTTGTTCGGTTATGAGTATGGGCAGAGCCGTATTTTCCTCAACTTTACCTGGGAAATTAAATACCGTAACAACGTAATGCCAGCGACATTGCCTCCACTAAATACATGGTGGCGTCCACTGTGGTGGTTTCGTTATCTATGCGGTACATTGGCGCGTTAATCACACTGCTTTTTCCGGCGGAGGAACGTTACCCATCCGCCGGATTATCGATTACTTACCCTGCGCCAGTTTTTGCTTAAGCGCCGAGCCAACCGCATCGGGAAGAAAATGCGATACGTCACCACCGTGACGAGCCACTTCTTTGACCAGAGAAGATGAAATAAACGACCACTCTTCTGATGGCATCAGGAACACGCTTTCGAGAGTAGGCATCAGGTGGTGATTCATTTTTGCGAGCTGGAGTTCATATTCGAAATCGGCAACGGCTCGCAAACCACGCACAAGAATATTGGCTTTTTGCTGTTGTGCGAAGTGCACCATAAGATCGCTGAAACCGACTACGTCGACGCTGGATAAATGCTGCGTCGCACCCTTTGCCAGCGCCACGCGTTCATCCAGAGTGAAAAGTGTATGTTTGCTCGGGCTGGCAGCGATGGCCAGCACCACATGGTCGAACAGTCGTGATGCACGCGTCAGCAGATCCAAATGACCATTGGTTAGCGGATCGAACGTTCCGGGATAAATCGCTTTGGTTGTCATCATATCAGCCCTTTATTCACAATCTCGATAACGGCTTCACTGTGTCCGCTGGGGCAAATAAGGCTCCAATAGCGTTAGCAGCATCTGTAGTGCACCCTGATTTTGGTGTAATACTTCTACGGCGTGTCGACCATAGTAGAGGCGATAATCTTCGTCAGCGAGCAGTTTTCCTACTTCTTTTCCAAGTGAGTCTGCATCGGTGACGGTAATCAGCCCGTCAGCCTGGTCTAGTTTGTTGCAGATATCTTTGAAATTGAACGTGTGTGGCCCCATTAATACCGGGATAGCATGCGCTGCCGCCTCTAACGGATTATGCCCGCCTCGCTCAACCAAACTTCCACCGACAAAAGCCAGATCGGCGATGCCGTACAACAGCATCAGTTCGCCCATTGTGTCACCAATTACCACTTGAGTGTTCGCCGGAGGCTGTTCACCACTGCTGCGCAGCGTGTAGGTGAATCCCAAATTTTCTGCTAACACCTGTGTGGTAGAGAAACGTTCCGGGTGGCGAGGAACAAGAATCAGTAATAAGTCGGGGTAAGTGCCAAGCAACTGTCGGTGAGCGGCCAGAACGATTTCTTCTTCACCTTCATGTGTACTGGTCGCTATCCATACTGGACGGTGTGGTGCCCATTGTCGGCGTAATGTAACCGCTCTAGCAGCCAATTCCGGCGTAACAGAGATATCAAACTTGAGACTTCCGGTCACTTTCAGGCTGGAGCGTTTCAGCCCAAGATCGATAAATCGATTCCCATCTTCCTGATTCTGTGCAGCGACGAGTGTGATTCGCTGCAAAATATGGCGCATGAGCTTGCCGATCTTTTTGTAACCCGTCGCAGAGCGTTCTGATAACCGAGCATTTGCAATGACCAGGGGAATTTCGCGTTTATGCAGTTCCGCGATCAAATTTGGCCATAGTTCGGTTTCCATAATGATGACGATTTTCGGACGAACCTGATTAAAAAAACGCTTTAGGGCACAGGGTAAATCATAAGGCAGATAAACATGATAGACCGTATCGCCAAAAGCGGAACGCACACGCTCAGAGCCAGTAGGTGTCATTGTTGTTACTGTGATCGGTAGATTGGGATAGCGATGACGCAGCGCTCTAACTAAAGGAATAGCGGCCAACGTTTCACCCACCGAGACCGAATGCAGCATGATACCGTCTGGTTTGACCTTCTCAGCACAAAAACCGTAGCGTTCACCCCAACGCCGACGATAAGCAGGCGCTTTGCGGCCACGAAGCCACAGGCGAAGCCAAATCAACGGCTGGATGAGGTACAGGATAATGGTGTAGAGAGTTTGTAACATAATACCTACTATTATTGATCTCTGGAGTAATTTTGTCGAGTTCATGGAGGTAAGATTATAAGTAATAACCATAACTATCCAATTAAATAGAAAGGTATAGGCCTTTTCTATTTAACTACTTCAAGATTAGAGTTTTTTTGGATAGAACGTTAATTTATTAAGATTGTTATAAAAATCATTTATTATTAATGAGGGTCATGTACTCATTATTTAATATGTGTAAGTGCTCTTTCAGTGAAATAGGTGTAAGTGAGTTTTCAAAGTAATTTAAATCAATATTATTGAAGTTGGAAAGCAAAAATATTAATTTTTCGTTGAAAGAGGATGCATCCCCAGAACGAAACGTAAAATATTTATTTCTATTATGTAATTCACTTGCTCCGCCAAGATCACTCGTCAATATTGGAATGTGACGACAATGCATTTCTATTGCAACTTGTGGTAAGTTATCTTCCCAAATAGGAGGAACTATTCCGAGATCAACATTTTTTAAAATATCAGACAGATTGTCATGAGTGTAACCATCGTGGTATTCAATTTTATTAAATGACTTAGCTACTTCATAGAGCATTGGTAAATATTCATTATCCTTTTTTGCAGCGATGACCAAGTTAATGTTTTTAGCAATACGCTGATCAAGTTTCCCTAAAGCTTCTAAAAGAAAAGGGAAACCTTTAGATTTCCTCATGTATCCTAAATAACATAAGGTAATCTTCTTGTTTTTTGAAAAATCAAGAAAAGCTCTTTCTTTACTGTTATTGAAAAAACTACTATGTGCTGTCCCGATGTAAATGACTTTACTTTTTTTTCCGTTAATTCCGTGCCTTATAAATATCTCTTCTACTCTTTTAGAAACAGGAATGATAAGATCAACGTATTTATTTATAGAGTCTATGAAGTAATCTCTACGTTGAGAATTCATTTCATTTTCTGTAATTCCTCTCTCGTTTCTTACTTTTTTCTTGAATAATGTGCTTACTGTTTTTCTTGTGATTTTATGTATTATTCGGGATGCAATATCATTTTCCTTAATGTTGAATTTATCTAATACCCCCCCTACATAATAATGACTTTTTACTAATGTGGCGCTTTTTCGTTTGGCGCACTTAAGGCATCTTTTTCCGTTATCGTAATTAATACAATTTTGATCGTTAGCAAAAAAGAGGTCTACTTGAGGGCAGAGAGTATAATAGTTATGTAAGGATAATACGATTTTTATTTTTGGGAATTTTTCTTTTATTATTTTTAGCGTTCTAACAGGAATGCCTTCTAGGTTGTTAAAGTGTAAAATATCAATTTTTCCAAAAGAGGCTAAGGTAGAAATAAATACCTTCTCTGTGTCTGGTGCTTCAAGTTGTTCCGGAGAAGCGAAAGCGAAAGATGCTGGCGCAATAGTATTTGAATTATAAATTACTGCACAGTTTCCATCCTTGACGAAAAAAGGTTTTTTAAAAGGGGGGGTGAATGAGCACCCTGAGGAAATAAAAAAAACCTCACCATCAATTAATGATGAATTCTTGAGGATATTTCTTTGGTAAACATCTACTCCACCACCACGAATGTTTCTTTCTCTGACGTTGCTCCAGTTGTAATAACAAATATTCATAATATATATAAAACATCCTGATAAATGGTAATTGCTTTTTGTAAAAAATAGTTATAGATAAATAACTGCGCCGAATAGCATTACACTTTTTCCTTTCCATGGCTGGAGTCGGGAAAGGGATTTACTGTTCCTATAAAATGGCGAATTTTGTCCAGTAACTACCACATGAAACGGCTGATCCTACCCACGTAATGTGGACACAGCCCTAAGCGAGGTTCTGGTTTTCAAATTGTTCCGGGCTGAGACTGCCACAAGCACTGTGACGTCGCCACCGATTGTAATCGCTCTCGATATAATTAAACACTGTTGTTCGCATTATTTCCCGGCTGATAAAGCGTTCCCCGTGGATGCATTCCACTTTCAGTGAATGGAAAAAACTTTCCACACAGGAGTTATCGTAGCAACAACCCTTTGCACTCATGCTGCCATGCAGATTATGCCGTTTCAGCAGGATCTGGTAATCCGCTGAACAGTACTGTCCGCCACAGTCGGTATGGACAATAACGTTTTTCGGTCGCTTACGACGCCAGAGCGCCATCTGTAACGCAACTGGCCAATAGCGGCTCGTGACCACAGGTCAATGACCACCGCGAGATACAGCCAGCCCTCATCCGTGCGAAGATACGTGATATCACCTGCCCACTTCTGGTTCGAGCCGCTGGCGATGAAGTCCTGCTTCAGCAGGTTTTCCGATACCGGCAGGCCATGTTCACGGTAGCTGACCGGACTGAATTTACGGCTGGCTTTCGCCCGCAACCCCTGACGGCGCAGGCTCGCAGCAATGGTTTTGATGCTGAACTCTGCCTGATGCTTTTCGATAAAGATATACTTTATTTCAGGCGCTTCGCGAAGTATGTCGCGGCCTTTTTGGAGACTAGCCAGTTCTTCATCGCGCTCCTCCAGTTGGCGCTTCAGGCGCGCATTTTCGGCAGCCAGTTCATTCTCGCGCAGTGATGAGTTCATCTGCTGGTGTTGTTTACTCCGTCAGTTGTAGAGTTGGGATTCATACAGGCTGAGTTCACGGGCAGCAGCAGCGATTCCAATACGCTCAGCCAATTTAAGGGCTTCATCGCGGAATTCGGGCGTGTACTGTTTACGGGGCGTTTTACTGATTGGTACTGGTTTTGTCATGAGTAATCACCTCTGATTGAGAGTTTACTCACTTAGCCGCGTGTCCACTATTGCTGGGTAGGATCAGTTTTTGACGATTGATCAGATCGCAAAAATAGAACTGAGTTTCTTTCAAAGTGATCTACTATTCAACGCAGTTATTTATATAAAACTTATTCCACTACTATATTAGTATGTATTCTGTAAAGAGCGGCAGCAATGACTTGATGCATGTCATAATACTTATATTCAGCTAATCGGCCACCAAAAATTACTTTTTCTTCCTTTTTAGATAATTCTCTATATTTTTTAAAAATTTCCATGTTCATTTCATCATTCACAGGGTAGTAGGGTATATCCTTAGGTGTACATTCAGAAGGAAATTCTTTAGTAATTATCGTGTGTTTAGTATTGACTCCATCAAAATGCTTATGTTCGATAATTCGAGTAAATTTTACAGAGTCATCAGTATAGTTGATTACCGCATTACCTTGAAAGTTCTCTTTATTATGATTTTCATGTTGAAAATGAAGTGTACGGTATGCCAATCTACCATATTGGTAATTATAATATTCATCTATAGGACCAGTATAGATGATTTTTTTTGCTATATTAATGTAATGTTCTTTTTCTTTAAGGAAATCTGTATTAAGTACTACTTTTGAATTGGCCAGCATTTTTTCTATGATAGAGGTATAACCCCCAATAGGAATTCCCTGGTACCGATCAGAAAAGTAGTTATTATCATAAGTGAATCTAACAGGTAAGCGATTGATTATGAATGCAGGAAGCTCTTTTGCACTACGACCCCATTGTTTTTCTGTGTATGATTTTATGAGAATCTCATAGATATCTCTACCGACCAAAGATATTGCTTGTTCTTCGAGGTTTTTAGGTTCGATATGAGAAATTTCTTTCCTTTGTTGTTCTATTTTATTTTTTGCTTCTTCTGGTGTAATTGTGCCCCAAATTTGATAAAAAGTATTCATGTTAAAAGGGAGGTTATACAATTTCCCTTTATATGAAGCGAGCGGTGAATTAGTGAAACGATTGAATTCTGCGAATTGATTTATATAATCCCAAATCTTTTTTTCATTAGTATGAAAGATATGTGCTCCGTATTTATGGATGTTTATCCCATTATTTTGTTCAGTATAAATATTCCCTCCCAAATGTTGTCTTTTTTCTAAAACAAGTACTTTTTTACCTAACTTTGTTAGTTCATAAGCACAAACTGCACCATAAAGTCCAGAACCAACAATTAAATAGTCATATTCATAGTCGATTTTCTTCACTTTTTAACCTCCGATTTTATATTCCAAATTTTATTTTTATTTTCAAATTTCTATCAATGATGGAAATTTCATTGATTAAATTATTTTATGCGGTTAGCAATCGAATTTATATTATTTATCAACCTAGAAATCATTCATGGTCTCCAGCGTGGATTATATATTTCATCGATTCCTTTTTTGTTTTCTTGCACGGAATATAGAACTGATTTTAATAATTCTTTCTCATGTGAAATATTTGATTTACTTATTCTTTTTCTCAATTGGAATAGCATTTTTAGGTAGGTGAGGTAAGCATGTTTCTTGTACATGAAAAGTTTATTCCGTTCGCCATAAAATGTTTTCCATGTGATTTCGTTAGTTAGGTTCGGAGTGTCGTGATATATTTTTGCTTTAGGTATGCATATTATTTTCCCTATTTTACTTAATCGCCATGAATGCTCCGTATCATCATTCCAGATAAAGTAATCTTTATCTGTTAGGCCTGCTTTTTTTATTTTATCTGCATTAATAACAGTACCTACGTAGGAAAACAGATCTAATTCAAATTCTGGTTTATTATACTCAATGAGTGGAACACTCCTCTCTTTTTTGAATATAACCTTATGGTTTAGAATTCTTCTTCTATGTGCTTTATCAATATATCCATTGTTGATAACGGAACAACATATAGCGGAATAATTATCAATTTTAATTTTTTTAATTTTATCTCTAATTAATGAGAAACAATTTTTATCTGGAAATGCGTCATCATCAGATAACCAGATCCATTCCGCATTCAAATTTAATGCATACTTAATCCCTTCATAAAAACCACCGCTCCCACCTATATTTTCACTTAAATTAATATGGTGTACATTAGTATATTTTGTTTTTTTATTCCAAGTTTTTATTACATCCTCTGTTCCATCTGTAGAGTTGTTGTTTACTATAATAATACTTTCAGGTGGAGATGTTAATTCATCAAAGTATTGTAATGTTTTAATTAATGATTCTTTTCTGTTATAGGTGACAATAACTGCAGAAATATTCATTAATTCAATCCTTGAAATTGCTGGAAATACTTTTTTCATTAGCAATATGGAACCGTGTTCTTGGATGTTTCTTCGTTATGGCACATTGAATTAACTTTATAAAACCTAAGAGACTTATTTTATACTTAATCTTTAAATTGATGCAGTATATAATATTTTTTAAAAGTATTTTTTTTCTATTGTAGATCCGTGATAATAATTTATCATATCCTACTTCTAATTTTTTTGATTCATGCATCTTCTGCGGGTCATCTTTTTCAGAAAGATGGTGTAGAGTCTTACCAACACAAATTCCCTTGAGTGAATTAAATTTCTTTATGTTATTAAAAAATTCGGTATCTACACGATAAAAAGCATATCTTTCATCAAAACATTTAGTTCCTGTAGATTTTATTAATGAAACTAAATGAGATGAGAATGATATACATGAACCTATAGCATAACAGTCTCCTAAATTAAATTCTCCATAATGAAAAGGCTTGTGGTCAGGATATGAAGGGCTTTTTATTTTCGTTTCATCATTGGGTGAATAAATTAATGGTAATATCACATGGTAATTTTTATTATCATAAATATTTTTGAAAAAATCTTTGCTTATCAGTGTATCTTGATCAAATATTGTATAATAATCATTGTCAGGATTGTTTTCTATAAAAAAGTTGTAAATCATACTTAGTGAAATATTTCGGCAGTCTTGATATATTTCACTTTTTATATTCTGCTCTTTACATCTTTCAAGATACTGTTGTATATCTTCTTTTTCCAATGTTGATGGGCCGTTATTCCATATTACTATGGTCAGTTCAATATCATTTTTTAGTGATTTAAATAAATTTGTTATTGTCTCGGAATTAAGAATTTTTGAATTATAGAGAACTACAACAGCAGCAATTTTCAATTATATTTCCTTGTCATTTTACTACGATTGATACCAGTTTCTTATAAAAATATTTTATTATTTTTATAAGAAATAAGGAATATTTTTTTTTCTTTAAATAATGTTTTGCACTATATCTTAGTTGACTAGGTGTGGTTGGCTTCTCAAGAGAAATGGAATCCCAAGGAGAACATTCTTTAGCAAGATAGAAAAACTTGGTACTAGGATATTCAGCCCATTCATGCCATGGCTTTGTTGGGCCAATATAATGAATGAAAACTGTATTATCCGTTATAGGATGAGGATAGTGTTCACCAAATTTACATTTTAACTCGTAATTAATGCTGAATTGAGTGTTGTATTTTTTATCAAGAAAAAGAATATGACCTGGTAGTAATATATTAAGAATATCCTGATCTGGGTAAGAGATCTTTCCTGTGATGTCTTTATCCATCAGCATAGTTATCGTTTTTGTTGTGATATTATTTTGGTGCCAGTTTTTTAAATTGATCAATAAGAAGCCTGAATTGAAATAACCATTCTTGATGGCCGGTGTTCCCAAGCGGTCGGCACACTTTTTCCACCAAAGATTGTCGCCTTCCGCTACGGCGGCGACAATGTGCTGGCTGATATCTAGTGCGGCAAGTTCTTGCAGCGAACCGTTACACACAATGTCTGAATCAAGGTAGATGATCTTATCAAGTTGTTGATAAAAATAGTCAGTAACGAGAAAGCGAAAATAAATAGCGTATGACCAATTCTTAGTACTAGGCAGGCGTTTGAGCCATTCACAGTTAACGTTATATAAGGTAATGGTGGTGTGGTATTGCTCGGCGAGTGTTTGAAAACGTTTTTTGCTATCTTCGTTTAATGTGTCGGTAAATATGTGAAATGCCAGCGACTGCTCTGGGTTTTTAAGCAGTATTGAAGTAATCGCAATCGCACAACCAAATAGAAAATTTTTATCGGTGCCAAATGCAATATTCAACGGATTTTTATCGGGGGCCACCGGAATATATGAGAAACAGAGTGTTTCCGTTATGACATCTTCTTTTTTGAAATACATAAGAAATCCAGTAGGTGATTATTCCATCACTTGGTGGTGAATGGCGGCATTGATAACTGCTTTCAGTTCTTTGTAATAGGTTTCACCATAGAAACGGTGAATGGATACTGAAATTTGTTTCGCATCCAGTAAAAGCTGCTGATCGACCACGTCCTGCAAACCACTCCTTAGTGCAGCCGTATCTCCGGGTGGGTAAAGCTGTCCATTTACGCCATTCTTAATAATATCCTCAGGCCCCGATGGACAATCACTGCTAACACAGTAAATTCCATAAGACATTGCTTCGAGCAACGTCATCGGCAGCCCCTCAAAAGCAGAGCTCATAACAAAAGCCGAGACATGTTTGATTTTATCCTGAATATATTCCCACGGCTTTTCTTGCCAGCCGTGCCAGTGCAAATGATCCGTAATACCCAGTTGTTGCGCGTAGGACTGGCACACTTTTGCGTCAGAGCCATCACCGATAAAATGGCATTCCCAGTTACCTTCGAGCCCAGAAAAAGCATCTAGCATATCTTTGAGACGCTTTTGTCCTTCAAACTTAAGCCGCCCTACATAGATAAAGACGGTTTTATTTGCCGGACGCGGGATGACGATGCTCTGTGGCGTGACCGGATTAAAAATGACAGAGATTCGTTCGGAAGGTACGCCACGCTTTATTAATTGCTGCTTGATACCTGAACTGATGGCTAAGTGATAATCCGCAACCAGTACCTGCTCGGCATGTTTTTTATGATCGAGGGAGTAATGCAACCATGAAATCAGAGGCAGCGTTTTTTTACTATAACGGATCGCTTGTGCTGCAACTCGACAGGATGGTGCATCAAAAGCAATAACAGCATCGGGTTGGTTTTGCTTAATGAAACGAGTGAGCGCACAGGAGTGATTCATTCGACGCAGAAACGAGATCTTAATGCTGGAGCGATGGCAAACAAACCGCTTCCCTGCCAGCCACGCTTTATCCATACGATCGTCGCGGCACAGAAAGTACAGGGTGTAGTCGTTTTTTGTCTCGACGTCATTTTCAAGAAAGCTGGTCACTTTTTTCAGCACGGTTTCTATACCGCCGAACCCGGAAGTGGCCTCACCAACAAAGAGTATATTCATAAGTTTTATCAGATTAAGGCGTTACAATGCCTTGCGCTCCGTTCGCACGCGAATCTTTTCTGCCTTTACACGTGCTTGTTGAAATAGAGACTGCTCGTGTTGCAATGTGCTGTGCAACGTTTGTCGATCAAAGTAGATCTTTAAAAACCACAGTAAATCTTTTTTTGTTAGCCCAATGCCAAGCGATGAAAAATAGAGGCCGATAATATCTTTATTACGCCAGCGCAGAGGTACACGATCGCGAATTTGTGCTCGGTGTAGGTCAATAACTGAAATTTTAAATTGTGTATCCGTTGGTTGATACGGCAAATGCAGTAAGAAATGGCAAATATAACAATCTCTATGATTAACGCCGCCAGCATGCATCTTTCTAACCATCTCTGCGAGCCGTTGGATTAGGCGTCGCTTCTCTTTTACGGAGGGTGGGGATTCCTGCCAAGTGGCGCAGTAGTCTTCCAAACTGATGGTTGGGTTTAGATCTTCAGTGATAATGAAGGAATGCCGGTTTAGCGGATTGATGCCACGTTGCCCAAACCCAACTCCTTTCATTGTATCCACCCCTTGTTCCGTGAGGCGGTGGATCGCTTGCCATTCCCGATCGGCACCAAGTACTGGCAACCTGAATGATACCAAATTCTTTAGCGCTTCTTTGAGTGCCGTACCACGATGTATTTTAATAAAATATGAGTTTTCTTTTAGCGTAAAACGCAGTGTTCGACGACTCTCCAGTGCACGAAATACTTCACCGTCTAATTTTTCAACTTCGACAAAGGGATCTTTGTGTTTCCATAACGAGGCGAAAGGTTCGCATAGTTCAATCATCTTTATTCACCCGTAATCAGTGCGGCGGCTTTTTCCGGCAAACTGTAAATGTCTTCAGTATCCGCGAAATTGCGAGCATTTCTTGCCCAACGCGGTAATGTTTCGGGCTTGTTCAGAGCGTCATGTAAGGCGCTATTCAGTGAAGCCTGATGGTAAGGTGAGGAGATAACAGCCCCTGCCTGAGCCCTATCGATATAGAAGGCGTAGCCACATACATCGGTAACTATTATTGGTAATCCGGCCGCAATAGCCTCAAGCAATACAATGCCAGCCGCTTCCTGATAAGCCGGGTGCATCAGTAGGTCGGCTGCCGCCATGAAATATGGAATGTCGTCGCGGCCTGCAAAGAAATGTACGTTATCTCCGATGCCCAACTGGTTGGCCAATGACTGGTAGCGCCTAGGCTTATCTTGCCCGACGACGAGAAAAATGACTTTTTGGCGTAGGGCATCAGGTAGGTTGGCAATAGCTCGAATACTGCGTTCCACACCCTTGCGTTTAAAGTCTGAGCCGACCTGAAGCAAAACGATGGCATTGTCATCAATGCCTTGTGCGCGACGAAAGGTCTTTCGAATATCGGATGCTTGACGATCGTATTTCCGGTCAGGCGTAATGCCCGGTGGCAGTATGTAGAAACGCTCGTCTTGTGTGCTGTAATGCTTTTTGAAATCCGCGATTTGGCGCTGCGTCAACATCAGCATTTTTGTGCGGCTATCGCGTTTAAACACTGCTTTTTCAAAGGCTGCATAATGCCTGTAACGTGGCATTAAGCGGTAGATAATCCCTTTCTCTTGCTCGACTTTCTCTGCATAACAGACATCGGCAGCATAGTAGAAATCCAGTCCTGGCATTTTGTTAAAACCAACTACTCGATCGACAGGATGTTGTTGGAGATGATGCTGAACCCACTCACTATAACGTTGATTACGAAGGTTATTGCTCATGCCAACAGCAGGTACAAGGATAATCTCAAGGTTATCTGGTCTTTCACCTTGCCATGATAAAACATAGACGCGAACATGGTGGCCTAGCTTTACACAAGCCTGGGCAATACTGTAAAAATCGCGTTGCAGTCCGCCGAAAGGGAAATACTTATACAGGCAGATGGCAATATTCATTGCGCTTTCTCGTTTGTAGAACGACCCGCCAATAGGTTATCCGTTGCGTGAATGACATCTTGCGCAGGGATGCAGGAAAGGTATTTCTGATTTCTATCGAGATTTTTCCTTTCCGGCATCGGTTGATAGTCTCCGGCCCAAATAACAACGCTGTTGCCAGACCATGGTCGCCATTTTTTATGATCTGTCGGCCCAAACAAGCATACTAGCGGGGTATCGAGTGCGGCGGCCATGTGCATCGGCGCAGAATCGACACCAATGTAAAGCGCAGCGTTATCGATCAGCGCAGCCAGTTCTAAAAAGCTGGTTTTACCGGCTAATAAGGTATTCGGCTTATGGATGCATTGAGCATGAATATCTTGCACAACACAAAGATCCTCCGGAGAGGGGCCACAGGTCAGGACAACCTCTAACCCTTTCTCTTTCAAATAATCAATGACGGCTGCAAATTTATCGTTGTCCCAGCACTTGAAATCCTGCCTTGCTGTCGGTTGGATGACGATGTAGGCCTGTTCGCGTAGTCGTGGGGCAAGGCTGAACACGCGTTTTGTATCCTCAGTTTTATAATAGAGTGACATGCGATCTTTTGGCTGAGGTATTGATAGATGAAGTGGTGAAAGTACAGAGCGATTTTGCTCAACAATATGCGTGCCTATTGGCGGAACGCAATCACTGAAAAATGAACGCCACATCTTTCCTTTCAGGTCATTGCCCCGATCGAGAGCAATACTGCGACATCCCAATGATTTGGCCAATAGGGCAATGGGCCACTGGTCAGCCAGATTGACGATCAGATCGTAATTATTCTGCTTAAGCGCCTGTCTGATTTCTGTGAAATTCCGGACTTTTTCCAAAAGTGTGCTGGTCTTTCTTTTGAGCCCATAAAGCTGATGTATCTCTGGGTTTGCGGAGAGAATCGGCATCGTATCCTGATACAGTAATACGTCGATTTTAGCGTCAGGATAATTTGCTTTCAGCGTGCTGATGAGCGGAGTGGTCAGCAGCATATCGCCATGATATCTGAGCTTTACCACAAGAATCCGGTGATAAGGGATGATGCGTTGACTCACTCGTTTTCCTTCATATAATCAAAAGGGTATTGTTTTATTGTGGGCACGCTACCGCCCCTGGCTCGACAGCTACCAGTTAACTGAGATGATCCAAAATTTCACGGCGATTTGCAGTACGCAAATGTATCGCGCTATGTTGCTACAGCACATATTCTGCTAAACCACCATATGGTACTAGAACCCACATTCCTCTCACAGTAGTAATTAAGAGTATACCGTTATCTTGAAGCTGCGCAGATGTGGCCTGAACCTGTTGCTTCTACAACTTCTCTATTTTCTCAACGTGTTTAGGGCCTATTTCACTGGGATTGGTTTTCTTGCGCACTCATTAAAAGAGATCGTCAATAGGGACTAAGAGCCCGATATCGTTTGTCGAAATAGGTCTGACGCAGTAAACTGACCATGTTATCAACTCACTTGTACAATTTAATTGATATCAATTTAAAGCTGCTTAAAGGAGTTGCTTATGTTAACCCTGACTTTCTCTGATGTGCGGCAGAAATTTGCTAGTGTACTGGACACTGCCGTCAAGCAACCCGTGACGATTACCCGCCGTTCAGCGCCGGATATGGTAGTCATTACCGCGGAACAATTCGCGGAGTTGCAGCAGGCTAAATTTGAGGCTTCTCTTGCCAAGGTAATGAGTAAGCCAAAGAATCAGGCGTTGTTCAAGGAACTTGCTGATAAATGATCTTCTTCTTAACAGTTGAGCAGGTCATAGCAATTCACGACTGTCAGTTAGAAATATATGGTGGTTTGGCAGGGTTTAGGGATATTGGTCTGGTGGAGGGCATGGTTGCTCGCGTTGAGAATCTTCACACATACCAGGATGAGAATGATCTGTATGTGCTTGCCGCATCTCTGTTGCTTTCGATAGCGCGTGGTCATGGTTTTAATGATGCCAACAAAAGGACTTCAGCCGCGTCGGCTATGGTGTTTCTCGATATGAATGGCGCGTCAATCACGCCATCAGAAGATTTTGCTGATTTTGTGGTCATGGCGGCACAAGGTCTTCACGACGTGCATTCCGTCGCAGAAAAATTGAAAAAGCTCGCCGATTAGAACCCGCAGGTAGCTCTGCGAATTTTTACCATCATTGCGGCGGCTTTAGCCATTTTCCAGTCAGCGTTGTGCCGAGGCAAAACGTCATTAGCCATGCAATGAGCATATCCCGTGAATAAAGGATGACATCGCTAAGCCCATACATAATCAGGGCAAAAAGCAGTGCGGCGGAGAGGTGGCTGCGTAGAACAAAAAATGAAAAATAAAATAAGGAGGCATAGAGCAATATTAGCAATATTGCTCCTGGTAACCCTTTAAGAGAAAAGGCATCAACCACTTCGTTATGTAGATGAACATTCAGAAACCCGACTGCACCGGCTAAGCTCGGTTTTTGTTCCGCTTGTGCAATGATCCGAGCGGCGCGCTGTTCGGCAGATTGCCCCAATAATGCGTCTTCCCCTGCTTCGACACCAGATTGGTACATGGCGATTCGTGCACCCACTGATGTTTTGCTGTTATTCATGTTGTAGCTGTGTACGTCATTGAATAGGTCGTTGACGCGTTGATGAATCGTATCCTGAAACAGGAATAAGCACAGAAGCAGCGTTGCCGCTGAACCGACGAATGCCTTTATGAACAAACGTTTATTGTGCCTGACTTCTGACAGTAAAATGGTCGCGCCAACAATAGGATAGACAAATATGGCTGCCCGGGTTTCTGTCAGTAGAATGGCTACAGTGACTAACAGAAAATGCCCCAAATAGAGATAATACTTATAGGTTGAATCGAGCTTCAGCAGCGCCTGTGCGCTTAACGCACCAATAAAAGTAAGAAAATAGGCGGCGCTGGTTGCTGTACCAAATGCCAACCCAATGCGATGCATTCCACTGAACAGTGACTGATAGAACGCATAACTCAGCGCTAACATACAGATTGCTATGATGTAGAAGAGCGACTGTTTTTGCTGTTGTTGCGCGATATGTAGGGCCGTCAGCAGGATAAATGCGCCCAAAATACCTGCATGTGCAGATGTCCTGTAGGCGTTATACACATAAGAGAAAAGGCTGTCGGGCTGATAATAGTGGTAGTACCAAATGAGATTGGTTATGCCGATAGCCAGCAGGCACAGTGGAATCAGTAAGCGTCGTTTAGCGACTATGACGGTTCTTAGGTGTGTCACGACATAGAAAACGGATAGCGAACCCGTGAGATAAAAAAGCCATCCGGCAAGAATGCTACTAAATGGCATAATGGCTAATGTAAGTAAACAGCCGGGGAAGACGGCGTTAAGTGCGACAGCCGAACTTATACTGGGCGTTTTGCCCAGTTCGTACCTTAATTCATTAAGCATGTATTTGTTCACAGTCGGGAGCGATATCACTCGCCTGATACAGGTAATACTATCAGCTTCTCTAATTTCTGATGGACGAGGCTAGCGGGAATTGTCACCATTTTCTGGCTTTCAGACATTTCCACCACCTGATTCATCCCGTAGCCGCCAATCAGCCCTGGATCGGTTGGTCCATATAGCGTGATATTTGGGCGATCCAGTGCCGCCGTCAGGTGGCTAAGCCCGGTATCAACGGAGACGACAGCGTTAGCGCCCGCGAGCACCTCGGCGACCTGTTGCAGCGTCAGGCGTGGTAAGACCTCTACGTGTGGAAAGCCTTCCGCCAGCCGTAGTGCGCGCTGGTGCTCATGCTCCGCTCCCCAGGGGAGTTTGATGCGCAGCCCACTCGGAGCCAATAGGGCAATCAGTTCACGCCAGTGTGCTTCCGGCCAATGCTTTTCATCACGCGTTGTAGCATGGAGAAACACCAGATAGCGGTTGGCATCTACGGGTAATTGGGCGAGGAAGCGCTGGGCAATCGCATAATCACCGCGTTCGGTCGGTTTCTTATAGCCCAGACTGGAGGCCAGTAGCTCCCGCACGCGTTCTACGGCATGTTGTTGACGGCTTATCGGGTGGCGATAGTTATAAAACCAGCTTGCCAGCGGCTCACGCGCACTCTTGCAATCCAATCCGTGTTTCTTCCCGTTGGCGAGCCGCGTCACCAGCAGTGCGCTTTTAATCAGCCCCTGTGCGTCGATAACCGCATCGTAGCGGTATTGGCGTAATTGGCGTGTAAACTCTGCACGTTCCTGACGTATCGGGGCACTGAACCAACTTTTGCGCCAGCGGCGTATCGCCACCGGAATAACACGGGAAACCGCAGGGTGCCAACTGGGAATTTGTGCAAAGCCTTCTTCAACCACCCAGTCGAACTGGATACCGGGAATAGCCTGCATCGCGTCGGTCAAGGCTGGCAACGTATGCAGCACATCACCCATCGACGACGTTTTTACGATCAGCACTCTCATGCATTTGCTCCCGGAATGAGACTTCCTTCCGAAATGAGATACTTATCCAGCGCGCTGAGCACGCGTTCGGGCTGAATGTCGATCAAACTCTGATGATAACCTTGTTCGGCATCCCCTTTACGCACTCGGTGATAACCGGTAATCAGGCGAATCACCTCGGCTTGATGAGATAACGGCGGGGTGAAGTCGGGGCTACTCGGGCCATAAAGCGCGACAAGTGGGCGATGGAGCGCGGCGGCAACGTGCATGAGCCCTGAATCATTGCTGACAACGGCATGGCAGGCGGCAATGAGCACCACCGCCTGTTCCAGCGAGGTTTTCCCCGCCAGATTGGCGCAATGCTGCCGGGCGTCTTCCGTCAGCCCTTGAAGGATGTCGTCACAGGCTGCACGATCGTTGGCCGAACCGAACAACGTTATCTGGTAGCCGCGTTCAATCAGCGCTTGCGCCAATGCTGCATAGTGATAATGCGGCCAGCGTTTGGCGGGTCCGAACTCGGCACCGGGGCAAAAACCGATGATGGGGCGCGTATCGCTGAGATCAAAGGCTTGCGTCATGTCCGCAATTTCGGCCTGATTGACCTGTAGCTGTGGCCAAAGCAGCGGCTGCGGTAGGTCCTCAGCACGACGGATACGGCTACGATCATAGGCTAATGCGGTGTAGCGCTGGACCATCAGCGGAAAGGCGGCTTTATCCAGCACGCGTAAGTCGTTCAACAGCCCGTAACGCATTTCGCCGCGCCAGCCTGTGCGCTGCGGAATGTTGGCAAAGAACGGCACCAGCGCAGACTTAAAGGAGTTGGGCAGCACGTAAGCGCGATCATAGCCCGCATCACGCAGCGATACGCCAAGACGGCGACGTTCGCCCAGTTCAAGTGCGCCGTGACCTAGCGGCATGGCTAACGCCTGATTGACTTCCGGCATCCGTGCCAGCAGCGGACGGCACCAGGCTGGTGCCATCACGTCAATGACCGCTTCCGGGTGTTCAGCCTTCAATGTGCGATAAAGGCTGTGCGACATCATCATATCGCCGACCCAGGAAGGGCCGATGACCAAAATTTTCATACCGCTTATGAATCCTTATCCGATTAAACGGTACGGTTCAGCCAGGCCATATATTCCGCTACGCCTTCGGCGACGGTTTTGAACGGCTTATCGTAGCCCGCAGCACGTAAGTTAGTGAGGTCGGCCTGCGTATAGGCTTGATAACGGCCTTTCAGCTTCTCAGGGAATTCGATGTATTCCACGTTGCCTTTGTTATGGAAGGCCAGTGTGGCGTCAGCGACAGCCTGGAAGGATTCGGCACGACCCGTACCGCAGTTGAAGATGCCGGAAACACCATTTTGCCAGAACCACAGGTTGACGGCGGCGACATCACCGACGTAAATGAAGTCACGCTTGAAACTCTCACTACCGGAGAACAGCTTCGGATTTTCACCCTGATTAATCTGGTTGTTCAGGTGGAACGCGACGCTCGCCATGTTGCCTTTGTGGCCTTCACGCGGTCCGTAGACGTTGAAATAGCGGAAACCGCAGATCTGAGATTCCGCTTCCGGCAGAATCTCACGCACGTACTGATCGAACAGAAATTTGGAGTAGCCATAGACGTTCAGCGGCTGTTCGTATTGACGGTCTTCGATGAAGTTATCGTTGCGGCCGCCGTAAGTCGCAGCAGAAGAGGCATACAGGAACGGAATACTGCGATCGAGACAGTAGTGCAGCACGTCTTTGGAATACTGATAATTGTTATCCATCATGTATTTGCCATCCCACTCGGTGGTGGAAGAGCAAGCACCTTCATGGAATACGGCATCGATATCGCCCAGATCGTCACCCGCTACGATGCTGGCGATGAAATCTTCTTTATCCACGTAATCTGCGATGTCCAGATCGACCAGATTGACGAACTTGGTGCCGTCTTTCAGGTTATCGACAACCAGAATGTCTCGGTAGCCGATGTTATTCAGAGCTTTTACGATATTGCTGCCGATAAAACCGGCTCCGCCAGTAACGATAATCATGGACGCGACCTTTGTTAATCTTGCCAGTGAGGCACCGCGCCCCACGCTGTTTATGACCGCTATAATAGCATTTCATTTTACTGCTAGCAGCCAGAGGTTAATTTATCCCGTGTTGCTCCCGTTTTTTTAAGATGATTCAGGCCGTGACGACGCCAGCATTTTCAGACTGTTTACCCCGCATTTCTGCCCATATCCGCTAGCTTAAAAACCATAAAGCGATCTTTTTATGGGAGAGTGACGCGATGCCTGCTGCCTTTTATCAACGACTTACTGCACAAATCATGGCTGCACGTACCGAGGGTGTATTCAAGGAAGAACGCATCATTACCTCTGCGCAGCGAGCTGAAATCGAGGTGATGGACAGTGACCGCCTGCTCAATTTCTGTGCCAATAATTATCTTGGCCTGGCGGACAGCCCCGAGCTGATTACCGCCGCAAAAGCGGGATTGGACAGCCACGGCTTCGGCATGGCATCGGTGCGCTTTATCTGTGGAACGCAGGATATCCACAAACAACTGGAGCGTAAGCTGGCGGATTTTCTGGGAATGGAGGACGTGATTCTCTATTCCTCCTGCTTTGATGCCAATGGCGGGCTGTTTGAAACGCTGGTGGGCCCGGAGGATGCGATTATTTCCGATGCGCTTAACCATGCCTCGATCATTGACGGTGTTCGGCTATCGAAGGCGCGACGCTACCGTTACGCCAATAACGATATGAACCAACTGGAAGCACAACTGCAACTAGCCAGAGCGGAAGGGGCGAAACACATCATGATTGCCACCGACGGCGTTTTCTCAATGGATGGCGTGATTGCGGATTTGCAGGGGATTTGCGATCTGGCCGATCGTTATGATGCGCTCGTGATGGTTGATGATTCCCATGCCGTGGGATTTGTCGGTGAACATGGGCGCGGGACGCATGAACATCGTGGGGTAATGGGCCGCGTCGATATTATCACCGGCACGTTAGGCAAGGCATTGGGCGGTGCATCGGGCGGTTATACGGCGGGCAAACGCGAGGTGATCGACTGGCTGCGCCAGCGTTCTCGTCCCTATCTGTTTTCCAACTCGCTCGCGCCTGCCATTGTCACCGCATCACTCAAGGTGCTGGATCTGCTGGAACATGGCGGAGAGCGACGTGGGCGCCTGTGGGCAAACGCCTGTTTGTTCCGTGAAAAGATGACCGCCGCGGGGTTCACGCTGGCGGGAGCCGATCACGCCATTATTCCCGTAATGCTAGGCGAGGCGCAGTTGGCACAGAATTTTGCGCAGGCGCTACAGCGGGAAGGTGTTTATGTCGCGGGTTTTTTCTATCCTGTTGTTCCCCTTGGTCAGGCGCGTATTCGTACTCAAATGTCGGCTGCTCATACACCGCAGCAAATCCAATTCGCCGTCGAGGCTTTTATCCGCGTGGGCAAGCGCTTGGGTGTGATCATCTGAGGATACCGTCATGAAAGCATTGGCAAAATTGCGGCCGGAAGAAGGTATCTGGATGATGGATGCCCCCACGCCGGAGCTTGGACATAACGATATTATGATTAAAATCCGCAAAAGCGCGATATGCGGAACGGATGTGCATATCTATAACTGGGATGAGTGGTCGCAGAAGACTATTCCGGTTCCGATGGTTGTCGGGCATGAGTACGTGGGCGAAATCGTTGCTATCGGTCAGGAAGTTAACGGTTTTCATATTGGCGATCGGGTTTCTGGTGAGGGGCATATTACCTGTGGCTACTGCCGTAACTGCCGTGCCGGGCGGCGTCATTTATGCCGTAATGCGATTGGCGTCGGGGTAAACCGCCCCGGTTCATTCGCGGAGTATCTGGTGATCCCTGCCTACAACGCGTTTCGCATTCCCGACAATATTTCTGATGAGCTGGCCGCCATTTTCGATCCCTTCGGCAACGCGGTGCATACCGCACTGTCCTTCGATTTAGTGGGGGAAGATGTGTTGATTGCCGGAGCGGGGCCGATTGGCATGATGGCGGCGGCGGTGTGCTGTCACGTTGGTGCAAGGAATGTCGTGATTACCGATGTGAATGCGTATCGTCTGGAGTTGGCTAGTAAAATGGGGGCAACGCGCGCCGTCAATGTGGCTCAGGAAAATCTGGCTGATGTGATGATAGAACTGGGCATGACCGAGGGGTTTGATATTGGGTTGGAGATGTCGGGCGCGCCATCGGCTTTTCGTGCGATGTTGAAAGCGATGAATCACGGTGGGCGTATCGCCATGCTGGGTATTCCGCACGAACCAATGTCGATTGACTGGGGAGAGGTGATTTTTAAAGGGCTGTTCATCAAAGGGATCTACGGACGGGAAATGTTCGAAACCTGGTACAAAATGTCGGCACTGATTCAGTCTGGGCTGGATTTGTCCCCGATTATCACCCACCGCTTTCATATTGATGAGTTTCAGAAAGGGTTCGATGCCATGCGCTCGGGTCAATCGGGCAAGGTGATTCTCAATTGGGATGAGACATAACCCTGCCGTGGATAACCCGTGCGAACACGCGTCTGACGTTACGGTTGCCTGTGCGTTTCGGCGTTGGTGGGAGCAATCCAGGTCTGCCAGCGGTGCTTGATAAACAGCACGGGGGCGCTTTCCCGAATGCTGCTACTCACCAACCTGAAGAACACATCGTTCTTCACCGGTTCCGGTGGCTGTTTGACCTGACACTGCGGTATGCCACGGAACGGATTACGCGGTTTGGCTGGCGGCTGTGGCTGAGACTCATATTGCCGCGTTGGTTCATTCAGCAACTGGCTAGGACGCACTAAGACAATATCGGCATCCAGCGTGGGCAGCATCTGCTGTAAGACACGGATGGTTGAAGGATGAGGATGCCCAATCGCGATAGCGGAACCGCTACGACGAGCGATTTGCACCGCACGGGTAAACTGTTTACGAATCTCGGCTTCGTTTTGCGAATCATCCAGAAAGACTTTGCGTTTGATGACTTTGACGCCGGTTCCTGCTGCGGCCTGGCTCGATTGGCTACTGCCAATGGTCATGCTATCGAGGAAATAGAGCTGATAGGCGCTCAACGCCTGCATGACTTTTTGCATGCCGGGCAGGCTGGCGGTCATCGCGCTGCCCATATGGTTATTCAACCCCACAGCGTAAGGCACGTTATTGACCGATTGGCGAATAATGCGCTGAATTTCATCACTGCTCATGTCTGGGCGTAACGTGTCACGCTCCAGCGGTTGCTTGCTCATCGGTGCCATCGGTAGATGGATTAGCACTTCGCGCCCTTGCTGGTGGGCTTTGGTTGCCATTTCACGGGCATAGGGCGCATTAGGTAATACTGCGACGGAAATCGCCGTAGGCATCGCCAGAATCTGGTTCTCATTATGCGGCCGATAGCCGAAATCATCGATGACGATAGAAAGTTTTCCGGCCAGTGCCAAAGGAGAAAGCGCGAACAGACTCAATGCTAATAACGGTGCTTTGGTTAAATAAGACAAGACTATCTTCCCAGCCAAGGTTGTGGATTGACCGCCTGACCCTGGCGACGGATTTCAAAATACAGTCCAGGCTGGCTCTGCCCGCCGCTGGTGCCGACCAATGCGATGGGTTGACCAGCCTTGACCTGAGCACCAACGGAGACCAATGCGCTTTGGTTATAGCCGTACAGGCTCATATCACCTTTACCATGTTGCACAACCACCACCAGTCCGTAGCCCTGTAGCCAGTCAGCCATCAACACCGTACCATCAGCGATGGCTTTCACTTCAGTCCCCTCTGGTGCGGTAATCACCAGACCTTTCCAGCGTAGCTCACCCTGTAGCGGCTCGCCGAAACGGTGCTCAATACGTCCGTTAACCGGCCAGATGGCTTGACCGGAAGGTCGCCCTAAACCGCCGGTGCGCGCCATAAGTGAGCGTTCACCTTCAGTCGGTTTGTAGCTGCTACCGCTGCGTTTGGCCTGCTCTTCTTTGGCGCGAACTTTAGCGGCTTCACGCGCTTCTCGTTCGGCGCGGGCTTTCGCTTCCCGCTCGGCGCGTGCGATTTGATCGCGCAATCGGGTTTCATTCTGGCGCAGCTCCGTCAACTGCTGCTGATCTTTTTCCAACGAGCTTTCCAGCGTTGATAGCGTTTTCTTCCGGTCGGACTGCGCCTGCTCCAGTGTCTGCTGTTGCTGCTGTTGGTCACTTAACAGCGTTTTTTGCTGCGTCTGTTTTTGTTCCAACTGACGTTTTTGGTTAGCCAGTTCCACGCGGGTTTGCTGCAAGTCGTTGATGGATTTCTGTCGCGCTTCATTCAGGTAGCCGAAGTAAGCGAGAATGCGCTCATTGCGCTGGCTTTCCTCTCCGCTCAGCATGAGTTGCAGCGCGCTGTGCTGGCCTTGTCGAAAGGCGGCATCCAACTGGCGGGAGAGGAGCGTTTGTTGCTTATTCTGCTGAGATTGCAGTTTTGCGATAGAGGCACTGAGGCTGGTTAATTCTTTATTGAGCGTAGACAGCGTATTGCGTGTTTCATGCAGTTGGCGACTGGCCTGAGAGATGGACTGCTCCTGCTTTTTCAACTGCTGAACTAAGGTACTGCGCTGTTGCTGCTGCTGCTGGACGCTTTTTTCTTTCGCGGCGATATCTTGTTGCAGGGTTTTAAGCTGTGCCTGATTATCTTCCGCCTGGCCGAGCGCGGGCAACAGCAAAACGCCAACGCAGAGCGCGCTGGCGCAGCGGGTGAGTAGCCTGTGTAATGCGGATAACTGGCGATCGGCGCTACATGCTACTCGACTCTGTACAAATAACGCGTTTTTACTCATATCGATAAATTATTCCACGATGAACAGCGGCTTACCAGTTGTCTCTTGTCTGATTTCTATTTCCAGACGTGACAAGCATGGCACAAAGGCGCGTGTCTATGCGTATCAATAATAGATAAATGGAAAGCGCGCCGCAGATTCGATACGCTATATTGGCTTACTGGCTGTAATTGCCGTATCGCGCAGGTATACTCAGGAACCTTATATTTTTGTTGCTTAACTGATCCGGGAGCCGTTACACCCCATGCAAGAGATTATGCCATTCGTTAGCAAGAACCCTATTTTGAGCATCGCCTGGGTTGCGTTGTTGGTTGCGGTAATTGTACTTACTGTGAAGAGTAAATTGTCGAACGTGAAAGACGTAGTTCGCGGTGAAGCGATCCGACTGATTAATAAAGAAGATGCTGTCATTGTTGATATCCGTAACCGTGACGACTATCGCCGTGGCCATATTGCCAGCGCATTTAACCTGTTGCCGAACGACATTAAAAACGGCAGCGTGGGTGAACTTGAAAAACATAAGTCGCAGCCGATTATCGTAGTCTGCGCCAACGGCCTCTCTTCACGCGAAGCGGCCGAGAATTTGCACAAAGCCGGTTTTGAGCGTGTGCAGGTACTGAAAGATGGTTTGGCTGGCTGGACCGGTGAGAATCTGCCTTTAGTCCGCGGCAAATAAAACGGTTTGTGGTAAAACTATCCGCATCGTGCCATGAGTATCAGCCGTACACAGCGAAAATGGCAACGACTTGGCAGGATAACTGACAGGCTGATTGCAGTACGATAATGACAGAAATGTGCTGACGTCCGCCCACTTATGACGACGGAAGACGTCAAGAAAATCTAACAAAAGGGTATTACTTAACATGTCTGAACAAAACAACACAGAAATGGCTTTCCAAATCCAGCGTATCTACACTAAAGATATCTCTTTTGAAGCGCCGAATGCGCCTCAGGTGTTTCAGCAGGAATGGCAGCCAGAAGTAAAACTGGATCTGGATACAGCTTCTAGCCAACTGGCTGATGACATCTATGAAGTTGTACTGCGCGTGACCGTAACAGCTTCTCTGGGTGAAGAAACTGCGTTTCTGTGTGAAGTTCAGCAAGGTGGTATCTTTACCGTTGGCGGTATCGAAGGAACCCAACTGGCGCACTGCCTGGGTGCATACTGCCCGAACATTCTGTTCCCTTATGCGCGTGAGTGCATCACCAGCCTGGTTTCTCGCGGTACTTTCCCGCAATTGAACCTGGCACCGGTTAACTTCGATGCGCTGTTCATGAATTACCTGCAGCAGCAAACCGAGGGTGAAGGTGAAGGCGCTGTGCAGCATCAGGATGCCTGATGAACGCGTCTGACGCTTCCATGACTGTCATCGGTGCCGGTTCATACGGCACCGCATTAGCCATTACGCTGGCGCGTAATGGCCATCGAGTTGTGCTGTGGGGCCACAACTCTACGCACATTCAGGCGTTACAGGCTGCTCGCTGTAATCAGGCATTCCTGCCTGATGTGCCTTTCCCTGATTCGCTACAGTTGGAAACTAATTTGGCGCAAGCGCTCGCTGCCAGCAGAAATGTGTTGGTTGTCGTGCCGAGCCATGTGTTTGGTGATGTCTTACGTCAGTTGAAACCTCATTTGCGCGCCGATGCGCGTATCGTGTGGGCGACCAAAGGGCTGGAAGCGGAAACAGGGCGTCTGTTGCAGGATGTCGCACGCGAAGCGTTGGGTGAAACCATCCCGCTTGCGGTGGTGTCCGGCCCGACATTTGCCAAAGAATTAGCCGCTGGCATGCCGACGGCGATTGCGCTGGCATCAACGGACAGTGAGTTTGCTGACGATCTACAACGACTGCTGCATTGTGGGAAGAGCTTCCGTGTTTACAGCAACCCGGATTTTATCGGTGTACAGTTGGGCGGTGCGGTGAAAAACGTCATTGCTATCGGTGCCGGTATGTCTGACGGCATTGGGTTTGGTGCTAACGCACGAACCGCCTTGATCACTCGCGGATTGGCGGAAATGACCCGGCTTGGCGCGGCACTGGGGGCGGACCCTACCACCTTTATGGGGATGGCTGGACTTGGCGATCTGGTGCTGACCTGTACTGATAATCAGTCCCGTAACCGACGCTTTGGCATGATGCTGGGGCAGGGAATGGATGTGCAGAGCGCGCAGGATAGCATTGGTCAGGTTGTTGAAGGATACCGCAATACGAAAGAGGTTCTGGCATTAGCGCAGCGCTACGGCGTTGAAATGCCGATTACCGAACAACTCTGGCAGGTTCTGTATTGTGGGAAAGACGCCCGAGAGGCAGCGCTGAGCCTGTTGGGGCGCACGCGTAAAGACGAAACCGCCAAATTGTAAAACACGTCGTTCTATGCTCTAACTCATTCGAGTTTCAGGACAAAACGTTAACGTTTTGGGCAACGTAAAGCGTTGACTCTTTGGGTAAGGCATGTGTAGGTGTGCCGCGTAGCGCAGCCAGCGCACATGCAACTTGAAGAAGTATGGCAAGTCTATGCTGGGCTTCCTAATCCTGGAAGCTCATAGTATCTTCATTTTCTTGTATACGAACGATGGGCTATAAGCCTGTCGTTTGAGAACAGATATACGTTGTGGTGTGTGGTATCTCGGAGAGTAAGGCAATGTCAACAGAAGAACTGAAACTGGTCTGGGCCAATATCAAAACAGAAGCGCGTAATCTTGCGGACTGTGAACCGATGCTGGCCAGCTTTTTTCATGCCACATTGCTGAAGCACGAGAATTTAGGTAGCGCACTGAGCTACATGTTGGCGAACAAGCTCGCCAATTCGATTATGCCCGCGATTGCGATCCGTGAGGTGGTGGAAGAGGCGTACCACGCCGAGCCGCAGATGATCGTTTCTGCCGCGCGTGATATTCAGGCCGTCTGCCTGCGCGATCCGGCGGTGGACAAATACTCGACACCACTGCTTTACCTGAAAGGGTTTCATGCATTACAGGCTTACCGCATTGGTCACTGGCTTTGGTCGCAGGATCGTAAAGCGCTGGCGGTCTATTTCCAGAACCAGATCTCGGTTTCTTTCGGCGTTGATATCCACCCGGCGGCGAGAATCGGCTGTGGGATCATGCTCGATCATGCAACAGGTATTGTGATCGGTGAAACGGCCGTGGTTGAAAATGATGTCTCTATTCTGCAATCTGTGACGCTGGGTGGTACGGGTAAAACCAGCGGCGATCGTCACCCTAAAATTCGTGAAGGTGTGATGATTGGCGCAGGCGCTAAAATTCTGGGGAACATTGAGGTCGGCTGTGGCGCAAAAATTGGTGCCGGCTCTGTCGTGCTGCAATCCGTTCCTCCACACACGACGGCGGCAGGGGTTCCGGCTCGCATCGTCGGTCGCCCGGAAAGCGATAAACCTGCGATGGATATGGATCAGTATTTCAACGGTATCAACCGTGGCTTTGAATACGGCGACGGCATCTAACCCTGCTACGTCAGTGGTTCTATCCAATCTGAGATTGATGCTGCGTTTTACCTCCATCAGAATATAAACCACCGACAAATAAGGTGGTTTCTTGTTATTGCAGCTAAGAAACGTCTGAAACCCACTCTTAGTTCACTATCTATTTAAGCACAATTGCTGTTTATCCCTTCATAATAGGCTGTTTTAGTTTTCCTCTTATCTTATATAGGCAGATTACGTAAGTTGAACTATATATTTTGGTAACGATCAGAATAGCTTTGTTGGGATCACCTTTGTTTGAATGGAATCGTGACGCTGTTACAGAGAACCTTATATGCATTTGAAGCGAACTTTAATCACGTTGAGTTTGATTACACTACCCATCATCCCTTTTTCGAGTTACGCAGTAGAAAGCATAAATAATACGGGCAGCATGGAAAACCCTGCGTCCGTCGCGGTGGATTCTACGTCGAATAAGCAGGATGAAAGTTGGTGGCAGAGAAGTAAAAATAACCTGTCTACGACCTGGAATGCGCCGCAGAGTCACGATATTTATGTCCCTGCTATCACCTGGCATAACCGCTGGACGTACGACAAAGAAAAGACTGACAGATATAATGAAAGGCCGTGGGGCGCAGGTTATGGGGTTTCCCGCTTGGATCAGGATGGGGATTGGCACGGGCTTTATCTCATGGCATTCAAAGACTCCTATAATAAATGGGAGCCTATTGGTGGCTACGGTTATGAAAAGCGCTGGCGGCCGACCCGCGATCAGGATTTTCAACTGGGTCTGGGATTTACGGCGGGTTTCACGATGCGTGATAATTGGAACTATATCCCGATCCCTGTATTGTTGCCTTTGGCGTCAATAAGTTATAGCAAACTTTCTTTCCAGGCGACGTATATTCCCGGAACGTATAATAACGGTAATGTTTTCTTTGCCTGGTTCAGATGGCAGATTTAATTATTAAGTTAGCGAGCCTCTTTTTTCACAAAACGAGGCTCTATTTATTCAGTAGCGTGCGGTATTGATGAAATATATTGAACCGTGTGTGTTATCTGGATAAGGGTATTTAACGTCACATCTTTTCTTCGCTGAGCTTATTTTTCAATTGATTGTTATTTGCTCTGATGTAAACCACTTTGCCTGAAATCCATTCAGCCATCTCCGCTACAATGGCGATACTTTTTTCTCAGTGGATGCTGTCGTGCCATTACTTATTATCACCACGATCTTGTGGGCATTTTCATTCAGCCTGATTGGCGAATATCTGGCGGGTCAGGTCGATAGCTGGTTTTCTGCGATGTTCCGCCTGACGGCGGCGGCGGTAGTCTTTTTGCCATTCTTACGTTGGCGGGGCTACACGCCGCGCGTTATTTTTTTGTATATGTTAGTGGGTGCTTGCCAACTTGGTATCATGTACCTGTTCGTGTTCCAGGCTTACCTGTACCTGACCGTACCTGAGTTTTTACTCTTCACAGTGATGACGCCGTTGTACGTCACGCTAATTTACGATCTGCTTGCTCGGCAGCGCTTGCGCTGGGGCTATGCGATGAGTGCGCTGCTGGCAGTATTCGGCGCAGCCGTGATCCACTATCACGGTGTGAGTGAGCATTTCTGGTGGGGATTCCTGCTGGTGCAGGTGGCTAACGTGTGTTTTGCCGCAGGCCAAGTTGGCTATAAGCGCCTGATGGAGATTCATCCTGTGCCGCAGCACTGCGCGTTTTCCTGGTTTTATCTGGGAGCGGCAATCGTGACGATAGTCGCGTGGCTGCTCTTCGGCAATATGGCTAAGCTACCCACCACAACCTTGCAGTGGGGTGTACTGGCCTGGCTGGGGATTGGCGCTTCAGGCCTGGGTTATTTTATGTGGAACTATGGCGCAACCCAGGTGGATGCCGGAACGCTCAGCATAATGAATAACTTTCACGTGCCGGCTGGGCTACTGGTCAACTTCGCCATCTGGCACAAAACGCCAGACTGGCTGAGCTTTATCGTGGGGACAGCAATCATTACGTCCTCGCTGTGGGTACACCAGCATTGGGTCGTGAAGCGTCCTTCACGAACGGTAAATGATCACAAGCGTGCTGACGCGCCGAACGAATAAATGCATCAAGCACTGGTTGGCGCTGTTCTCCATCGCGGACGGCGGCGTACAACCGGCTCCAAAGCCCATCACCCAGCGATTTGGTCACAATGAGTCCTTGGCGTTCAAAACTTTCCACCACCCAGTGCGGTAGCGCGGCGATGCCCATACGGGCGGCGACCATCTGAATCAACAGCAGTGTGTTATCCACGCTTTTCAGCGCAGGGCTGACGCCGGCTGGCTGTAAAAAGTGACGCCAGACGTCCAACCGCTGCCGCTGTACCGGATAGATCATCAGAGTTTCTGTGCTGAAATCCTCCGGTTCGATCTTCTCTTTTTTTGCCAGTGGATGCTCGGGAGCAAGCACCAGCCTGACCTCAAAATCAAACAGAGGCGAATAGTGCAGGCCGCTGCGCGGCATGATGTCGGAGGTCATGACCAGATCCAATTCGCCTTGCTGGAGCGCTGGCTGAGGGTCGAATGTCACACCCGATTTAAAATCCATTACGACCTGCGGCCAGTGCTGATGAAACTCGTCTAGCGCAGGCGTCAGCCACTGAATACAGCTATGACACTCGATGGCCAGACGCAGTGTGGTTTGGTGCGGCTCGTGGCAGGCCTGCAATGCCTGCTGGATCTGCGGTAACACCTGCTCTGCCAACTGCAACAGAATTTCTCCCTGAGGCGTAAAACGTAGCGGCTGGCTTTTACGCACGAATAGCCTGAACCCAAGGCGTTGTTCCAGATCGCTGAACTGGTGGGACAACGCCGATTGGGTTTGGTGAAGTGCAGCGGCAGCGGCGGCTAACGATCCGGTATTGCGCAGTGCTTGCAGCGTTCGCAGGTGTTTGAATTCGATCATGAGAGTCCTTCACAGTGACAGTGAATAAATTGCGCTTGTGCTTACTACACTACCTGCGGATTATGGATGTGTAAACATCTGGACGGCTAAATGAGGAATTAACGATGGCGATTGTGAATCACACACTGGGTTTTCCGCGCGTTGGACTACGCCGTGAACTGAAAAAAGCGCAGGAAAGCTACTGGGCAGGTAACGCGACACAGGAAGAGTTGCTGACCGTCGGACGTGAGCTGCGTGCGCGTCATTGGCAACAACAGAAGGATGCTGGCGTTGATCTGCTGCCGGTGGGTGATTTCGCCTGGTACGACCATGTGCTGACCACGAGTCTGCTGCTGGGTAACGTACCTGCGCGTCATCAGAATGAAGACGGCTCGGTCGATCTGGACACGCTGTTCCGTATTGGTCGTGGACGTGCGCCAACCGGTCAGCCTGCCGCTGCGGCAGAAATGACCAAATGGTTTAACACGAACTATCACTACATGGTGCCAGAATTCACTCAGGGGCAGCAGTTTAAGTTGACCTGGACGCAACTGCTGGATGAGGTGGATGAAGCATTGGCGTTGGGCCATAAAGTGAAGCCTGTTCTGCTAGGCCCGGTGACCTACCTGTGGCTGGGCAAAGTGAAAGGCGAACAGTTTGACCGCCTGTCGCTGCTGCAAGACATTCTGCCGGTTTACCAGCAGGTGCTGGCTGAATTGGCGAAGCGCGGCATTGAGTGGGTGCAGATCGATGAGCCTGCACTGGCGCTGGAACTGCCGCAAGAGTGGCTGGCCGCGTTTAAACCGGCTTACGATGCGCTGCAAGGTCAGGTGAAATTGCTGCTGACGACCTATTTCGATAGCGTTAGCCAGAATCTGGAAACGATCAAAGCGCTGCCGGTTCAGGGGCTGCATATCGATCTGGTTCACGGTAAGGACGATGCGGCTACGCTGAGCGCCCAACTGCCTGCTAATTGGGTGCTGTCTCTGGGGGTGATTAACGGCCGTAACGTATGGCGTGCTGACCTGAGTAGCTGGTTTGAGCGCCTGCAACCGCTGGTGGGGACGCGTGATCTGTGGCTGGGCAGTTCATGCTCTTTGCTGCATAGCCCTATCGACCTGAGTGTTGAAGTGCGTCTGGATGATGAAGTGAAGAGCTGGTTTGCCTTTGCGATTCAGAAATGTGCGGAATTGTCACTGCTGTCTCAGGCGCTGAACAGCGGGAACGGTCAGGCACTGGAAGCCTACAGCGCGCCGATTCGCGCTCGCCGCACTTCTACCCGTGTGAATAACGCCGCTGTTGCGCAGCGTCTGGCGGCCATCACCGCACAGGACAGCCAGCGTCAGAATGTGTATTCCGTGCGTGCCGATGCTCAGCGCGAGCGCTTTAATCTGCCAGCATGGCCGACTACTACGATTGGTTCTTTCCCACAAACCACCGAAATTCGCGGCCTGCGTCTGGATTTCAAACAGGGTCGTTTGGACGGGAATAACTACCGCACTGGTATTGCCGAGCACATCAAGCAAGCTGTGGTTGAGCAAGAGCGTCTGGGTCTAGACGTACTGGTGCACGGTGAAGCCGAGCGTAACGACATGGTCGAGTATTTCGGTGAGCATCTGGATGGCTTTGTCTTTACCCAGAACGGCTGGGTGCAGAGCTACGGTTCTCGCTGCGTGAAGCCGCCGGTCATCATTGGTGATGTGAGTCGTCCAGAAGCAATCACCGTTGAATGGGCGAAATACGCACAGTCTCTGACTGACAAGCCGATGAAAGGCATGCTGACAGGTCCGGTGACGATCCTGTGCTGGTCTTTCCCGCGTGAAGACGTCACACGTGAAACCATCGCTAAGCAGATTGCGCTGGCGCTGCGTGATGAAGTCGCCGATTTGGAAGCCGCAGGCATTGGCATCATCCAGATTGACGAACCGGCGCTGCGTGAAGGTCTGCCGCTGCACCGCTCGGATTGGGATGCTTATCTGACCTGGGCTGTGGATGCCTTCCGTCTGAATGCTGCGGTGGCGAAAGACGATACGCAGATCCATACCCACATGTGTTATTGCGAGTTCAACGACATCATGGATTCCATTGCCGCGCTGGATGCGGACGTGATTACCATTGAAACCTCTCGCTCCGATATGGAGTTGTTGGAATCGTTTGAAGAGTTCGAATACCCGAATGAAATCGGTCCAGGCGTCTACGATATTCACTCTCCAAACGTACCGAGCGTGGAATGGATGGAAGCTCTGCTGAAGAAAGCGGCACAGCGTATTCCTGCTGAACGCCTGTGGGTGAACCCGGATTGTGGTCTGAAAACCCGTGGCTGGCCGGAAACACGTCAGGCTCTGGCAAATATGGTTCAGGCAGCACAGCGTCTGCGTGAAGCTCAATAAGCGTTAATTATCGATGATATCAGGGAGTCTATTGGCTCCCTGATTTTTCATGTATAAGTGGTAAATAAAATACATGTTTTGTTTTTTAATTCTACGTAAAATTGCTATTTCCTTCTTCGGTTTTTTCCCTTCTTCATATTAAATATAGTGTTTTTACTTTAATAAAATTGCCACGCGATCGCGCTTTATTTTTTGTTTTTGATGGGATTTTATTCGTGATAAATGAATATTTTTTCGCTGAATTAACCTGTCTTGTTTTGAATATTTAAATGACCTAATCATAAAGCTAAGAAATCTTGTGCCGATAAGGTAAACGGCATAGATGCAGGTCAGGATGCACGAACAAGGAGGGGTTGTTTATATTTTTGATAGATTGGTTATGTTGAAAATATACCGCCAATTATACTTTATAGGTAGCAACTATATACCTATAAAGAGAGTTTATTTTTCCGAAAAGCCATTATTTTCCATCCTGCAACATTATTAGGCAATAACTCTGCGTCATCGACATTATTATACTTTACCTAAAAGGAGTGAGATGTGAATTTAGCGAATTGGCGTATCGGCTATCGATTGGGAGGCGGGTTTGCCGTCCTGATTCTGATGTTATTTGCTGTGAGTCTATTTTCTCTGTCTAAACTATCCGGTTTTCAGGATGGTGCCAGAGACATCGTCAAAGAGGTTTATCCACAAACGGTAGATGCTAATGAGCTCATCGATAACGTGAATGGGCATTTTGTCGCTTATTTGCAGATGATGCTGGTATCCGGTCAGGAACAGCGTCAGGGATATGTCGATCGGATTATGGCGTACCGCAAGGAAATTAGCCGTCTGCTTGATAATCTGGAAAGCAATGCCTCAGGAGAGCGTTCCCGCAAGCAGGTGGGGGTTGTCCGCGGGTTTCGTGCCGAGTTCATCAAGTCCGGCGATAAAATAATCAGTGATGCGTTGGCGGGTAATAACGACGTCGCCATAGCGGAATTCAATGACACCCTGAACGTGATTCAGCGCAATTACCGTGACTCGGTGAAACAGTTGGTGAATTACCAGGATGAGGCGATGAATACGTCTGTCGAAACCATGGCAGACGTATACAGCAGTACGCGTCTCATTTTACTGCTTATTTTGGTGCTCGGCGCGGCTGCTGGCGCACTGATTGCCTGGTTGATCACCCGTAGCGTTACCCGTCCGATAGAGCAGGCTTTACACGTTGCAGACCGAGTGGCACAGGGCGATCTGACCTCACACATCACGGTGACCAGCAAGGATGAAACTGGGCTGCTGCTACAATCGTTGGATCGTATGAATACTAGCCTGAGCTCGATTGTCGGCCAGGTCCGTGACGGCGCGGAAACGATTTCGACGGCGGCGTCGCAAATCACGGCAGGGAATCAGGATCTGTCATCGCGTACAGAGGAACAGGCCAGCTCGCTGGAAGAAACGGCAGCCTCAATGGAGCAACTGGCATCCACCATTAAAAATACCGCGGAAAACACCCAACAGGCGACGGAGATTGCGAATAAAGCCACGGGTGCGGCGAAACAAAGCGGTGAGGTGATGCTTTCCGTGACGCAGAAAATGCGTGGGATACACGATTCATCCCAGCGTATGGCAGAGATCATCGGTGTGATCGACGGCATTGCGTTCCAGACCAACATTCTGGCGCTGAACGCGGCGGTTGAAGCGGCGCGTGCCGGTGAGCAGGGGCGCGGCTTTGCGGTGGTGGCAGGAGAAGTTCGCTCGCTGGCGCAGCGCAGTGCGACAGCAGCACGAGAAATCAAGGCTCTAATTGATGATTCCGTGGGCAAAATCCGTGAAGGTATGGGGCTTGTCGATACCGCTGAAGAGACAATGGGGGGATTAACGGCTCACGTCAGAGATGTACACGACATTATCAGTGAGATTTCACAGGCCAGTCGCGAACAGAGTGATGGCATTAACCAGATGAATCTGGCAATTGGACAAATTGATACCACGACACAACAGAACGCGGCCCTGGTTGAAGAATCGGCTTCTGCGGCACAGTCCCTGCAATCACAGGCAACAGTGCTGGCGGAAGCGGTGAGTGCGTTTAAAATACAGTCGCATAGCCGCGGTAATGCCGAGTCTTATGCAGCGAGGCCGATGAGCACACCTATGCTGGCGCTGGCAAATAAAGAGTAAATTTACCGCCATAATTTGCCCGCGTTGCATCGCGACGTCTGCTTCATCAGGGGGGTAATGGCCTCCCTGATTCCGTTATCTCGCGATACCCGTCATACTTCAAGTTGCATGTGCGTTGGCTGCGCTACTCGGTACACTTACGTGCACCTCGCCCCGTTGGGGCCGCTGCCAGCAGCGTTCAAATCTGCCTTTGGCAGATTTGTCACTCACCCGAATCACTTACCCGAGTAAGCTCATCGGGATGAAATGAGAGACATCCTGTCTCTCACCGGATGCCAGCCGTTGGCTGGTCAAATTCGTTCCCGACGAATTTGTCCTTCCCTTGCCGCGTTATTCGGCCTTATGGCCTCACCCCTTCGGGGTCAGCGCAAGCGCTGCTCAAAAACGCCTTGCCGTTTTTGTCCTGAAACTCGAATTATTTAGGGTATATAGAGTAAATACGTTTTTTTCCCCTGCTTATTCAGTTTGTTGTCCTTTTTTAAGAAATATTCCATCTATTTATTTTTAATATCAAATATGTCTGACTATCATTTGATGTGGTTGAGGCGTTATTTTTGTTAATTATTGTTGAATTAACCTGTGATTTTTCCGATCGAAACTTAATTTTTGATAGTTACAATCTATTTATTGTCTGTTTTTGAATGATTTAAACGATCAATTTGTAAAGTTCAGAAACAAGTTGCCGATAAAACGAATAACACAGGAACGGCTATGGATGCACGAATACGGAGAGGGAAGGTCATCATTTCACCTCGATAACGTCTCCGCGGTCTTATCAACCGTATTTGTACCACTGTTAGATTTATTGCCACTTTTGCACCTCAACACCTGAGGAAAACTATTTGATTTTCGATCGCGCCTCTCATGCTGAGAACGTGCGTAAAAATGCCTGCCTCAAGGTATCTCTGGTATATCAGAAGGAAACCGCTTTTTCCTTCGGACAGCCAGCCATTCTCCGCCCTGTGGTCTATCACGCTGCGACATGTGCGCAACTGACCTTGCTATGCATTACCTAAAAGGAGTGAGACATGAATTTAGCAAACTGGCGTATTGGTTATCGATTGGGGGCTGGATTTTCCATCCTGATTCTGATGTTGTTTGCCGTAAGTATTTTTTCCCTGTCTAAGTTATCCGGCTTTCAGGACGGTGCCAGAGGCATTGTCAAAGACGTCTATCCACAAACGATGGATGCTAATAATCTCATCGACAATGTCACGAGTATTCTGGTGGCGTATCAGCGGCTGATGCTGGTTTCGGGTGAGGAACAGATCCAGACAAACGTGACTCGCGTGAATGAATTCCGTCAGGAAATTGGTCGTCTACTGGACAAGCTAGAAAGTCAAACTGTTGAAGAACGTTCGGTCACCCAGCTACGTGCGATTCGCGCGATTCGTACTGAGTTTCTGAAGTCTGGCGATAAAATCATTAGCGAAGTAGTCGCGGGCAATAGGGAAGCGGCGATCGAGGAGTTCAACAACAACCTGAACGTGGTTCAACGCCAATACCGTGATGCGGTGAAGCAATTAGTGAACTACCAGGATGATGCGATGGACACCTCTATTGAAGCCATGGCTGAGGTATACAGCGAGACACGTATTATTCTGCTGCTCATTCTGGCGTTAGGTGCCGTATTTGGGGCATTGATTGCCTGGTCGATCACGCGCAGCGTAACCCGGCCGATACAGCAGGCTTTGCAAGTAGCAGACAGAGTAGCGCAGGGCGACCTGACCTCACGCATCACTGTTACCAGCAAAGATGAAACGGGATTGCTGCTGCAATCGTTGGATCACATGAACACCAGCCTGAGCACGATTGTCGGACAGGTACGTGACGGAGCGGAAACGATCTCGACGGCGGCTTCACAGATTGCCGCAGGTAATCAGGATCTGTCATCGCGCACTGAAGAGCAGGCCAGCTCACTGGAAGAAACGGCGGCCTCGATGGAACAACTGACCTCCACCATTAAAAATACGGCGGAAAACACCCAACAGGCGACAGACATTGCGAATAAAGCCTCTGGTGCCGCCAAACAAAGCGGTGATGTCATGGTGTCCGTGACGCAGAAAATGCGCGGTATTCGTGATTCATCCCAACGTATGGCCGAGATTATTGGTGTGATCGACGGCATTGCCTTCCAGACCAATATTCTGGCACTGAACGCGGCGGTTGAAGCGGCGCGTGCGGGTGAGCAAGGACGTGGCTTTGCGGTGGTGGCAGGCGAAGTACGTTCTCTGGCACAGCGCAGTGCGACGGCCGCGCGTGAGATTAAGGACTTGATCGACGATTCTGTGAACAAAATTCAGGAAGGTATGTCGCTGGTGGATACTGCTGAAGAAACCATGGGCGGATTAACCGGCTATGTTCGGGATGTGAATGAGATCATCAGCGAAATCTCACAGGCCAGTCGTGAACAGAGCGACGGGATTAACCAGATGAATCTGGCGGTGGGACAAATTGATACCACGACTCAGCAGAATGCGGCTCTGGTTGAAGAATCTGCCTCTGCGGCACTTTCCCTGCAAGCACAGGCTTCCGTTCTGGCGGAAGCGGTGAGCGCGTTTAAACTGCTGCCGTATGGCAATGGCAAAGCCGCTTCTTATGCATCGACCCCAACACGAACCCCAACGCTGTCTTTAGCACCCGTGACGCCTGCGAAAGATCAAGGCAACAATGGTGACTGGACGACGTTCTAAGGTTGCTGGTGTAAAACGCTGAAACACAAACGCCGCCGTTGTTCGGTGGCGTTTTAGATCGTAGGTAAGAACATACGTGTGATGGTGCTACGCTACACCGTTTTTCTGGAACCATGCCAGCATCCGTTGCCAGCCGTCGCGTGCGGATTCTTCATGATAGCTAGGGCGATAATCGGCATGAAAAGCATGCCCGGCATCGGGGTAGACGATGATTTCTGCCGTCGCGTTCGCAGCGCGTAGCGCCTGTCGCATGATATCCACTTTTTCCAGCGGAATACTCTCGTCTTTCGCTCCGTATAATCCCAACACGGGCGCTTCCAATTCCGTTGCAATATCGACCGGATGTTTGGGGCTATTCAGCGTTTTCTCACCGGTGAATTTGCCGTACCAGGCTACGGCCGCTTTGAGTTGTGGATTGTGCGCGGCGTAGAGCCAGGTGATGCGTCCGCCCCAACAGAACCCCGTTATTGCTAGCTTGCTGGCATCGCCGCCCTGCTTAATCGCCCAGTTGGCGCTGTGATCGAGATCGGACAGCACCTGTGAATCGGGAACCTTATGCACCAGCTCAGTCAGGATTTGTTGAATGTCGTTATATTGGCTGGGGTCGCCCTGACGGAAATACAGCTCTGGGGCGATGGCCATATAGCCCTGTTTAGCCAGCCTGCGACAAACATCCTGAATGTGTTGATGAACGCCGAAAATTTCCTGCACCACCAGAACGATAGGGAGTGGTCCATCATGGTTCGTTGGCTTGGCGATATAGGCGGGTAGCTGCTCACCCTGAGAAGGGATGGTGGTTTCACTGGCAACGATACCGACAGAATCCGTGGTAATGATGGAGAAGCCCTGCGGTTTTACCGCCGGGGATAACCCTTGAGGAAGATGTTTGAAGGTCGTCTGTTCATCAGTCTTCATTACGCGCTCTCCTGTTATCGGTCTGCCGGGTTTCATGTGAAAGAGGGATGTCATGATAAATACTATCAATGATTAAAGAATCTACACTAGAAGACAATTAATCGGCAAAAATGAATTCCTTACCCAATAAAAAGTGATTTATGTCACGTTTTTTATGTATGTTGACTATTGTTTCTTTTTTATAGGTGACTGGCGTCACTCAAAAAGACGTAATGATGCGCTAAAGTCTTTTATTAGACGGATGCTTACAGACTGCGACAAGCGGGTTCGATGAGGCATTCGGCGCGATTTCTCTGAATACCCAATTGATTGCCCGGGAGGCAGTTATGTCTACATCTGATGTGTTCCATCTTGGTCTGGTCAAGAACGATTTACAGGGCGCGACGCTGGCTATCGTGCCCGGCGATCCTGAACGTGTCGAAAAAATTGCTCGCCTGATGGATAACCCGGTACATCTGGCATCACACCGTGAATTTACCTCCTGGCGTGCAGAGCTGGACGGTAAGGCAATCATTGTCTGCTCGACCGGTATCGGTGGGCCGTCAACGTCAATCGCGGTAGAAGAGCTGGCGCAGCTCGGCATCCGCACTTTCCTGCGCGTCGGTACAACGGGGGCGATTCAACCCGGTATCAATGTCGGTGATGTTCTGGTCACTACCGCCGCTGTTCGTCTTGATGGCGCGAGTCTGCACTTCGCACCAATGGAATTCCCCGCCGTCGCTGATTTCGGCTGTACCACGGCGCTGGTGGATGCGGCGAAGGCGTCAGGTATCGCGTTGCACGTGGGCATTACGGCGTCTTCCGATACGTTCTATCCCGGCCAGGAACGCTATGACACGTTCTCTGGACGTGTGGTGCGTCGCTTCCGTGGATCGATGGAAGAGTGGCAGAGCATGGGGGTGCTGAACTATGAAATGGAATCCGCCACGCTGCTGACTATGTGTGCCAGTCAGGGGCTAAAAGCCGGTATGATCGCTGGGATTATCGTGAATCGTACCCAACAGGAAATTCCTGATGTTGCCACCATGAAGCTGGCCGAGACGAATGTGATCAAGGTGCTGTTGGATGCGACACGCCGTTTGTTAGCGGCTGAATAAACACAAAAGTTGATGTTATTTTGGGCTGGTCATCGCAGAGGCCAGCCTTTATCTTAATAACTTGTTCTGGTTTATTGGGTTAACCTGCGACGCGCTCTGTGTGTGTAATACGGTTGCCTTGCTCGCCTTTCAACCTCGCAAGGAGATGTATGACCGAATCAACGTTGCTTCATCCCTCTTTATTACCGCTGGACGGCGGGATCAACTTCCGTGATTTAGGTGGTAACCGGGCTGCTGACGGGCGGCTTATCCGACACGGTAAACTTTTTCGCTCCGGTTCGCTGGATCTGCTGAGTCCGGCGGATTGTGAACACCTTGCTGGTGTGCCGATTTCTCACGTGGTGGACTATCGAGATACCGATGAAATTGCGCAGAAACCCGATGTACTGTGGACTGGGGCCAATTATCACGCTTATCCGGCCAATCCATTACGCCACGAGGTGACGGCCAACCTGGATTCGTTGGGGTCCGATGTACTGGCGGCATTTGATTCCCGCGCGTTTATGTTAGAACTCTACCGCCGTTTGCCCTTCAATAATTCCGCCTATAAGCAACTGGTGTCGCTACTATTACGGCCAGATGAGGGCGGGCTGGTACAGCACTGCGCGGTGGGGAAAGATCGCACAGGTATCGGTTCGGCACTGGTGATGTTTGCATTGGGAGCCGATGAACAGACCGTGATGGAAGATTACCTGCTCACAGATACCACGCTGACGCCATTCCGTCAGCAGTTGCTGGCGCATTTATCGGAAACGCTGAATGAGAAAGCGCTAGGGCAGTTCTCTTATGTGCTCTCCGTGCAGGAAGAGTTCATCGTGACGGCGTTGCAGGCGATCTATGAACGACATGGTTCGATCGATAGCTGGCTTGAAGTGGAATATGGGCTGGATAATCGTGCGAGGAATTATTTGCAGGATAAGTATTTGGCGTAGGGTATGTGTTTTAGGCCGGTCAACTGACCGGCCTTTATTTTTGCTTCTGTATAGCTTTTACTGCCGGGGTGATTAACCCGTATTACGCATACCCGCTGCGACACCCGCGATGGTGACCATCAACGCCAGTTCCAGATCGGCGTCCGGTTGTTCCTGTCGACGTGAACGATGCAGCAGTTCTGCCTGCAACACGTTCAGGGGATCGGTGTAGACGTTACGCAGTGCGATGGATTCAGCGATCCACGGTAGGTCTGCCATCAGGTGATCGTCGTTGGAGATCGCCAGCACAATGCTGATATCGGCGGCCAACTGATCGCGTAGTTGCTTCCCTAATGGCCATAGCTTTTCTTCTACCAGACGCTGATCGTAATACTCCGCCAGCCACAGGTCGGCTTTGGCAAACACCATCTCCAGCATGCCGATACGCGTCGAGAAGAACGGCCAGTTGCGGCACATTTCTTCCAACTGCCCCTGCTTGCCGTCATCCACCACTTTCTGCAACGCGGCACCTGCACCGAGCCATGCGGGCAGCATCAGACGGTTCTGCGTCCAGGCGAAAATCCACGGGATCGCGCGCAGGCTTTCCACTCCGCCGTTCGGACGACGTTTGGCCGGGCGTGAGCCCAACGGCAGTTTACCCAGCTCCAGCTCCGGCGTAGCGGCGCGGAAGTACGGAACGAAATCTGGGTTTTCGCGCACGTAGCCACGGTACATATCGCAGGACACGCGGGACAGTTCGTCCATTACCTGATGCCATTCTTGTTTTGGCTCCGGCGGTGGCAGCAGGTTCGCTTCCAGAATCGCACCGGTATACAGCGCCAGGCTGCTGATGGTGACTTCTGGCAGGCCGTATTTAAAGCGGATCATCTCGCCCTGTTCCGTCACGCGCAGGCCGCCTTTCAGGCTACCCGGCGGTTGTGACAACAGCGCGGCATGAGCTGGCGCACCACCGCGACCGATGGAACCCCCGCGTCCGTGGAATAGCGTCAGGGCGATGCCCGCTTTCTCACAGGTTTTGATCAGCGCGTCTTGCGCACGGTACTGCGCCCAGGATGCGGCCATCACGCCTGCGTCTTTCGCAGAGTCGGAATAGCCGATCATGACCATCTGCTTGCCTTGAATAAAGCCGCGATACCAGTCAATGCTTAGCAACTGCGTCATGACATCGTCGGCGTTGTTCAGGTCATCCAGTGTTTCAAACAGCGGCGCGACGGGCAGAGCAAACGGGCAGCCGGCTTCTTTGAGCAGCAGTTGAACGGCCAGCACGTCGGAAGGCGTGCGCGCCATTGAAATAACGTAAGCAGCAATAGAACCCTGTGGCGCTTTCGCGATCACCCGGCAGGTATCCAGCACTTCTTTGGTATCTGCACTGGGTTCCCAGTAGCGCGGCAGCAGCGGACGCTTGGAGCTGAGTTCGCGGATCAGGAAGGCTTGCTTATCGGATTCTGACCAGCTTTCATAATCGCCCAGACCCAGATAGCGGGTAATTTCGGCCAGTGCGTCGGTGTGGCGAGTACTCTCCTGACGGACATCAATGCGCACCAACGGTACACCGAAGCAGCGCACGCGGCGCAGCGTATCCAGCAGGCGACCATCGGCGATGATACCCATGCCGCAGGTTTTCAGAGACTGATAGCAGGCGTGGAGCGGTTCCCATAGCTGCTCGTTGGTAACTAGCAGGTCTTTAGGGGGCAGACGTTCTTCACCCGTCAGGCGTGCTTCGAGATAGCTCAGCGTGCTGCTCAACTGCGAACGCAGTGACTTCATGATGGCGCGGTACGGCTCCTGTACCTCGCTGCCACCGGCCAGCTCTAACAGATCTGGTGTACATTCGGACATCGACAGCTCGGAAACCAGTACCTGAATATCACGCAGGAACAGATCGGCGGCTTTCCAGCGGCTGAGTAACAGCACATGACGCGTCACTTCTGCTGTGACGTTCGGGTTACCGTCGCGGTCGCCGCCCATCCAGGAGGTAAAGCGTACCGGTACGGCGTCAACTGGCAGACGGTAGCCGAAAGCCTGTTCCAACTGCTCATCGAGCTCACGTAAAAATGCAGGTACGCCTTCCCACAGACTGTTTTCCACTACGGCGAAACCCCATTTGGCTTCATCTACCGGGGTAGGGCGAATTTTGCGGATCTCATCGGTATGCCAGGACTGTGCGATCAACTGGCGCAGACGGCGCATGATCTGATTGCGCTCATAATCAGCCAAATCGTTGTGGTCGAGCTGCTTAAGGCAGGTGTTCACTTCTACCAGTTTGTGGATCAGCGTCCGGCGGGTGATCTCGGTCGGGTGTGCGGTCAGTACCAGCTCGATCGACAGCGATTCTACCGCGTCGCGGATATCGCGTTCGGTCAGATCTTTATTTTCTTTTAGACGCTCAAAGGCGTTGGAAAGCTGCGCTGGGTTACTCGCTGCTTCGCCGTGTGGTGAAATCGTATGATATTGCTCAGCGGTATTGGTCAGGTTAAGGAACTGGCTAAATGCGCGGGCCACGGGCAACAGCTCATCGTTAGACAGGTTTTGCAGTGTAGTCAGCAGTTCCTGACGATGTTTTTCATTACCTGCACGGGATGACTTTGACAACTTGCGGATTGTTTCGACTTTATCAAGGATGTTTTCACCCAGTGCTTCCTTGATAGTATCGCCGAGTAGTTTGCCGAGCATACTGACGTTACTGCGCATTGCGGAATATTGTTCGTTCATAGTTACCCTGACCCACCCCTACCATTTTTGTAAGTTTATTTCACTTGACATATTTTTACGCACTGCCTCCATCTAGCCACGATAAGGCGTGTTCGTCAATTGACGATTCTTTCTTCTCCCTATTCTTTGTACTTGCATTGATGCGGACTTGGCAATTTGTGAAATTTAATTACAGCGGCGCGGATATTAGGTGAACTTATACACTCGCCATCCTTACGCGTAGCGTCGGCGTTGACAGCCTTTGGTCGCCTGAGGGAACTGGCAGTGTTTGTCTCTGTACCGCAACGAACTGAGGCTGGCGTAAGCAAAAAACCAGAGGCAATCTTATGATCCTTCCGATTTTTATTTATAAGCAAGACCAAAAAAACTTATCTTCACTTCCGACTAACCCCTCTACATCAGTAGGGTTTACTTTATTTAAAAACGTGGTTCCGACACCTCTAAAGAAAAAACAAAAATCAAAAGAGATGGGTTTAATGTTATTTAAGTCGGATTCATTTGTAATCGCATAAATACGACCAGAATCTACTTCCAATAAAATAGAATAAGGATCGTTATAGGCAACAAGAAGTAAGTTTTTAGGGCGGTCAGCCTTCCCCCACCACTGAACTAAATCATTTTTACTATTTAATTCAAAAAGCTTATCAAGATAATTACCACCATCCCCAAACATAAAACTACCTAGGGAAAAATCATCCAGACTGTAATTTAAGACAAATTTTTTAAATTCATCATGTAATTTAATATCTAACCGTTTTTCTAACGCATGAACTTCATCAATAGAAAAACCACCTTTTTTCATCATTAGATCATCCATCTCCCCTTCAAAAATAGAAAATTTCTCATGCAGCTTAGATTCTATTTCCGTTAACTCCAGTAACATAATAACCTCGTTTTTAAGGGCTTTATAATGAACATATTCCAAAAAACTAAATATCACTCCAAAAAATCAATTAACCTCACTATTTTTTGATATTCAGCGTTATCAAACTCCCCATGAGCTAAATATCCGCAAAAATTTCTATGTAAACTCTTTAATTCGGATTTTTTTGAATTTTCACTTCTCAATACACGCATGGCGGATTTATAAAAATCAATACCTTGCTCTCGATTATTGTGTTCTGAATCAGTTATGATGTCAGCTAATAGAACCATCGCACTATCTATATTCATATTGCTATATTCATATTGGCCTTAGACCTTTACGCTATCAGATCCTCTGCATCATAGTAACGATGCCGGTGACCGTTACGGTAGAGTGGGGCAGGAACATTATTAAAACCGAGGTCAATGTGTAGTGACTAATCAATGGAATAAATCACAACATTTCTTTTAATTTTATTAGATCTTCTCTTTCTAGATTTTTATACTCATCATCGAAATCAGTATGACAAATAAAAATTTTATCACTACCAACTGCCGCGTATACCCCTTCGGACATTTCATTCGGATCAAACAACCCCGGCGGCTCTGAAAAACAACCGTCTAACCCACACCAACTCACTACTGACAGATTTTCAATAAAATATAATAATGTTTTCTCTGTGTTATCAAGCCAGTCATGCGGATGAGCGTTGAATTTAACATCCCACAACCATACAACCCAATCGTCACCAACTATTTTTTGAGATTTTAACTCCACATCGTGCCAAATAGCTGAAGGGAATTCTGGTGGAGAATAATTCACATCATTAGAATATGAATAAAAAGTTTGCCCATTAACATCGCCAGTCATACTGTCCCAGTAAACACCTAATACTTCCTTGAGTTTCATCATTTCAATCTCTAATTAGCACCTTGTTGCACACCTGTAACTATCTGTGTAGCTATTTCCCCTTGGTTTTGACCTGTTTTATTGACCATATAAGTAACCCGTTTTTCATCCATAATCCTTTCGATTTAATTAAGCGGTTAATTTAATATTGCAGTCACCTCTGTGGGATTTGAAATTTTAACTTCCAACCACATTCCTGTAGTTAAACCAAATCCGCGTAAAAAAACATCATCATCAATCAATAGCTCACAGACATCCTTTAATACCTCTCCCACGATGTCATCCACCCATTTTCCTTCTTCATGATAATATCGGCTAATTTTTATCTCATTAGGGGATGCTATGATTAACTCGCAACACCTAAAGATATCTTTCACCTCCTTCATAGAAAAAAGAGTAGCACCATCAGTATGTAAAACAACAGTTTTGCGATCCTCTGATAACGTCATGCTTGAAATAGAATAATCAGAGAGAGACAAATTACATAGCTCTGTTTTCGTTAACTTAATCATTATACTCATCAATGGAAAAATAATTATACCGTAATATATTAAAATCAATGTCAGTCCACTCTACCTTAGGAGGTCATTGAATTTCTTGAATGACTTTATTATTTCGGCTATGTCAGAAAGTTCCGCTCTTTCATTTATAATGTATTTTTCCGTGTCAATAGTCATGATTTCCAACATACATGATTTATCATCCCATACCGTAAATTTGGCGATCTTATTTTCACCTTCGAAATCAACGACCAAGCTACTCGTGTACTCATTTCTATTAATTTCAACGTGGTGGGTAGTGTTAGATAGGATCCAGTCCTTTATTTCACTTAACATTTTCCTCTCTTTCTTTTGTCTATGTTTTTTAATCCAATAAAAATTCCATTCCAATCATATTTCCATTACTATCAAAGTCTAAATATATTTCTGGTCCCTGATAATTTTCTATTATTGTTCGCAAAGCAATATGTTTAACAGCTACTCCGGCCTTTCCCTTCCCCGGATGATTTGGTAGAACGAGGTAAGCCATATCGCCATCACCACTGACTTCTAAATTAATTTTATTTTTTTTCATGTCATGTTCTACAGTTAATTTTATGCTTATTTATAATGACTTTAAGACGTTAGTCAAACGCTTTGAATATATTACATTATCAGCTTTATTTACAACCTCGACAACATAATCATCAGTGATATTGAATTTATTAAGATGGTAATAAAAAACAAAATCATTGGGGTGATCCGTTACGACGTTTTCTTCATAGACAACCTTGTCTTCATTAATAATTTGGAAGTCCATGAAAAAATTATCTAAAGTTAATCGGCATTTAAGCAAACCTGTCAATTTATAACCTTTTAATTTCTTTCGCTTAAAAACCCACTCATTTATAAAACCCGAACTTTCAAACTCATCGATCGCATTAACGATAAGATCCTTGGGCAAAGAGTATCGACCATCAACCTTATCTAGCCCATTAATGACAAGCTTAGCGAAATATTTATTTAATTCACTCTTTAATGTATGGCGATATTCATTTTCATCAATAAATATCTCAACACCAAGGACATTACATGAATTAACGTATGATTCACCAATCGGATCTTTTTTACCAATAAAACAGACCCTATTAAATCCAGCAGTGTCATATTTAGCTTGTTTTACCCTTCTGCCAAGATAATTACATAATGATCTGGTTAACTCTTTGAACGGATATGTTAATTCCTCTCCGTAATCCAAAACCTCTGGATAAAGATATATGTCTTTTAATATCATGACACGTTATACCTCATAGGGTCTACTCTTCATCTCTATTTATTCCTACATCGTTACTATATTTCCCGTATCGATAATCTCATCTTGTCGCCTAATCAGTGAATTATTAATACAGATTAAATTTAAAAACATCCTCTTTAAATTCAGAGAATTCATCTATTCTATTAAAGACCGACAACAATCTTACAAATTCATCTGGGTAATTTTTCTTAAAAACAGAACTATTACGCCATTCTACTATTAAGGGTTTATCTTCATGATCTATGGGGATCATAAAATCATATAAAGCATCTGAATTTCTTCCAAAGTAGGGGCCAAAGTCAAATTTCTGTGAAAAATAATCATAAATATCAGTTGGCGTTTTTTGTTTCTCGCCATCGAGAGTAATTAACTTCATGTTATTAACCTTTGCATTTATTTCTGCGGTGTACCGTTGTCCCTGATAGCGTAACTCGCTGTTCGCTTCCCCACTTGCCTAATCCCCAGATAACGCTGTGGTAGGATAGGGTATGGTTCTTCGCGATGGTCTACCAATTAGTATATTTTCTCTATATATTCAATTTTTTATAATATAAATTTATAACGTTTTTAATTGAGAGTTGATCATCTTAATAAGATCACTCAGCATATTTTCTTCATAATAAGAAAAGTTGGCGTATTGAGCCATTGCTCTACACCGCGACAGTTCTTCCATTGTTTTTATCTTATTGTTAAGTGATAAATTCATATCTTTTAATTTAACTAATTTATCGATAAAAAAACTGGCGTTTTCATTTTTCCCATTATTATTTAATTCAATTATCAAATTTTCAAAAGATATAATTAATTCGTTAGATATTTTCACCAATTAACCCTCGTTGTTTTTATTATCCATGGTTGAGGTAAGTTTGAAGGAAAATAGCCGGAATGGTCGTTTCGGTTGCTTCTGGCCGACCATATTAAAATATTTCTTTATCTTCCACTTCCCCTAAAAATATATCCTGTAAATCACCCTGTATCTCATCTTCATCCGAAATAAGTTTGAAATCATTATCAATACCAGGAGGGAAGTGAGTGCCATCAATAGTACCCAATATTAAAGATGCTGTATCTATAGATACTATTTTAAAAAAATCAAACACGGATTTTTTTTCTTCTTCATCAAGGGATGACAATGTTATACTTATTTTTCTATATGCATCGTTACCATTGCTTTTATTTTCACTTATCGTTTTTTCATAGCGAGGTAAATTGTCATTAAATATTTCTTCGAATATTCCGTTAACGAATTTTTCGTCCTTTTTCATTCTATTCATCATCTTGTTTTGGCTCATTTCCCTGTTCCTTACGTGGGGGGGATAACGAGGAACTGACATCGACGGGCGATCGACTGACGTAAAGCAGGTTAACTTGTCAGTCGCTAATACTGGGTAATATCACCATTCAGACAGAACGTGGGAATATGCTGGTTGCATAAAATAAAAAATTTGAAGGGTTGTTGCGATCGCTTTAGGCTTTTTTTATAAAAATGCTATCTCTGAACTTCCTATTTTTTTAACTGATAGACCTGAGAATTTAATACCTATTCCGTGCTCTGTATCGCCACGCCATCTAAATAAAAAACCAAATTCATTTTCAATGTCAGGATAAATATAAATCTTCATCAATTTAAACGATACATCCTTATTTTTGTAAATGCTATAAACATATGAAGCTATTTTTTCTTCTGATAATTTAAAAAATGCATCTTGATTTTTTAGTATGAAATTAATGTCACTTACCATTTTTTCATCACTAGAATTTGATTCTAGATAAATCACTGTAACCTTATTTTCATTAAAAATGTCAAAAACGATATTTGCTGAGATACCCTCATCATCTTCATAAAAATCAAAAACCTCACTGTCCATTTAAACCTCTCTGTTTCTGTTTATAAATCTTAGGTAGTTTAGATCTATTTATTCTTCCCTTATATTATATTCTGTGCGACTTATCCAAGATATAACTTTGTATTTTCCAGAATAAACGCCATTACACTTATAATAAGCCATAACCTCTGAAGGATACCAACCATATCCGAATGAAAATAAAGCATCCATCTTAACCAATTCACTTATGATGGTTATTTTTTCTTTTTCATCCACAACTGTTTTTACCATAAGCTCTTTAAAACAGGTAAAACCAAGTGATTTTAAATTTTCTTTTAGATTATCCCCAGATACTTTAATTTTCAATGTGTTGTTTGAAATGTCAATAACAACAATAGCGTTGTTTGGCATTACGTTCATAATATATTTTTCTTCAAGAAGGAGTGTTTATATAGTAAGAGATTAAAATAATCCACTTATGAAGAATCGCATTCAATTATTACCTTACAATAAAATCCCTTCATTTTTTCATTGGCGGTGATTAATTCATAAATAATCTTGTCATCAATAACATTGTTTATATAACAGGTTAGGTACGAATATTGAATGAAATTGACAAATGAAAAAATCATGTTGTTATAAGATTTTCTATCGCCTTCTCCCTTCAATAAAACATTATATCTATCTTCAATGATGTTTATTTCACAGGCAGAGATAGTGTCTTGTGAAAGAAAAAAGTCTCTTATTTCAAAATAAATTCCTGAATCAACAATCAACGTTACGTCATTTAATTTCTCATAAAACATAACTCACCTTAATTTAGGCTTATAGGTACTACTGCTAGCACTCTTAGGATGAGAATAGACAGTGACGATTGGTTCGGCGACGGTTCTGCTGCTGGCGTAATCACACTGATTGTTCAATGTTTATATACTCTCTGTTTTTCTTATCAAAAAACACATATAGAAATGAAACGTCATTTTTTAAATTAGAGATATCAATCTGGCCAATAAATAACAACGGACTGTTGTTATTTATTGGCCAATCAGGAGATTGCAACCATTTTGGTTTTGTCTTTAGAAATTTAAAGGATGAGTGTATTTCATTTTTCAATAATCCCTCTAATTCCCTTCCTTGAACACCTTTGAATTTATCGACAAGATGTTTTAAATAATTGCCACTAATATTAATCCATGATGGCTTCGTTTTCAGAATAGCATCGTATATTTTTTCATGTTCCTCATTGAATTTAAAATCAACCCCTTTGATCTTAAGGAACTGTGAAAGCAAATCTTTTGCATTTATTTCACCAGATAGTGATAATAAATCAACTTCAAGAAGATAAATATATATGCTTCCAGAAGTGGTATATGGAGGTATGTTTATTTCTTCAGATAAAACTAACTCAATATCTTTATTGTAATAAATCTCATTTTTAAAATCTTTTGATGAAATATTTCCTTCAAGATAATTTTTGATGATGTCAAATTCACTCATTTCATTCCTCTTATAAATGCCGATACGGTTCGAGAACCGTATGTTGTTCTCGAGTTACTTTCTTAAAATTAATTGAGTTGTCAACATTATCACCTTCATTTCGCTGAGAAATATGATGGCGTCATTCATATGATTTTTCATTTGAATCAAGAGGGGAGTTTTCGTTTTTTATCTGTTCTAAATTCTTGTCGGTAAATCCACCAGAGCCCTTAGGATCATAGGTGTGATCCCAGTGCTGTCGAGCCTTTTATCGTGCTCTTCTATTGGATACACGGCCTTTTTAGGAAGCATTTTCGGCCTGTTTAGTACGTCCGTAACCCGAACATCCCGCCGCCCCCTTTTGCCCTTGGACACGCTACCGCCGCGCTATGACTTCCTTGTCTGCCTGTCCCGTATCATAGCAGCGGCGATAGTTGCTGGCATTATCGTTTTGCTGCTATGGCAAGCCCAACCGCCCTCTGTTATCAATCTTAGACGCCGCTGTGGCTTTATTACCGGCATGCCAGTGATTGTCACTAACTACGGCGTTATTAGATAGCGAGGTGCCTGGAACAACTCAATTTTTACGGATATTCCCACCTATCAGGCCTGATGCAGTGCTTGGCTGACCGCTTGCCGTTGTTCCAATAACGCGGTGCTGGTTCGGTCGCGGGGATAAGCCAAATTGACTGGCAGAATCGCGCTAATTCGACCGGGTCGGGGTGACATCACCACCACCCTGTCGGCCAGAAAAACGGCTTCTTCCACGTCATGCGTCACCAGCAATATTGTCAAATCCGTTTGTCGGCGAATCTCCGCCAGACGTTCCTGCAACTGCTGTTTGGTCAGTGCATCCAGCGCGCCGAAAGGTTCATCCAGCAAGAGAATTCGTGGCGTCGACACCAGCCCACGAGCGATCGCTACGCGCTGCGCCATCCCGCCTGATAGCTGATGCGGCCATGCGTCGGCAAAGCCTTCCAGCCCCATCATCTGAAGATAGTGAGTAATACGTTGTGTAGCGTCCGCAGAGGAAAGGTTGAGGTTAAGCATGCCGAGGCGAATATTGTCCGTCACGGTGAGCCACGGAAACAGGCGCGGCTCCTGAAACACCAGGCTGACATCGTCGGGAATTCCGCGCACAGACCGATCGCCAATCAGAATACGCCCACGCTCGGTGGTATCAATCCCGGCGGCCAAACGCAGCAGCGTCGATTTACCGCAGCCGCTGGCCCCGATGACTGCAACCAGTTCGCCCGTGAGCAGCGACAGATCGATGTCCTGTAACACCGTCAGCGGTGCGCCGTTGACGGTAAAATACTTGGTAATATGCTGAAAATGCAGGGACATAGAGCCTCCGTTAACGGTCACGCAAAGCGCCAGCGGGTCAACCGCCGTTCAGATAAGGTCATCAAGCGGGAAAAGAGCGCGGCCACGATCGCAATCAGTACGACCCCGGCCATGATGCGATCGGATTCAAGTAACTGCTGTGCACGGATCATCATGCCGCCCAGTCCTTCTCCCGACGGCATGAAATACTCTGCGCCAATGGCTCCGGTCCACGCATGCATTAAGGCCAGCCGTAAACCGGAAAACAGTGGTGGCAATACGCTGGGAAACACCAGCGTGCGCAGCGTCTGCGTGGAGGTAAGGCGCAGAACCTGCGCGACTTCCAACAGCGCGGGGGGAAGCTGGGCAATGCCCTGACGGGTTGCCAGCATCACGGGAAAGAACGCGGCCACGGCGATAAATACGATTTTGGCGCTCTCCCCTAAACCGAACCAGGCCGTGATCAGCGGCAGCCAAGCGAATAGTGCCACGCAGCGCAGTGCAGATAGCGCCGGATTAAACAGCCTGTCGGCGATGCGCCAGTTGCCGAGTAATGCCCCCACCAGCGCACCGATCCCGCTCCCCAGCAGAAAGCCCTGTAACGCACGCAGCAGGCTGGCATTCAGGTCGGCCAGCAGCCCACCCTGAACCAGCCCTGACCACAGCGCACCAATCACATCACTCGGCGCAGGAAGAAAAGCCACATTCACCCACTCGCGTGTGCCGCTAACCTGCCACAGCGCAACCAGAACCAATGGCGCAAGCCAAGGCGTCAGCGACAAACTCGGTAGCGCAGAGCTCAGGCTATCGCGCCCCAGTACCGGTGCAGGCCAGTGAATCCAACGACGCTCAAGCTTCAGCAGCACGCGTTCCCCGGCAAACCCTAGTATCCCGATGATCAAAATGCAGACAAACACCAGATCCAACATGAACAGTTGGCGGCTTTGTACCAGCAGGTAGCCCAGCCCTTCGCTGGATGCCAGCAACTCAACTGCAATCAGCGCCACCCATCCGGTGGAAAACGCCAGCCGAACCCCCGTCATGACATACGGCAGCATTGCGGGCAGGATCAGGTAACGCAGAAAGGCGATAGGCGGTAAACGCAGGCTACGCGCCATTTCATGCAACTTTTGTGGCGTCTGTTGAATACCGGCGCAGGTGTAAAGCGTCACCGGCACCGTCACTGATTTCACCAATACCACCAGTTTCAGCGCTTCACCAATACCGAGTGACAGCATCAAAAGCGGTATCCAGGCTAACGTTGGAATCTGTGCGATGACGGTGAAGAGTGGCATAAACAGCGCATTCAGGCGTCGATTCAGGCCGAACAGACTACCAAGCACCAGACCCAGCGCGATGCCGCCGCTAAAACCAATCGCAAGCCGCATCAGACTAATTGGCAACTGGTGAATCAGTTCTTCGGGAACAAAATCCCGCGCACTGTCGATGACCGCCAGCGGCGAAGGCAATATCTGCTCAGACATCCACCCGTGCCGACTGGCAAGCCACCATCCGGCTAATACCAGCACTGGCACGAGCAGTGACGTGATCAACGACGTGGCCAGCGCAGAATATCCCGCCGATAGCGCACCCGTGGACAGCGAAGCATCAGAAGCGGAACGTATTCGCAGTGTGTATTTGGGCATCATGAGCGTCAGTATCCGGCTAGGTTATTTCTGCGTCAGCAGAGATAAACGCGTAATCCCCGCCTGCTCAACATCGGCTAGCAGCGCCGCTACCGTGCCGTAGTTGGCCTCTTTGTCCGCTTGTACCTGCACCACCAAATCGGTGTTACCCGCTTTCGCCTGCTGCAAGCGTGGCACCAGTTGCTCGCGTGCCAGGTTTTCTTTATTGATGAAGACGCGCTGCTCGGCATCAATACTAATAACAATCGGATCGGCGCGATCGACCGGAGCCACCGCTGCTGTTTTCGGTAGCTGAATAGGAATGGCATTGGTCAGCATCGGCGCAGTAACAATGAACACCACCAGCAATACCAGCATGACATCCACGAGCGGTGTGATATTCATTTCACTCATGACATCGTCATCATTACGCGAGGTAAACGCCATCTCACACTACCTCTCTCAGATTCTTTACCGAGAAAGCCGCAGAGGATGGCTCCTCGCTAGCCTGAAATGTACTGACGTGAAAATCGTTCGCCTGCATCACGCTGTAGACGTCATGGGCGAAGTCATCCATATCTGCGACGGCCAGCTTGAGACGACGTAAAAAGTAGTTGTAGATCAGCACCGCAGGCACCGCGACCGCAATCCCGATCCCGGTGGCGATCAGCGCGTTGCCAATCGGCCCCGCCACAGTGTCGAGACTGGCAGAACCAGAAAGCCCGATCTCCTGCAACGCCGCCATAATGCCCCAAACGGTGCCAAACAGGCCGATAAACGGCGACGTACTGCCGATACTCGCCAACACCGCCAGCCCGCTTTCCAGCGAGCGGCGTTCGCGCTGAATCTGCTGTTGCAGTGCGCGTTCGACCCGATCGGGAAGATGAATATTCAAAGCAAGCTGGCCGCTAATCCGCTCCGGCGCTTTAACGGCGGCCAGTGCCAAATTAGCCAGTGAGCCGGGCTGTTTCGCGCTAGTTTCTGGCGTTTGGCTCACGTCATCCTGCTGCCAGAAAGCTGCACGGAAACGCCGATCGCGTCGCTGCGACAGCCGGTATTGAATGAACTTCAGCAACCCCAGTCCCCAGGTGACGAGAGAAAACAGCAGCAGTAACAGAACCACTGCGCCTTCAGCAGAAAAGAGTTCAATGTGTCCGAGCGTCATAACCAATACCTCATGAGTTCAGCGAAAAATCGACAGGAACCACCACCCAACCGCTAACTGGCTGATTGCCGCGCCGCGCTGGAACGAAAGACCAACGCACCACGGTGTCTCTGGCAGCCTCGTCCAGCGACGGATAGCCGCTTGATTGATGAATCCGAATGGTTTGTACCTTGCCGTCAGCACGGACCTGCACATTTAGCAGCACCGTGCCTTCATAGCCGCGGCTAATCGCCACGTCGGGATAAGATGGCGAAGGGTTATGCAGGTAGTCGGCATTGGCCAGCGGCGGCGTTAGCGGCGCGTCGACGGGTTGTACCGCCGCCTTTTGCGCTACTGGCGCAGGCGTTATCGGTGCCACTGCCGATGCAGTTTCCGTCTGGGGCTGCGGCGTCGGTTTAGGCGCGGGCGTGCTCTTTTTCACCGGCGTCTTTTTCAGTACAGGTTCAGGTTTTTTCTCCGGCATTTTTTTCTCCGGGGCAGGGGGCAGCAATGCACTTTCATCCACCAGCGGCTCGGTTATCGTTGGCTCTTCCTGCGGTTGTGGCGTCGGCGTCTCAGGTTCGGCAACCGGAACGACCTCTTGCTGCACGGGCTCTGCAACCATCGAAACCAGTTCAACGCTGACAGGCTGCGGCCGAGCGGGCACCGTAACCGGCGGTGTCGCCGCGCCGTTGAACAACGCCAGCACCGCCGCATGCAATAGCAACGTCGCCATCACCGCCAGCCAGCGCTCCGGCCGGGATGAAACCGCTGTATTTAGCTGTGATAAGCGCTGCTGCACTACGCCGTTCACTTGCTTAGCGTTGGCATGCGGCGTTGGCTCCGGTGAATAGGACTGAGGTATCGGCGCGGCTCCCGCATAGAGTAATTCCGTCATGATGGGTTGCTCCTGACAATATATCTTTATCGCCCTATTTTACGTTGCAGGCGTCAATGACTATTTCACCTGAAATAGCGATTGGGATAATCAATTTTTCCCAACCATTTAATAAAGTCAACGTATGTATCTGCATATCGATATTCATTCCATTCTTTATTTAATAAGGCGATGGCGTTAATAATCGATACCCAGACTAAAGGAGAAAATTGCTGTCAGGCTAATGCATAGTTGGAATAGTTTTTTTTCGTTCGCTGCATAGCGGTGAAATAGACGATGGATACTGATTTAGCTATTTATTAAGAATAATAATGCTTTTTTTGTATTAGTCAGTTTATTGCCAAGCCTTTAAATGTGGTTCTGCAACGATATGACGCCGTTCGAAACAGGCGCAATAACACAATTTCTATTCATCGATTTCATTACTGGCGGGTAAAAATAATGACGACATCAGGACGAAAATGGTTAGTGACCAGCATATTGGCAATGGGTATGGCCTGGTCAGGTATCGCGTCAGCGATCACTGAAATTCGTATTGCCGCGCCAGACATTGGCGCGGGCACAAAACCCAGCGGCGGTGGCCTGCTCGACGTCATCCACAGTCAGAAACTGCTGGAGCGCGAGTTTAGCAAAGATGGGATCAACGTGCGTTGGACGTTCATCAAAGGTGCCGGCCCCGTCATCAACGAGGCGTTTGGTAACCATCAGGTCGATGTGGCCTATCTGGGTGATTTGGCCAGCATTATCGGCCGTTCACGCGGTCTGGATACCCGGGTGATCGCCGTGGCGTCACGCGGTATCAATCACTATCTGGCCGTGGCAAAAGGCTCTGGTATCGAGAAAATTGCCGACCTAAAAGGCAAACGCATCGGGATCTTTCGTGGAACGGCAGGTGAACTTTCCTTTGTCAGCGCGCTTGATTCACAAGGCCTGAAACCGTCTGACGTTAAGCTGATCAATCTCGATTTCGCAGCAGCCAGCGCGGCGTTAGCTGCCGGGCAAATTGATGCCACCTGGGGCGGTAGCAATACGCTTTCATTGCGGGATAAAGGGCTGGCCGATATTCCACTCTCCAGTCGCGATTTGAACGGGGCAGGCCAACTCAGCGGCTTCCTGCTGGTGGATGAGAAATTTGCCAAAGGCAACGAGGATATTCTACGACGCTTAGTCAAAGTTCAGCGAGAAGCAGCAAATTGGGCTAGCGATAATAAGAATAAAGATGAATTTATTCGCTTATTAGCGACTCAATCAGGTTACCCGGAAAATATATTACGCGTCGAATGGGATACATTACCGCCATTAACTGAGCGCCTTTCACCCGAATTGGATGCTGCTTTCGTGGCAAAATTAAAACGCGCGGTCACATTGGCCGACGAATCGCGTCTTATTCGGCAGCCGTTTGATGTCGATAAATGGCTGGATGATTCTTATCTAAAAGCAACGCAGTAATTTATTTCCCCTAAAAATTATAACCCACGTATTGCCGTGACATTCACGGCAATCGGCAGCATATTGACGACATTCGGAAGAAGCCATGTATTTAAAAAAGCACCAACAGTATTTAAAAAAACATCAGCACAAAATAACGTCAGGCATTTTAATGAGCTGCGTTTTAACGCTCCCCGTCACGACGCAAGCAGCCGATCCGCAAACCGCAACGGATAATGTTCCTCGAACCGAGGCGACAACCGCTGCCCCCGTCCAACTAAAACGCGTGAAAGTGAACGCCCAGCGCGCCCCCATTCAGCCACCGACCACGCTGGCATCGGTAATCGACGGCAAAACGCTCGAAGAAGAGCGGATATATCGCTTTGAGGAGCTGTCACAGCTAGTGACGGGGCTGGATGTCGATACCGTCGATGTGATGGACACTACCGTGACCATTCGTGGGATTGGCGATGGTGGCGAGAGCGGCACCAACATCGGTATGTCGGGCAGCGTGGGCCTGTTTGTTGATGGTGTCTATTTGTCCCGCCCCGGCGTTATCTCTAACGATTTGCTGGATATTGACAGCACCCGCGTATTGAAAGGTCCGCAGGGCGCAGCCTATGGCTTTAATACCACTGGCGGTGCGATTGATATTCGCACCCGCAAACCGACGTTCACCCCCGAATACTCACTGGAGCAATCGTTCGGACAACGCGGCTATCTGCAATCCAAACTGATGGCATCCGGGCCGCTCAGCGACCACTGGGCGGGGCGCATCAACCTGTCACGAACCGAACGCGGCGGAAACGTCACGAATATCGAAAACGGCCATAAGCTCGGTGGCAGCACCAATAACGGCGTGCGCGGCCAGTTACTGTATCAGCCCAATGACAGCTTTAACCTCAGAATCACTGGCGACTATAGCGATTCCACCCAGCGCCCCGTTTCGGTTCTGGTGAGTGCAACCGACGCCTTTCGCACTCGCGCAGAACAAACCGGCCTCAAGGTCGTCGGTGGTCGTCAGGTCGCTATGGATGACGAGAACGTCATTCGTGTCGCACAAGGTGGCGGCTCGGTAGAAGCCAACTGGAGACTGAAGAGTGGATTTAGCCTGAATTCTCTCTCCTCGTTGCGCTATTTCCGTGTCTTGCCCAGTACGGCGGATAACTGGAACATTCCGCTCTATCACGACAGCGGTGCCGATGTACGCGATCGCGTCTGGTCGCAAAGCTTTTGGCTGGATTCGCCCAAAGGCAATAAGGTCGATTACTCACTCGGCGTCGATTACTGGGGAGAGAATCTCGATACCGAGGCAAACAGTCGCTACTACAACGACAATCGCGTGCGAACGTGGGTAGGGAATGGCTATCAGGGCATTAACGTTCAGCGCTTTGGTACGTTAGATGACACCGTTTATTCCGTCTATGGTCGTGGAACCTGGCACGCTGCCGATAAGCTGGACGTCATTGTCGGCCTGCGCCACACCTACGAGAAAAAAGAGGGAACGTTTGTCCGCAGGAACCGTGCGACCTTCGACTCTGGTCCACTCTCGCAAACCAACCACCTGCCTTCGGGCTCCATTAGCCTGAACTGGTTTGCCGCACCCAACGCCACCCCTTACCTCACGCTGGGCTACGGGGAAAAGTCCGGCGGCCTGAATGTGTCATCCGGGGCTGCAAGGCAACTGGGGATCGACTCGCTGTACGTCGATCCAGAGAAAACCCGCTCGGCGGAGTTGGGGATCAAAACACACTGGCTACAGCGCAAAGTGGAATGGAATACTGCGCTGTTCTGGAGTGTCGTCGAAGATTTCCAGAATAACGCCTATGACGAAGAAACGGATACCAGCTACCTGATTAATGCCGGGAAATTCCGCTCACGCGGCGGGGAATCTCAGTTGACGCTGCGCCCGCTTGATGGCCTGAGCATCAGTCTGGCCGGTACGCTGCTGGATGCCAGCTATCTGAATTTCCCTAACGCCCGCTGCCCGGCAGAAATCTCCGCCGTCTCGTGCGATATGTCAGGAAAACGCGTCTTCAAATCCCCCACGCTGAGTTACAACACGCGTGTGCGTTATCAGTGGGATACGCCAAACAATCTGCAAGCCTCGGTTTCCGGGCAATGGTCATGGCGGAGTTGGGCCTATGGCACGCTCGATGATTCCGAGAGCAATCGTATTCCGGCCTATGGTGTCCTGAACCTGTCTAGCGGGCTGAGCGGCAAGCAGGGCGACAACCGTTGGAACGTGTCGCTGTGGGTGAAAAACGCGCTGGATAAGAACTACTACCGCTCCGTCAGAGGCTCCAGCGCCACAACGGGCGTGATTGGCGAACCGCGCATGGTCGGAATATCGGTCGGTTACGACTTCAAGGGGTAATGTCATGAAGCAGATGACGTATTCACGCCGACGCTTCCTGCGTGACAGTACACTGCTGGCGCTGTCGGCACCGTTCTGGACCTCTGCCGCTGCGCCTCTGGCGGAGGCTTCCAACCGCACTGACGAGGCCGCACCGCAGGCCAGCCTGCGCTGGTTGGACGGGCAGATCCCCCGCTCGTTTACGGGCGTCACCTGGGGCGTTCCCTGGCCGCAGGGGGCGGTGCGCAGCGATAGCGATTTCCAGTTACACGGCACTCAGCAGCAGGTTTACGACCTACAAAGCTGGCCGCTCGCCCGTTGGCCAGACGGTTCGATTAAATGGTCGGCACATGCCCTGGGCGGCGATACCGCGCCAGAAAACGACCTGACGCTGCGGCCGACCCTTGCTAAGGATGTGCCGACGGGCTCAGAGATGGTTAGCGAGCATGAGCGCGGCTGGACAATCGATACTGGTTCTATTCGTTGCGTGATTCCACGCTCAGGCGCTCGCCTGATCGAAGAAATTTGGCGAGATGGTCGGCTAGCGTTAACCAACGGCAGGCTGGTGCTGCGCATGCAGCGCGGCGCCGAAACGGACAGTACGCTGACGCAGGACGCGTATCAGGGGGTGATCGACACGGTCACCGTAGAACAAAGCGGGCCGCAGCGAACGGTGATTGCGCTACGTGGCACGCATCACGCCGAACCACAGGGGGTTACGCACATCCCCTTTATTATCCGGCTGTATAGCTATGCGAATACCGATTCGCTGCGCGTGGTACACACCCTCCTCTATGACAACGATGACGATCAGCTTAGCCTGAAAGGACTTGGGCTGGCGTTCGACGTTCCGCTACAGGGAGAGCTACACGATCGCCATGTACGCTTTGCCTCGGATCAGGGGGGGCTCTTTCGTGAAGCGGTACGCGGCCTGAGTGGATTACGTCGCGATCCCGGTGCAGCCGTTATCGCAGCGCAGCTAGCCGGGCAGGGCACGCCACCGATCGCAGATTTTTCACCGGAGGTCGGCAAACGGCTGGATTACATCCCCGCGTTTGGCAGTTACCGCCTGACCCAGCACCATCCCGACGGTTTCCAGATCCACAAACGCACAGCGGCCGGACAGGGTTGGCTGCTGTCCGCCACGGGTGAACGGGCGGCAGGTGTCGGCTATCTCGGCACGCCAACAGGCGGCGTGGCGTTCGGCCTGCGCAATTTCTGGCAGAGTTACCCCGCCTGTCTGGAAATCGACAAGGCTCACACCGACGTGGCAACCGTCACGCTCTGGCTATGGTCACCGTTGGCGGAACCGATGGATATGCGTTTTTATCATGATGGCTTGGGTCAGGATACCCATGACAAACAGCGTGAAGGGCTGGCAATCACCTATGAGGATTACGAACCGGGCTTCGGCTCCGCAGTTGGCGTAGCGCGCACCAGCGAACTGTTTATCGATGTGCTGCCCGCGACGCCCGACGCGGAAAATCTGGTGAATCGGGCACGGCGTATGCAGCAACCACCGCTGCTGGTGGCGAACTCACAGGATTTGTACCGCGCACAGGCGTTTGGATCGATGTGGTCTCCTGCCTCTGCCGCAACACCTGCCCGTACCAGTCTAGAGAAGCAGTTGGGGGCGTATTTCGACGCCTACCAGCAGGAAGTTGAACAGCGAAAATGGTACGGCTTCTGGGATTTCGGCGATGTCATGCACACCTATGACAGCGACCGTCACGTCTGGCGCTACGATGTGGGCGGCTATGCGTGGGATAACTCAGAACTGAGCACCGATCTGTGGCTCTGGTATTACTTCCTGCACAGCGGACGCGCCGACGTGTTTCGTATGGCGGAAGCCATGACGCGCCACACTGGTGAAGTTGACGTGCATCATCTGGGGCGCTTTAGTCCGCTAGGCTCCCGGCACAATGTCCGCCACTGGGGCGACAGCGCCAAACAGTTGCGGATTTCTACCGTCGCCAACCGCCGTTTTCTCTACTACCTCACTGCCGATGAACGCATCGGTGAACTGATGGATGAACAGGTTGAGGCGCTGCGCACGCTAAGCGCGGTGCTGCCTGGCCGCAAAATCGGCCAGACGCATCCCGACAGCCCCAATCATATCAGTCTGGGTTTCGGCACCGACTGGGGGGCGGTCGCAGCCGCCTGGCTCACCGCCTGGGAACGCCACGGCAATCCGGCAATGCGCGAACGCTTGCTCAACAGCATGCAAACGCTGGCGGCCCAGCCACACGGTTTTTTCACCGGTAGCGCCGCCATCGACCCCGATACCGGCAGATTCCTTCCCGCACCTGCGGATCAGGTAGAAATTTCTCATTTGAGTGCAGTCTTTGGTCTGACAGAAATCTGTAGCGAGTTGGTTGAGGTGCTGCCCGATCCGGCCTTTACGCGCGCGTGGCTCGACTACTGTCGGCTGTATAACGATCCGGTCGCGTTAAGCGCACGGGTTGGCAAGACGGTGAAAAAGCTCAATCTGGCTCAAGGGCATGCCCGGCTGACCGCTTTTGCCGCACGGCAACTGAATGACCGCGCGTTGGCGCAGCGCGCGTGGGCAGAATTTACCGCTGGCAGCGGCGGCATTGCCAACCCGACGCTCACGCAGCGACGCCTTACGCCCCCTGACGTGCTCTACTCCATCAACGAACCGGTGATCAATTCCACCATTGATAAACAGTCCGGCAGTACCGCGACAACCAATCTGGCGACCAACGCCGTCGCCCAATGGGGATTAACCGCCATCGCCCTGCTGGCCTTGCTGGATGACATTCCCGCTTCTTCTTAATGCTGCCACTCGGCGGCACGTTACAGGACATCATCATGATTGACCCTAGCTGTACTGAAAACACGCTCTTCCTGTCGCCGCAGACAAGCGACACACATGACATTATTGCTTCGCTCCACCGTTCAGCGCTTATCTGGTCCACCGATTCAGAGGGGCAGCCGCTACGCTGGCAGGTAGAGCAGGAAGATCCCGATCGCACGGCGATCCAGAGTACGTCCGAACGTCTAACGTTGGAGAGCGCTGCCGGGTTGACGATCTGGCTGGATGCGCCGCTCTCAGGCACCTATCGCATCGCCTTCACGCGGGAGGTTCTGGTCGCGGATCGTCCTTACGACCGCGTGTCTGACCTTAACCAATTTTGGGCCGCGCGCGACCTGCATAATCCGAAGCTGTTTACCCGGCACGGCAAACTCAACGAATACGACAGCTTGAACCTGTACTATGTCGGCATAGGCGGCAATTGGAACAGTACTACGCGTTTTCGTTACTACGACGGTCACGGCGAGCGCCTGCTACTTGGCGAATACACGGATGCCGCGCATTTACTGCGTCCTAATCATCGCTATCGCATCGTGATTGACGTGGATCGGCGAGAAACGCGTCTCTGGGTCGATGATGTGCTCTATTTCCGCGCCAGCTACCCGAACACGCCCGCTCCGGGCTATTTCGGCTTTAGGACGGTATTTTCACGTCAAGAAATCAGCGAGTTCAGCATCACACCGCTGTAAGCGCCGCTGGCGTACCATGCAGGTCGCTATCGACCTGCACGAAAGCGTCGATCAGTTTACGCGCCAGCAGAGACAGACGGGCGTCCGCCAAATAAATGATGCCGTAGTGGGTATAAAATTCATCGGTATTGTCGTCTAAGCCTGCAATCTTCAACATATGAATGCCGTGCCGATCGGGCTCATTGAAATGATTGGTCGTCCCGATAGCATCTGAATGGCGTACCACGTCCAGCAGACTGTAGCCATTTTCACACTCAATATTGGTGCGGATATCCAGCTTACCGCTCAGTTGCACCAGCGCACGGTGCAGGTTGGGTGGACGAATCGTTGCCGCCAGCGGGTAGGAAAAGAATTGCTCGACGGTAATCGCTTCCTGCGCCGCCAACGGGTGCCCGCTGCGGCAGCAAAATCCCCAACGATGCTGGCTCAGCGGCTGTACCCGATAGCGGGTATCGAATTCAAAATTACGCATATCTGCCACAATGAAATCCAGTTCTTCGGCCATGAGTCGATGGCCCAGCGCCTGCCAGTTATCAACGCGAAAGACCATCCGCACTTTAGGGTACAGCCGGGAGAACGCCCCAATCACCTGTGGCATCAGCCAGGCGGCGGGTGCTGGGCCGCAGCCAAAATTTACTTCGCCCGCTTCTTTCTCATTAAATTGCTGAATATCGTTAAATAGATCGTGCGTCTGATTAATCAGGCGGCGCGCATGTTCCAGCACCACCAACCCTTTCGGTGTGGGTTCCAACTGGTTCATGCGATCGATCAGACGGGTGCCGATGGTTTGTTCCAGCGATTGGATGCTGCGGCTAAAGGCAGATTGGGACAGTTTCATCGCCTGTGCCGCCGACGTAAAATTGCGATGCTCAATCAGGGCAATAAAGTGACGCAGTTGGCGAAGATCGATATTCATAGCGCGGCGTGTAATCAGGACGGGAGGAGTTTTCAGGCTAACAGGTCTGGCCGTGAAGAAAAAAGAATAAAACCGTTTTTTATATGCTCGGTAGTTATATGTACAAGGGCGCTGGCTGGAAGCATCGAGCTTTATGACTGGAATGCCAGCGATCGTCACGGTGGAACGCGGCAGGCTGATTATTGAGACCGAGATTACTCTGTAGTGACTAACCAGAGCATAGAGTAAAAAGGTAGAAGGATCGTTGTCATCGCTTCCGGCTATTTTTAGCGTGGTCCCGTTAGCTTTTATCACTTTTTATCAATGCGATTCCTTTGGGATTACTCCAATCTAAACTTTCTTTTATAATCGAGAGTGCATCTGTATTATTATCAATGTTATAAAATTCATCAAATTTATCACAATCAATTAAAGTTAACGCCACCCAATAATTTATTTGGTTTAAAAAATCATTAAATAATAAATGAATTGGATTGTTAGTTGTATCCATGTGTTTGTTGATGCACCATTCAAAATCAGAAATGGCGCTCCCCTTCAAAACGTATGCAGAATAGCTATTCAAACAGATATGCTTACCTAGTAATCTTTCATAAGATTGAATGTTCTTATCTAATTCAAATGAAATTAAATCATTCCATTTATATAACTGAGGATCCTGAGAGTATTTTTCCTCACCCCATTCAATATAAACCTCCTTCCAGTTAAGAATATTAATATCTATATTATTTGGCAAAAAAATTGCAAATGAAACATCCATAAAATCACCTATCTGAATTTCCATTAGTGGGATGAAAAATGACTGAATTCATCGCTTATTCTCTGCTGACAAACCGCTTTGCTGTCCCACAGGTAAGCTGCGGAACGGCAAAGCGCCACGATAAACCCCGGTTCAGCAACAAACGAGTACTGGCAGCGGCGTCAGTCGCTGCTATGATATGGTGCAGGCAGACAGGGACGTCACAGCATGGCGGTAGCGTGTCTGGGTGCAAACATGCGCGTCGGAAGTTGTGGGTTATAACGTTGTTTAATAGGCCGAAAGCGCAGCCAGAAAAGGCAATGATTTCAATAGCAAGGCACTAAAACTAAAAATGGCGGAGTAAACTTCTCCAGGCAATAAAAGTACTAAACAGTGATATGTTCATATTTATAATCGGAAATATCAACTATGAATAACGATGCAAAAATAAACTTTAACTTTGATTGTTCTCAACTTGTTTCTTTCAAATTTAGTGATGTAGATAGGAATCAACTCAAAGGATTAACGTTGATTGAAAATATGGGGTTCAAGGTGTTAATTGATCATAATATTAAAGAGGTAAAGAAAGAATATTTTAGATCTAGTGATGATGAGTTTTTTATTGAATTTGAAGATAAAGAGTTTGTTGGTGATATTGAGGATTGGAGTGATTTCGATAATCCTCCTGAACGAATTGTAGATTTTGCAAACAATATATTGAAACTAAAGGAATTAAATGGATTGCGAAGTGTTAGTATATTCATTTCTATTTTTTCTGAATTGGGTAAAACATCCAATTGCATTATTGATATAAGTCCAGAGGAACTGATGAAAACTCTCTATTTTATGTCAAGAAGCAATTTTGATGTTTGGGTTGATAATTTAACCATGCATTTAATTGACTAGCCTTTATTTCACTTTCGCTCTGACCTCAAATTAATACAAAAATCATAAAATGATGGGGATATAATTACCACATTATTAGGATTGTCATCGCTTTCCCATCTAATATACTTAACGAAACCGTTTTTAATATCAATCCAGTAATCATTATCACCGGCATCGGCTGCAAAAGGAAAGTGAGACAAACAAAAGTCATTTATTTCATTAGAGTATTTCCTTCTACGTTTCCAGACATCAATCAAAGATAAAATATAAGGGCTGTCATCATCAAGATGCTGGGGGATGAAATTAAATCCCTCAACTTCCATTAAGTTATGATCACCATCATGAATGTGATAAAAAACATCTCTGTAATAAAATGCCCCACCTTCAAGGTAGCCGCCGTTATTAGTCATGTAAAAATCAACAAAAAAATCTTTACCGGGAAAAGAATAAGGGACTAAAGAGTTAATGGTTTGTTCTGATAGTCCATTCAAACAGTATTTAAGTTTTATATTTGGATCAGAAAAAAAATTAATATTAGACATATTACCCCCTGTTTTTTAACTTCACATATATCGAACCGATAGATTCTTTTTGCAGATTCATTTATAGCCTCTTGATATCCATATGTAACCCAGTATCAGTCTCAAATTTGTGCGTACCACCTACATGCGGGTAACGGTGATATTCGGGATTAACAAGCTGTATGGTCATTTCATTCGTTTGAGGATTTTTCCCTCAGATACGTTACCGGCCATTATCTTAATATCACTCAGATAAAATTAACCTAGATATATCATCAATCATTTTACTCTTAAAGAAATCATCGTTATATAATAACTTAAGATATGATAAATCAAAAAAAAGGTTTATAATATTAATACCATTTCTTTCTAAGAAAACAATCATTTCCGAGAAAAGAAATGCATTGTCAGAATCTAAATCAAGAGCACCATCTATATTAATTTTATCAAAACCAGGTATTTTATTTAATCTAAACGAAATTCCACATGCATAATACGTTAATTTATCAATATCTCTTGATTGATCAACGCAAATCCCAACTTCAAAGGTAAAGTTATTACTATATCTCGATTTTTGCAATGCAATTATTATTGCAACATCCTTTTCACTCTTTCGCCAGGAATTTCCTTTTTTAATAAAACCATTACGTTTAAAAATTAAGTTAATCTCTGAAATTACACTCTTCCTGTCCATCATTTTCGCCACTAGTTAATATTTATGGATTATAATTATCTAATGTTCCAGCCCATCCATTGTTATGGTTTTTATAAATATTTACTAATTTATCTTCAATCTAAAAAATATGTTATCTGGTTCACTATGTAATTTTGTTGTTACTATCACCTCACTATTATTTATAAGAATATCTTTAAATTTATAATGATATGATAATTCATCAGGTGGAGTAATTAATATAACCTCATTAAAAATGATATCATCTGCACGCATGATTTTTAATGAAAGCTGAAAATCCTCAATCGAATGATTACAAACAAGAGAACACGTTATATTCTGCTTTTTAAAAAACCTCTTTTTATGCACCCATTCATTTACATATCCGCTGTTCTCAAATTCATGAAGAGCAGAAGTTATTTCAGTAATTGGCAATATGTCTCCACATTTACTCAACCCTGATTTGATAATTTCAATAAAATAACTATTTAAATAATCAATGCTTGTGATTTTATATCTATTCTCATCGATATAAACATCAATATTAAGAACATTTGATGAATTTACAAAAACATCTTTAGATGGATGTTTTTTACCCACAAAGCAAACTGCTCTAAATCCTTCGGAACTGTATTTTAAATCCTTTATTTTCCTTTCAAGAAAATTACATATAGACCTACTCTGTTCCTTAAAAGAATATGTTATTTCCTTTCCATAGTCGTCTAATTCAGGAAAAAGATAAATATGCTTCAATATCATGGTCTATGATGTTTCCTTTGATATAACATACTGCTATGTTTATCAGCATTTTTAAGTTCCCAATCCAATGTTTTTTCCTGGCTCCTGGATCACTGCTTCCTGATGAACAACGCTGACATTATACTTCTTTCTTCCTACTTCGATAATCTCATAACCATGTTGGGCTTTCTGCTAATTATTAGGGCTACCATGCAGTGTCTCCCCCTCATAGCGGTTGCGTAAATAAAAGTGATGATGCTTTGTTAGCGATCATTTTTAAGGCGTTGTCAGGTTTTTTTGCATTACCTGCGATCTCTCGATAATATTAATGGCTCTCAAGACAAATTTAAATAAGAATTTAACTTATTCCAAAAATAAAAATCAAACGTGCTTTTTTTATTTAAACCAAGAAGAATTCCAATTCTTATATACTGTGGGATATCGATATTATCAGGATTGAAACCTATAAGCATGAGATCTATAAACATTCCTTCATACGCCATTTCATATTCACCATGCGCTAAGAAATGATTAACAGAATTAATGGTTTCCGCGTCAAGATCTTTTCCATAAGTATCAATCAGTTTTGAAATTGAGTTCTTTACTTCGATGTAAAATGTCATCTCATCATTAATTTTCATATCACATTATGGTTTTTAGGGGGAGGTGGAACATTGGTTGGATACGTCGTTGATATTTTCCCTGAAAGTGTCAGATGCGTTGAAGGGTAGAAATCCACTCTAATTTTTATCCCAGACCTCATTTCTGTTACATACGGTGAGTCCCATTTACTTACATCAGAAGTTGATGAGGGATCAGTAGCAATGTTTGATACGTGATGCAATATATCATCATTGCTCCAATGAGAAGGAAATTCTGTTTTATCTGGTTTATTTTCTTCGTTATGATGTATGCTTAGTATATGCGCTTTTCCATATTTGGTTAAATCAGCCTTGCCTCCTTTCTCTGCTGTATCTTTTACCTTTCTTATTTTTTTTCGCATCTTCTGGCTTTGCCAACCCCCTGCGGGTTATGTACGTATCTCTGCGGCCTCAACCCACCAAGTAATCCTACCGGATCATAAGAACAACGTTGGTGCAGTCGTACTTCTTAGTGTACTCACCTATTGAAATAACCGGCTTTTTAGTTAATGTTTTCGCCCAGTTTAACAGGCCTGTAACCCAGGCCCCCCGACGCGCGCTTTTGCCTCGGGCACGCTACCGCATGCTGTGACGTCCCTGTCTGCCTGTGTCACATCATAGCAGCAGCGTCAGTCGCTGCCATTACTCGTTTTGTTGCTGAACCGGCGTTTATCGTGGCGCTCGCCGATAAAACTAACTATTTAGAAGAGACGTTACTTTTATAGAGATTAATGGCTTCCACATAATTTCTATCTTTGTATTTAGATCCGAGGAAACAACCTCAATAAAAATATATTCACCGCTCTTATCCTTTCTTAATAAAATATCAGTAACACCCTCTGTCAGATATTGATTTATTACGTGCTCACCAGAGAATAACTTTACTTGAACCCAACCTTCCGTAACATTATATGAAAACTCAACAGTTGTTCCATGGTTAGAGACCGTATAAGCGACACATTGCAAGTCAGAAGATATGTATGATTGTTCCGATTCAAAAAATGATAAAAAATCAATATCATCAGGGTAGTTAACTATATGTCTCACAATCCACCTCATGATTTAGGAATAGTAGTAAGAAAATGCCGTGCACCACTAAGTGATCGCTTCTGGATTTTTATATATCCACAAAAAAATCAAATCAGCGATTCTTTTATTTCACTCAATAAAAAATCTACAAAATTTTGTGCAACCACTACTTTAGTATTATCTCTCTTGAATGAAAGAGGGGTTTCTACAACGACCGCTTCTCCCGTATCACCCAATATCGACGTATCTATGGAAAAAACTGGGCCATAGCCAGATGATTTTATTTGCACCATGTTATTATCAATATCACCTAGCTTTCTGGCCTCTATCGTCACGTATCTCACATCGGGTGCGGAAGTAGCTGAAAGCCCTTTTTTTGATATTCCGTAAAAAGATTCTCCATTAAATGTTAATGTGCCGTATTTTCTAAGAAAAACCTTATACGACTCGGGAAATGAAATCCTCAATTCCGATTCATAGTTAATAATATCCTCTTCCGAAGCAGGACCACTACCATAGTAAGATTCTTCGCTATTAACCATTACTTTTTCAATTTTAAAAAATAATTCATCAATCATCGATTTCTCCTTAAAAATAAAATAATATTTTTTTAATATTATTTTTTCCATCTTTTAAAAGATCTTAACTCATAGGTAGAGGAGCATTATTATATATTCGCCTTACTCCCTCAGCCGTTAATCATTTACTATTTACACGTAACAACAGTTTTTTCCAACCTTCTAGATATATTTTAAATCCCTCAATTGAGGATATATTTATTTCCTCTTCTGTATACTCATTGTATATGCTAACTTCAGCGATATTAATGGTGACTGTATGAGCATTTCCAGTGCCTTCCCATTTAGGTATTTTCCCTGAAATAACATCATCACAAACAGAAATATATTCATTCACACCATACAAGCTACTTTGGACATCAGACTGTAAAAAATCAGCAATAACATGGAAATTATGTTCAATTTCAAGAGCAGGATACCCATCAGTATCATAGTAATATTTCATAAACTCCCACCTAATATTTTTTATAGGCTGTATTAATATCCTAAAACCTATCCAATTATCCTTCAATTTTCACTCTACTAGGAGAAAAATCTAACCATTTATCCCCTAGAGAAACGGCACCGATATTATAAGTCCATCTTATTTCTGATATAACTTTCTTTCTATTCCAAGAATTAGGGAAGAACGATAAGTCACGATCTTTAGTACCCAAGTGCCAGATGATTTATCGGACACGCTACCGCCATGCTGTGACTTCCCTGTCTGCCTGTGCCACATCATAGCAGCAGTGTCAGTCGCTGGCATTACTCGTTTTGTTGCTGAACCGCGGTTTATCATGGGCGCGAGTCGTTCTGCAGTTTGCCTGTGGGACGGAGGCGTTTGCCGGGCGCAGGTTGGCGAGATCCGCAAGACAAGATGTTAAGCAGGGAGACCCCGGGTGGGTTGCGCAGGACGGAGATGGCGAGCAGAGTTGGGAAATGTGCTGGCGTAATAGTACCAACAGCTAAAAATAAAAAACCGGAAGGATCGTGTGATCGCTTCCGGCTATTATTTAAAAATCAAATTTGTTCTATTGCTTCTTCTATTTGATTAAGGAAAAAATCGCCGAAATTATCTGCAATAATAGTTTTTTCACCATACATTTTAAAAGCCAGAGATGTTTCTACTACTACAGGTTCACCTATGTTTCCCGTAATATCGGTATCTATAGAATAAGAAGGGCCATAGCCCGATGATTTTATCTTTATCATCGAGCTACTGATATCGCCTTGCTCCCTTGCATCTGTTGTTGAAAAATAAACACAAGGAACTTCATTCGCATCTTTACCATCTTGGGTGATTCCATAATATGTATCACCACAAAACGATAATGCCCCATATTTTTTCAAAAAAAGCTTATAACTTTCAGGAACGCAAACATTAAGCAAAACTTCAAACTCTTTTATTTTTTCCTCGCCAACACCGCCAGTAAACCGAGTTCGTTCACCGCTCTCTTTCATTTTTTCTTCTGCCTCATCAATAAAATTCATGTATTCCTCCTGAAAATAAAGCGATCTTTTTTCCTGTATTGTTTTTCCCTTTATTAAAAGGAACATGATTCATTGACGGAGGATAACTATTATTGTTTCGCCTTACTCCGTCAGAATAAACCCAATTTTTATCCCACTGATTTGAATACATGTGAAGGGCTCGATCATTTTTACTATGGAAAGTACTTGATACTTCGATCATAGGCTCTGGCTCATCTTATGTAAGGTAGTGCAAGTTTATTTTTTACTGTCATGTCCCATTGGGGCATTATCCTGCCGCATATCTTTCGATATTACTATATCAAAATTTGTTGACACGGTCTGGATCAAAAAGATCATCGTGCTGATAAAATTTTCGGCCATTAAAATAATCACTTTTTGTAGATTTAAAGAATTCATGTAATCACATGAAATTTTCTATTTCCACTAATAGAACTTAAAAAAGACTGACAGAAAGTATCATCTTCATCAAAAGATATTATACCAAATCCGAGATCGTTATGAGGGTATATAGCCAGGTTTAATTTTAAATTAATCATGAAAAAAACCTGACCTAAGACACCTCCGTGCCCCATGATTAATTTACAAATGTCCATAAATCTATTATTATAAAAATGTAGACTTAGAGAAGAAACTGGCAATGAAGTATCACCGTATAAATAACTTTCAAAATCATTGTTAAGTGGCTTTAAATAATTGTTATCTTTAGCGTAATTATATATCTCATCATATTTATTTATTATGACCTCATCAATTTCCCTTTCATCATCAAAGGATAAAGCTGACAGAGCAAAAAAATCTTCCCAATACGGAGAAAAAAAACTACTCACTATCTCTATTGATTCATCAATTAATGATGGCGTGAATGGTATGCTTTTTTCAAAATAACCAACCCATTTACTTGATGAGCTAAAAGAATCAAAGTTAATTTTTTCAAAATGAAAAGAATTATTTGTCAATTTTAATAGTTTTTCCATCACTCATTCCCACTGTAATTTTTTTATTCAGGGTAGGAGCATCCCAACCTTCCACTCCCTAGTTTATCACTATCAGTTGTATTATTTTTACGATATATCTCCTGTATTTTTATAATCGCCTCCCCTTATCTTTGTAAGCTTGTCAGGATGTGGTGATGGAGTTCGCACCATATCGCCAACCTCAGCGGATTAACCCACGTCAGCGGACAAAAACTGTCCGGCTCGCATACCCATTGCACTTCCTGCGTTGCCGACCCGTCCGGCAGGCTCAACCCGCACTAACCGGTCCTGCACGTCCCAGCCAAAGTGCGTTTTCTGCGGCCTGAACCTAAAAGAAGCCGGATTTACCACTGGGCAATCGCTCAAGCTGCGCATTATGCCAGGCTGCATTGTCATTACCACGTTGGATATCCATGAACTCTGGGGCCACCTGCAAGCCCTGAGCGTCGCGCCGTTTGATGAACGCGCCGCGACCTACTGGCTGAACCACTTTCCCGGCGGGCTGGATGTGGAGGGGGCCGATGAGTATCCGATACGCTTTCCAGTGCGATGACCTGCCGAAACTGACTCTGACGGGTGACAGGCTGACGCAGGGCGGGTTATTCGGCTAGCCGTTAATCATTGACGTGTTGATGGTAAAATCACGATTCGGGCAGAGTAGTATGCTGGCGTAATAATACCAATAGCTAAAATAAAAAACGGAAGGATCTCAGCGATCATTTCCAGATTTTATTTAAAATTAATTAATCAGGAAATAACCCATAATCTTTCAACTTAGTTAATTTAAATTTAACTAGCTCGTCATTGACTGTATTATGAAGTTTATTAATATCCATTTGTGATCTTACATCTTGCTCCCAAGCATCATCCCCATTAAAACGCCGCTTAGCTTCATTAGGCCAAGATTTAATAATCTCTTTATAACGTAAAATAAGTTGCTGACTCTTTTCTGTATATCCGAACCAGAATGCCAGTAATACATGTTCTTTCATAGTATGAGCTGGATATATCACAGAAGTATTAACATCATCTTCGTAAAGCTTATCAAACTGACTGAAGGATAACTCACCACAGAATGCGATAGGGCATTGTTCTCTAAAATTATCGATCAGTTCTTGTAAATTCCCTTTATGTCTTTTAAAACTAATAGATTCACCAACACCTTTCTTATTCAATAAACTATGTGATGTACATATGGTCACCGCAGGGAAAATGCTCAATATTGAGTGAGTATGAAAGACTGGGATATAATGTTCACCACCGTATACAGGTTTCAAATAAACACCACATAAAACGGGGCCATTTCGCTTAATTAAATATAGCGTTTTATATTTATAATAAACACCTAGAGCATTTTTCCAATCATTAAAAATACTCTTCTTTTCAGTTGTAGTTAATGCTTTCATATCATTATCTCGAGTGTATTTCAGTTTGCTACTGACCTTAGTGAAATTATTAATATTATGTTGCTGTTGTCGCTGCCATTACTCGTTTTGTTGCTGAATCGGGGACGAGCACTTCTGCAGCTTGCTTGTGGGACGGTGAAGCATCTGCCGGGCGCTGAGCGGGTTATTCGGCTAGCCATTAATCATTGACGTGCTGCTGGTAAAATCACGATTCTGGCAGAGTAGTTTGCTGGCGTAAAAATAAAATAGCCGGAAGGATCGTGTGATCGATTTCGGCTATTTATTATTTAATAAAATATGCTAGACGCTCACCTGGTTTTAAATCTTCTCTTTTATAATAGAAAACAGTATCAAAGTTAATGGATATATATTTCCCTATTGCCTTAAATGTAAATTCATCATCCGAATAGAACTCAATAATAAATTCATCTTCTAAATGGTTTTTAGATATTTTAATAAAGTTATGATTCACATCACATGGCCAGTCCAATATTCCTTGAACAAATGATGGTAATTCAATAATTATTTCCAACGTATGGTAGTATGATAAATCTTCACTCCCAACAATAATTAGACGTTCTCGGTCATATAAAAAAACAGAGAAATCTAACCAGCTTTGCTTCCAATCATGCTCTTTTATAGCAGATACTAAATCTTGTTCTTCCATGGAATTACTCCATTAGGTAAAGGAATATGCGTGCTATTTGCCACGACAGAATCCTCATTTGGATTGGGAAATTTCTGATTTGTTATTCAAAACAAAAGTATGGTACCACGTACCATCAGATGATGCATATTTCCATCCATGGCATTGATTAGTAGAAGGATTCATACCACTTTGGCTTCTACCTATCCGATATGTAGGGCTATTTGCGGAATTACTTCCTAACGGAGCATTAGGAATTATATCATGGACCCTTACTTCGTATTTATAATTTCCCGCTGAGAATTTCTCTTTAAAAGTGGTCGGATAATGTTGTCCCAACAAACCTTGTCTGTGTAATGAATAATCAAGGATTTTCTGAGGTGACGTATTCTTAATTGCGGCATGGGCCTCAGATGCATTCATTCCTTTACACCACCTACACCACCCGCGCGACGTCCCAGCCAAAGTGTATTTCCTTCGGCCTGAACCCTGGACGCGTTTCCCGTTTTACCGCCAGTCGCCCGCAGTTGTCATACTGATATTGCGTATGACCTTACCCCACTACGCGGCTGGCTGCATCATACCGTGCCGACGATTGCACTACCGCGTCCTGCACCTTCAGCGTCTCAGCGAGGTCCGGTGCTATCTGTGACATCTCGCATAGATTCTGTTCGCCCCAGTGGCTGTCGCTGATACCTGTTAGACGTTCCAGCACGTCATAAGTCAGGCGTCACCGTTAATAAAGCAACCAAAATAGAACGTTACTACATCGTGGGATACGCTTCGCACAACGGCAAGTCCAACCGGTTCTCGGCCATCAACCTGAAAGGCCATCGGCTGGAAAAGTGTGGCTTTATTAACAGGATGCCCGTTACCGTTACCGTTACCGTTACCGTTACCGTTACCGTTACCGTTACCGTGACGGTGGCGCGGGCAGGGCAGGGCAGGGTTATTATTGAGACGCAGATTAATCTGTAGCGGTTAACCAACAGCTAAAAATAAAAAAGCTGAAAGGATCGTGTGATTGCTTCCGGCCATTAAAATTAGATATTAATTTGGAAGTAGTATTTCTTCTGCAACGACTTCTATAACATCACCTGATTGAATTTCAATTTTCATTCTTTCAAACCCATCGGAATTTCTATCTAACCCAATAAGCTCATTAACACTTACACTCTCTCCCCATTCATCACCTTTAGGTATATTAATCAACTTAACACCATTAGCTTTTATGACAACTGGTTCAGAGTTACTGTTCAATAATTTGATAATAAGTGCCCCTTTTCCCCAATCAATTAATAAAGAAAGCAATATCCAATCGTGCATATTTATATTCATCATAGATCCATATCTAAGAGTAAATTAGCTTCAGGAGGAACTAAATTTCCATTCTCTCCTTCTGGATTATTAACATGCCAATGAGGGCCACAAGATGCATCAGGATGAATTGTGACAGGATCTAAATAAGCCCCTTTGCCCTCTATTGGATTTGACCCTTTAGGCCGAAGACCTGCATCTCTTGCTACTTTATCTGTTTCAGCAGGTTTTTTACCCGTTACATCGTTAGGATCGATATAGGGAGAAGTTGGCTCTTTGGCTATATCCAGCTTCGGCGATAAATACTGCCCGCTCGCCGCATCATAGTAACGATGCTGGCAGACCCAATCCGTCCCCCTCCATCAACCATAAAGGCCGCTGGCTGGAAGAGTGCGGCTTTATCTCCGAGATGCCTGTCATCGTGACGGTGGAGCGAGGCAAGATTATTATTGAGACGTAGATTAATTTATAGCGGCTAACCAGCATATAAAATAAAAATCGGGAAGGATCGTGAGATCGTTTCCTGCTTTTATTTATTTTTTCGTTCTGGATGATATGTCGATATCGAGAAGGCTTTATCTATTGCAGTGCCTATATCATCGATCGTTGCATCAATAGGAAGAGCGATAATGTCATCATTCATCATACTTTCCCACGCTTTGATATTATGATTATCAAAAGGAATGATTTTTATTTTTTCCTCGTCAAAATTTTTATAAAGGAGGACGATCCGGCAGTTTTTTATTAACCCCGTATAAGATCTTGCTCCTACCCATCCACAAAGCTGTTTCCGTAACTCTTTAAGCTCCCACGGTTTATAGGCAGGATCGACTACACCATAATTATCTATCGCCGTCAGCGCTTCGTTACCCAACGTAGTGATATCAGTGTTTATCGGCAATGCGGCGGCCAATGCGACATTCTCACTTGGACTCTCTGCTTGACGTTTATCTTGCTTCGAACGTTGAACAATAAAATATTTATCACCAAACTCATAAATAATCGAACTATGCTTTTGCATATAAACCTCTATAAATCACTAATGCTTGACGGGTCTATTCTTTGAACATTTTTCGGAGAAAGTATGGTTCCTTTCATTGAACCACTTTCTATAATCCCACTGTGCTGCTCGATAAGCGGATAACTTTTCTTCTAGTTTTTGGTAAAGCCTGCTGTCGATGGTGTGTTGGCATCAACCAGTTTTAGGGAGTCGTCGAGGGTTTTTATTGCATTGTTCACGAACACTCGATAATCCGCAGACTTACTCGATGCATTTTCCATTAATAAAAATAGATAATTACTATATTTTTTGGATACGGTTTGAATAATGGCAGGTTCAACCGGCTCTCGGCCATCAACCTGAAAGGCCACCAACTGAAAAAGTGTGGCTTTATCACCAGGGTACCCGTTACCGTGACGGTGGAGTGGAACTGGATTATTATTGAGACACAAATTAATTTGTAGCAACTGACCAGACCATAAAATAAAAATCTGGAAGGATCGCGTGATCTCTTTCGGATTTTATTAAAGATGTTCTTTTATTATTTTTTTATCACCACCAACATTTACTATGATGGAGCCATAAAACTCAGAAAAACTATCGGACAATTTATAAACATTCCCTTCTTCGCCCGTTTCTTGATAGTCAAAGTTATTATCAAAATGTATATGTGTTCTATCCCAATAATAAACAGCACTATCGCTTTTTTCACAATTAATCAAAAATGGATTACCACCAGGATCAGCACCAATGATAAATGGATTATCAAGAACCACTACTTCATTTCTAATTTCATTAGCCCTAAGCAAATCGAATGAAGGATTTATGGCATTAATCCCATACATTTCCTGAAAATCTATCTCTCCATCATCCACTTTTGAGAAAGGTATAGTGCAATAAGATCCTGTACCGATATAAATACCATTATATTTCTTTAAAAAATCAATATAGCCAGAAGGTAAAATAATCCCATATTTATATTCAACACTCTTTACATCCAAGTGGTCAATACCAATTGATAATTTTATTGCCATTTATCCTCTCCTGAATTAACCACATTTATTATTTATAATATTAGATGCGCCTTCCTTGTGGATGAACTCTGAGTGAACATCTTTCGGTACTTCTTACATCGTGGTGCCATTCTGATGATGGTGTCATGTATTCTTAGCATAATCAGCAGCCCCATTTGGAGTTGACGCATCTGCTTTTCCGAAGTATCCAGAAGGTCCTCGCCCATGGTTCACTTTAAGGTCAGGTTCATCAATTTTCTGAATTTCATAAGGATAAAAGTTGGGATATCCATTTGGATAACGAACTGTTGTACCGGATGAATTCTGATACACCCATGTACCATCAAGTTTATTCCAGACTGTCCCTTCTTTATTAACCCATTTGGTCGGGTCTGGTGAGTTGAGTGGTTTTGTAAGCACACCTGTTTTAGTTCCACACAATTTTTGAGATTTCCGGTTTTTCAGTCATCAGCAGGTATTCTTCCGGCGTCAGGTTATTCAGGGATTCATGAGGCCGCTGGCTGGAAGAGTCCGGCTTTATCACCGGGATGCCCGTTACCGTCACGGTGGAGCGGGGCTAGATTATTATTGAGGCGCAGATTAATTTATAGTGACTAAAAAACATATAAAATAAAAATTTGGAAGGATCGTGAGATCGTTTCCTGCTTTTAAAAATTCAAGGGAATGTCAATTTAAAATGATCTGGTTGGAATGCTTTATCTATAACAAAATCGAAAAATTTTTTTTCCATAGATATCGGTGATTCATTCGATGAAGAATCATAAAAATAAACATTGTTTGAATAGCGACCATTATCTTTTAAAAATCCATAATATCCCCCAGTCTCATCGTCACTGAAAGATAAAAAGCATTCAGGAATAGACTGATATTCTCTATTTTTAATTAAAATGTACCATTCGCTGTTTGGACTTAATGAATATATATTTAAGAAGGCAAAATATCCGGCTTTATATTTCAATGAGAAAAATACAAACTCATTAGGAAGAGAGCCATTAACCTCTCTCTCAACCACTATAACATCTTCTTTTTTAGCCAAAAAATCATCTTCCGTCAAAAACCAATTAGGCTTTTTGTTTCTGACGTAATCAACTGTTTTTACAAATTTTTCAGTATTCATATAAACTCCCGCCGCATATAATAATATGTCAGATCTGGATATATTTGATCAGCACCTTGCTCCCTTTTACGATACAACCAATGAAATTTTCTATCAGCGTCTCGTATAGCAGGAGTAACATTTTGATTAAATTTATTTGGATGTAATGCAGTGTTTCCTCTATGAGAACCAGGTAGGATTTCATGAATACCAGCCCCTTGCGTTTGTCCTGCATGGTGAAGGTCAGGTGAACCTAATTCTTTAGGGCTTCTGCCATGTAGTCCGTTATATATCTTGTTTACTCCAATCCACCTGAAGTCTTACAGGTTTGTCATTAACTCTATATCCAATACCTGTTTTAGGCTCTGGCATTTTAGATAATTTTGCAGCCTCTTCCGCTGAGTGTCCCTGCGAGCGATAGTCCTTATATCTTTCATACCGAGCCTGACAAACAGAATCTGCCAATCCTAGCGGATCATGCACATAACCCTGTGGCTTTATCCAGACAGCCCTATCGGCCCGGCGATAAATATTGCCCGTTCTCTGCATCATAGTAACGATGCTGGTTGTAGTAAAGCCTCGTTTCTGCATCGTACAACTGACCCTAATAGCGTAGTTCGCAGTACACCTTCTCGTTTGCCACATCCCCCAGATAACGCAACAGCGGGATAGGGCTGCGCTCTTCGTGGTGCGCGTGCCACAGACCCTGTCCTTCGCGCACCTTGTTGATTCTTCGGCTAAATGCATCGTAACCAAACTGTGTCTCGCTGCCGTTTTCTTGAAAATAAACGACCAAGACAGAGTGTTACTACACTGTGGGATACGCCTCGCATAATGGCAGGCCAAACCAGCCCTCGACAATTATCCTGAAAGGCCGTCGGCTGGAAGCGTCGGGCTTTATCTCCGGGATGCCCGTCACCGTGACGGTGGAACGGGACAGAACTATTATTGAGGCTGAGATTAATCTGTAGCGGATAATCAGACTATAAAACAATAGCCGGAAGGATCTTTGCGATCACTTCCGGATTTTATTTATTTCTCTTCAATATTGTAATGGTTTGAATTTGACCACCATATAACTTTATACTTACCTATATAAGCATCTTTTTCTTTATAAAAATCCATAACCTCTGATGGATACCATCCATAACCAAATGCAAACAAGGCATCAATTTTAACTAAGTATTTAATGAGATCTAATTTCTCACTTTCATCTTTTATAGTTTTAATCATGTACTGTTCAGAAGCCGAAAAACCAATATTTTCTACTTCCTTCACTGAATTATCGCCTTTAACTCTGAGCTTTACTGTATTAGTTGCAATATCACTTACAACGATAGAGTTATCAGGAATTACGTTCATAATATACTCACCCTTAACATAACTGGAGCTGATGTAGGAACAGAGTTTATAACCATTTCGGGTGATCCTCCAGACAGACGCTGTCCCGGATCAAGGGAGTATTCATTCCCACCTAATTAGCCTCGGGGCTGCATATTTGTTATCCATTATATTTTCCTGACATTAAATCGATCTTTCAAAGATCCAGGGTTTAACCCCATATCTTTTTCAATCCTTTCCGACATAGATCTGGAAATAGAAGTTTCACTTCCTTGAACACCGTAAAAATATTTCAGTGCACCTTCTTTATCCGTAATGAAAGTTCCATCTCTTCCTATTGAAGGATGTTGCTCCCAACTTATCGGACTAATATCATCCTCTAACATCTTAGATCGCCGAACTCTCGCATTATTAATTCTTGACGAGCTTTTTTTCGGTGTCAACCCTAAATAGCTTCGCCAAATAGTAGATCACTTGAAGGGAACTCAGTCCGAGTTATGCGATCTGATCAATCGCCAAATCAAAACAAATCACCAACCGGACTGAGCGATGCCGATCATAGCAGCAATCCCTGATGAAGAACGACGACTAATGCGTAAAGAAGCCCAGCAGACTCGCGATAAAAACCATTCCAGACGACTCATCGCCATACTGATGCTGCATCGGGGAATGACCGTCACCGACGTCGCAAGACTGCTCTGTGCCGCTCGCTCATCCGTCGGAAGATGGATAAATTGGTTTACTTTACATGGCGTTGAAGGATTAAAGAGCCTCAGGTCTGGACGAGAACCACGTTGGCCAGTCGCGGATATCCTGCATATTTTGCCGCTTCTGGTTCAGCGTTCCCCTCAGGACTTTGGCTGGCTGCGTTCCCGCTGGAGCACTGAGTTATTGGCACTTATCGTTAATCGGCTTTTTAATGTAGCGCTTCATCCCGCCACGTTGCACCGCTACCTGAGACGAGCGGGTATTGTCTGGCGCAGAGCCGCACCGACACTGAAAATCAAAGACCCGCACTATGAGGAAAAGCGACTCGCTATCGAACACGCTGTCGCCCGGAAGCAGACAGACCATCCGGTATTCTATCAGGATGAAGTCGATATCGACCTGAACCCGAAAATCGGCGCGGACTGGATGCTCAAAGGACAACAGAAGCGTATTACTACGCCGGGACATAACCAAAAACATTATCTGGCAGGTGCACTGCATTCGGACACGGGGCGAGTCCATTATGTCGGCGGTAACAGCAAGTGCACTGATTTATTTATCAACCTGTTAGAGGCATTACGGCGCACATACCGGCGAGCAAAAACGCTCACGATAGTGGTAGATAACTACATTATCCATAAAAGCCACAAGGTGGAGCGCTGGCTGGAGAAAAATAAGAAGTTCCGGTTGTTGTTCCTGCCAACGTATTCGCCGTGGCTGAATCCAATAGAATTGCTGTGGCTGTCGTTGCACGAAACCATAACGCGTAACCATCAGTGCCGATATATGTGGCAATTGCTGGGTCGGGTAAATCAATTTATGAATGCGGCCTCACCGTTCCCCGGCAATCATCATGGTCTGGCTAAAGTGGAGCGATAATATGCAAAGTTATTTAGAGGATCTACCCAACTGAGCAGATTTTTTACATAACCATATACCCTTCTACCACCCAGCCCTATCGGGTCGGGCGATAAATACTGTCCGCTTTCTGTATCATAGTAACGATGCTGGCAGATCCAACCCGCCCTCCGCCATCAACCTTAACGGCTGCTGGCTGGAAGAGTGTGGCTTTATCACCGGGATGCCTGTCACCGTCGCGGTGGAGCGGGGTAGGATTATTATTGAGACGCAGATTAATCTGTAGTTGCTGACTAACAGCTAAAAATAAAATAGCAAGAAGGATCGTGAGATCGCTTCCGGTCTTTCATTAAAAATAAATCACGCATTAAATGGAGTTAATATTGTTTTATCAGGAGACGAATAAAACATTACGAAACATCCAACGCTAACATCCTCAATACCGAAAACTTCAATAAATATGACGTTTTTACCTAACTGTATAGTAACTACATCTTCTTCAATAGCGATAATTTTAGAGAAGACTTTATTCATTCCATTCTCAAAGGAAATTTTTTCACATAGGCGGTCAGAGTAAAGAATATTTACCCCCCATATATATTCAGAGTCAAAATCAATTTCAACATCATAATACTCTGATATACAAAATTCGCCTCCATACCATTTAGCGACTCCATTACCAAATGAAGTAGAAAATGCAATTTTATCAACAACCTCTTCAATCAGTTTAATTTTCATAAAATTTATTTCTTAAATGGCACTCTGACCACAAGGTTATCAACGTTCATGACATTGTTCTCAGTATCATGAGTCCATGTCTCTTCATGATAATGATGTTTTGTGGATTTGCTTCCCATTTCATGATTTCCATATCTTATGCTCCGCTTTCCATCTGCAGAAACTATTCTGTCTGGATCTGGTTCACCAGTACGAGGATGTATATTTGTATGTGGGCCTGGTCCTAAAAAGTCACCCCATTTATCAACAGCATCCTCAGGTTTAACCGGTTTCGGTGCATAGGTTTCATTATGATAACCACGCTCTGGAATTTCTTTTCCATCTTTTTCCGTCAGCCCCAGCGGATCAACCCACTCCAATGGATTATGCACATAACCCTGCGGCCTTATCCCTCCCGCCAGCCCTATCGGGTCATAGGGACAACTCCGGTGCAGTCGTACTTTTTAACGCACTTAATTAATTGAATTTAATTCCTTTTTGTGTGGTCTTCGACTTGTTTAACAACACCGTAACCCGAGCACCCCGACGCGCACTTTTACCCTCAGACACGCTACCGCCATGCTGTGACGTCCCTGTCTGCCTGCGCAACATCATAGCAGTGGCGTCAGCCGCTGCCATTACTCGTTTTGTTGTTGAACCGAGGTTTATCGTGGCGCGAGCCGTTCCGCAGCTTGCCTGTGGGACGGTGAAACGTCTGCCGGGCGTGGACTGGGTGGGTGACAACGGAGCACTGACGCTGGCAGGGGACTGGCTGATGCAGAGCGAGTTACTTGGCCAGCCGTTAATGATTGAGGTGCTGTCCGGTAAAATAACCATTCGGGCAGAACAGGGAAGTATGCTGGCGTAATAACACCGACCGCTAAAAATAAAAAGCCGGAAGAACCATGAAGATCGCTTCCGGCTTTATTTGACAAAAAATGACTACCTAACTAATTTTCGCGCCTCACAAAAACCCACCCCTTATAAGGGTTTAATGTCCCAATGGGGTCACATGATTTAACCAAATTTATTTCTTGGTATTCTAAATTAGGACATGAAGACATTATTTCGCTTATAGCTATATCGATAGCTTCATAATCGTCATCATCAGGTTCCGCATCCAAATACCCGTATATAATTATTTTATTATGATAATAATCATACGCTAATGACCTAACCTTCTTATTAACATTTCCGAGCAACGAGTTAAATATTATCAATTTAAGGTTTTGCATATTCATTTGACGATTAACCTAAAGAGTATCGGGTATAGCTGGAACAATGTGAGCGCCATTTTTCCCACAATGAATGATCCCCCATGATGTGGGCGTACCTGTCCCATTCATATCTTTATGAGTACCGGTCACGTCACCAAAATCTACTTTTAATTTATTATCATTAATTACCCTAGTCGTATTAATATTTCCGGAATGATAATTGTCTAACAACTCCTGAGGTTTAGCATTTATAACACTCTTACCATCAACATAGTTACTATGACCAGGTATATGTTTACCTTGTGCGCCATCGTGAATTTTTGTCGAAATATGAGGATTTTTAACTACTGGTTTTTGGCTATTTTCTGGTAAATTACCATTTGGATCCTTTGTAGTAAACCCCTGCGGGTCAACCCATTCCAGCGGATTCGTTACATAACCCTGCGGTCTAAAGCCGCCGTGTAACCCTATCGGATCGGGCGATAAATACTGTCAGCTTTCCGCATCATAGTAACGATGCCGGTAGGCCCAACTCGCCCTCGGCCATCAACCTTAAAGGCCGCTGGCTGGACGAGTGTGGCTTTATCACACCGTCACGGTGGAGCGGGGCAGGATTATTATTGAGACACAGATCAATTTATAGCAACTGACTACTAATAAAATAAAAAAGCCGGAAGGATCTTTGCGATCGACTCCGGCTTTTTATTATTTAATAAAATATGCTAAGCGCTCACCGGGCTTCAAATCCTCTCTCTTATAATAGAAAACAGTATCAAAGTTAATAGATATATCTTTTCCTATCACCTTAAAAGTAAATTCATTATCAGAATAGAATTCAACAATAAATTCATCTTCTAAATGGCTTTTAGATACTTTAATAAATTCATCATTCACATCACATGACCAATCCATCACCCCGCTAATAAAAGATGGTGACGTTATGATTATTTCAAAATTATGATAATACGATAGATCATGGCTACCAGATATGATCAAACTGTCTCGTTCATATAAAAAGACAGAGAAATCCAACCAACTTTGGTTCCAATCATGCTCTCTTATGCCAGATACTACATCTTGTTCTTTCATGGGATTATTCCATTAGGTAAAGGAATATGGGTGCTATTTGCTGCGGCAGGATTATATGTTGCACTGGTCGGTTTTAGGACAGATGTATGATACCAATTACCGTCAGGTGAAGCATATTCCCAACCATATCCTTGGTTATTCTTAGGGTTCACACCACTTTGACTTCTTCCGACCCTATATATAGAGCCACTTGCAGAATTACTTCCTGAAGGTGCAGTAGAGTCAGAACCATGAGCCCTCACTTCGTATTTATAATTTCCTGCTGTAAATTTTTCTTTAAAATTAGCTGGGTAATTTTACCCTGACAAACCTTGTCTATGTAATGAATAATCAAATATTTCCTGAGGTGATGCGTTCTTAATTGCCGCATGAGCCTCAGATGCATTCATGCCTTTAGAACGATTGTATTTATACCAATCATATAAATCGGGGCAAGCAGCTAAACCCAGCGGATCAACCCATTCTAATGGGTTGTGTACATATCCCTGCGGCCTTATTCCCCCACCCAGCCCTATCGGGTCCGGCGACAGATACTGTCCGCTCTCTGCATCATAGTAACGATGCCGGTTGTAGTAAAGCCCCGTTTCCGCATCGTACAACTGCCCCTGATAGCGCAGTTCGCAGTAGACTTCCTTGTTCGCCGCGCCAGTGAACGTCGCCTTCCTCGCGATTGTCTTCATGGGAATAAATCCACCAAAACAGAGCGTTACTACATCGTGGGATACGCCCCGCACAAACCTGTTATAAACAGGTTTGAACAGCTTTAGCTGGCCCGCAGGGCGAGCCTCAAAATGAGACGAGTAAAATGGTAAATCCAATCCGCCCTCCGCCATCAACCTTAAAGGCCGCTGGCTGGAAGAGTGCGGCTTTATCACCGGGATGCCCGTCACCGTCACGGTGGAAAGAGGCAGGATTGTTATCGAGACGCAGATTAATTTATAGCGGCTGACCAGACTATAAAATAAAATAGCCGGAAGGATCGCGAGATCGCTTCCGGCTTTTATTTTTTAATTATTTTTACTTAACAACAGTTCTTTCCAATCTTCTAAATATTTTCTAAACTCATCAGTCGAAGATATATCGATTTCCTCTTCAGAGTATTCGTTATATATATTCACCCCAGTTTTTCTAACAGTAAGAGTATGTGCATTACCAGTAGTTTCCCAGACAGGAATTTTTCCTGAAATGACATCATCACAGGCTAATATACACTCATTAACTCCAGGCAAACTACTTTGTATATCTCCTTGAAGAAAGTCAGAAATAACATGTAAATCCCATTCGGTTTCACATACAGGATACCCGTCACTGCCATAGTAATATTTCATATACTCTCACTCATGAATAGGATATGCGGTATTAATATTCCCGGTTTTATCCAACCATCCCTCTATTTTCACGCCACTAGGAGAAATTCCAGACCATTTACCATCTGATGAAACAGTACCATTATTATAAGCTCCTCTTATTTCCGACATAACTTTCTGTCTATTCCAAGAATCAGGGAAAAACGATGAGTCTCGACCTTTAGCTACCCAAGTACCAGAGGATTTATCGAACACTTCAACCTTAGCTGTATACACACCATGTTGATTCGGAGCATTAGTTATTTTACCTATTCTAGCTTTTCCTTCATGTCCAATACTAAATAACTTTGCATATTATCGCTCCACTTTAGCCAGACCATGATGATTGCCGGGGAACGGTGAGGCCGCATTCATAAATTGATTTACCCGACCCAGCAATTGCCACATATATCGGCACTGATGGTTACGCGTTATGGTTTCGTGCAACGACAGCCACAGCAATTCTATTGGATTCAGCCACGGCGAATACGTTGGCAGGAACAACAACCGGAACTTCTTATTTTTCTCCAGCCAGCGCTCCACCTTGTGGCTTTTATGGATAATGTAGTTATCTACCACTATCGTGAGCGTTTTTGCTCGCCGGTATGTGCGCCGTAATGCCTCTAACAGGTTGATAAATAAATCAGTGCACTTGCTGTTACCGCCGACATAATGGACTCGCCCCGTGTCCGAATGCAGTGCACCTGCCAGATAATGTTTTTGGTTATGTCCCGGCGTAGTAATACGCTTCTGTTGTCCTTTGAGCATCCAGTCCGCGCCGATTTTCGGGTTCAGGTCGATATCGACTTCATCCTGATAGAATACCGGATGGTCTGTCTGCTTCCGGGCGACAGCGTGTTCGATAGCGAGTCGCTTTTCCTCATAGTGCGGGTCTTTGATTTTCAGTGTCGGTGCGGCTCTGCGCCAGACAATACCCGCTCGTCTCAGGTAGCGGTGCAACGTGGCGGGATGAAGCGCTACATTAAAAAGCCGATTAACGATAAGTGCCAATAACTCAGTGCTCCAGCGGGAACGCAGCCAGCCAAAGTCCTGAGGGGAACGCTGAACCAGAAGCGGCAAAATATGCAGGATATCCGCGACTGGCCAACGTGGTTCTCGTCCAGACCTGAGGCTCTTTAATCCTTCAACGCCATGTAAAGTAAACCAATTTATCCATCTTCCGACGGATGAGCGAGCGGCACAGAGCAGTCTTGCGACGTCGGTGACGGTCATTCCCCGATGCAGCATCAGTATGGCGATGAGTCGTCTGGAATGGTTTTTATCGCGAGTCTGCTGGGCTTCTTTACGCATTAGTCGTCGTTCTTCATCAGGGATTGCTGCTATGATCGGCATCGCTCAGTCCGGTTGGTGATTTGTTTTGATTTGGCGATTGATCAGATCGCATAACTCGGACTGAGTTCCCTTCAAGTGATCTACTATTTGGCGAAGCTATTTAGCTCGGTGATGAAAACCTACGGCTTTACGATTCTTATTTATTTCACCATGAAACACATGTTCCGCATTGATTTTAGGATCACGCTTATCCAGCCCCAGCGGATCAACCCACTCCAATGGATTATGCACATAACCCTGCGGCCTTATCCCCCCACCCAGTCCTATCGGGTCATAGGGACAACTCCGGTGCAGTCGTACTTTTTAGCGCACTCAACCTATTGAAGCAACAGCCTTTTTAAGTCACGTTTTTTGCCAGCTTAACAACGTTTTAACCCCAACACCCCGACGCGCACTTTTGCCCGCAGACACGCTACCGCCACGCTGTGACGCCCCTGTCTGCCTGCGTCACATCATGGCAGCGGCGTCAGCCGCTGCCATTAGTCGTTTCCTGTTGAACCGGGGTTTATCGCGGCGCTTCCCCGTTCCGCAGCTTGCTGTGGGACGGGGAAGCGTCTGCCGGGTGCGGGCTGGCGAGGCCCGCAAGACAAGCCGTTAAGCAGGGTTGGGGCGGGGGCGAGGTGAAACCCTTCAGCGGAGGCCGTCAGGCCGACAACCCCTTGTTCTGTTGACGTTGATGTTTGCTGAAGGCTGACGCCGGAACCAATGCCGCTAGGGAGGGCGGCCACACCGTGGGAGCCAGGGAAGGAACACCAGGGCTGACAGCAGAGGGCGCAGCCCTGTGCGCCACACCGCACCACAGAGCTGAACCCCGGCGGCCAGCCGTTAAGCATTGAGGTGCTGCCCGGTAGGATAACTATTCGGGCAGAGCAGGGAAGTATGCTGGCGTAATAATACCAACAGCTAAAAACAAAAATAGCCGGAAGGATCTTTTCGATCACTTCCGGCTATAATTTATTTTACTTTACCAATAACAATTGCATTAATTTGATCATATATATATTCGCAGGCTTCATCTTCTGTCGGGAAACTTACCATCCCAGTTCTAATCCCTCTTTCTGAGTAATAAACAATCCAACAGCCATTTTCATGATCGAGACATAACTTTTCACTTGGTAAACGGCCATCCAAAGAATATAACGTTCTCGATACTTTCTCTTTGATAAGTCTTTCTTTCAGCTCTTTTTTATTCATAAATATCACCGTCTCTTTAACGAACCATCCTCCACCAGATTTATTATCTTATCTGGTAAGTCGTACTGAGTTCCGCCACCCTCATATCCGAACCAACCTTTAATATCGCCGACATCAACAGTAATCGGTCTAGTGACTTCATAAACACTATAAGGTCTACCATCCGACCCCGGTTTCAAGGCTCTATCTCTATACGGAACTCCTTCAGGAGAGGCGAATGTTCCATATTCAGTACCATACCTATCAATTGTAGAACCGGGTAATAATGTAAATTTAGATGAGTCGCCATCGAAGCCTCTATTTGGCGGCCACTCATTACGAGTTGAATAATCTAAGAAATTAGATGATTCCCTGGCTCTCCGGCTTGCCTCAATATTATCAAGCACTCTCTGCCGCTGTTCACATGCAGATTCAGCCAACCCCATCGGATCTACACGGGTCAGAGGATTATGAACATAGGCTTGCGGCCTTATTCCTCCCAGCAGCCCTATCGGGTCATAGGACAACTCCGGTGCAGTCGTACTTTTTAGCGCACTCAACTTATTGAAGCAACAGCCTTTTTAAGTCACGTTTTTTGCCAGCTTAACAACGTTTTAACCCCAACACCCCGACGCGCACTTTTGCCCGCAGACACGCTACCGCCACGCTGTGACTTCCCTGTCTGCATAAGCCACATTATGGCAGCGGCGTCAGCCGCTGCCATTACTCGTTTTGTTGCTGAACCGGGGTTTATCGTGGCGCGAGCCGTTCCTCAGCTTGCCTGTGGGACGGTAAAGCGTCTGCCGGGCGCAGCCAGTGCAGCGGGGTTGGGGCAGGGGGGTTATGGGTGGTGCACGATGAGTATTCATTACACATTCCAGCGCGGCGACCTGCCGGAACTCACGCTGACGGGCCACGCACTGCAACAGGCGGGATTTGTCGCCGGGACGTTGTTTCGTATTAACCTCTACCGTAACGGCTTAATACTGACGCGACTGGATGAGGACACCGATATTGCGGCGCTGATGGCTGAACTGGACGGCAGCGAGACCGAAGGCGCGGACTGGGTGGGTGATGACGGGGAACTGACGCTGGCAGGGGACTGGCTGACGCAGAGTGGGTTACTCAGCCAGCCGTTAATGATTGACGTGCAACCCGGTGAGATAACTATTCGGGCTGAGCAGGGGACTATGCTGGCGTAATAACACCAACCGCTAAAAATAAAAGCCGGAAGGATCGTGAGATCGCTTCCGGCTTCATTTCAATAGAATAATTTAATATCTAGACATATTTATCAAGAGTACTCATTATTTTAACCAAGAAGCTTTTTTTATTCGTAATTTCATAATCAAAAACAAAATCTACCTGATTAAATACATCCTCGAAATCACTATTATTAATCGCTAGTTCTAAGGATTGAATCACCTTACGTTTAGCCTCAATGGTATAGGATTGAAACCAAGGAACAACAATTAATTCTATTATATCCTCTTGTTCAAGAACGTCATTAATATTTCTATTTTTTATTAACTCATAATTCTCATCGGTAACAACATTGTCATCAAGTGATGACAGCAACCCGACTAGAGCTGCATATTTTAAATTAATATTACTCATTATCTCCCCCATTGAGGAAAAACAGTTATTGGTTGTCCGTTAGGATTTAATATCACTTTTGAGGTAGTAGACGTCCCATATGCTAAGCTACCTTTTTTATATCCTTCACCAATAATTTTTCCATGCTCTACTTCAGCCTTGAGGATGGAACCTCCTGACTGCCTATATACCGTCTGAGCCCTCTGAATCGCATTTAATTGATCTCTGTGACTATAAAAACGAGTTGCTGCTGGCGGTATACGTTGTCGAGCACCTGTTGTTGGATTCGTACCATTCGTTGCTCGTTCAAGCTGTGATTCTAAGGATGTTTGAGCTCCGTGTCTTTCTAGGAAATGTCCATCAGGCGTTGCATTTTCTATTTCCTGTAATCGTCGGTGTGCATTTGCTTCAGCAAGCTCATTAATTCTTGCCTGCCGTTCTGCCCTCGACATTTTCTTCGGATCAGTCTTACATCCAGATTCAGCTAATCCTAGCGGGTCAACATATGTTAGCGGATTGTGAACATACCCCTGCGGTCTTATCCCGCCGTGTAACCCTATCGGGTCCGGCGACAGATATTGCCCGCTCTCCGCATCATAGTAACGATGGCGGTTGTAGTAAAGTCCTGTTTCTGCATCGTACAACTGGCCCTGATAGCGTAGTTCGCAGTATACCTCCTCGTTTGCCGCATCCCCGAGATAGCGCCTTAGCGGGATAGGGCGGCGCTCTTCGCGGTGCGCCCCCCACAGACCCTGTTCGCCGCGCCAGCGAACTTCCCCCTCCTCGCTGCACAACTCTCTGGCGGTTCCTGTCAGGTCGGTGACGATGTAGTGCAGTTGCGTGCTGCCGCTCTGTGCCTCGACCTGTGCCAGTGGCCGGAAGCTGCCCGGCTCGTACACCCATTGCACTTCCCGTGCCGCTGACCCGTCCGCCCGGTACTGCTGCTGGCCGATAAGTTGGTCACCATCCCAGCGGTACGCCACCCGTGCTACCGCCTGCGCCGACGGGGTCTGCCCCTCGCGCACCTTGTTGATCCTGCGACCAAATGCATCGTAACGATAGCGCCATCGCGCGCCGTCCGGCAGGCTTACTCGCACCAGCCGGTCCTGCACGTCCCAGTCAAAGTGCGTTTCCTTCGGCCTGAACCCCGGACGCGTTTCCCGTTTTATCGCCAGTCGCCCGCAGTCGTCATACTGGTACTGCGTATGGCCACGCTCTACCACGCGGCCGGCCGCATCATACCGTGCCGACGATTGCACTACCGCGTCCTGCACCTTCAGCGTCTCAGCCAGACCCGGCGCTATCTGTGACACTTCACACAGGTTCTGTTCGCTGTCGTAGCCAAACAGGCGGGCCTGACGCCGACGGCCTTCATCACGGCGTTCCGCCGTCACTTGTCCCGCCCCGTTCAGCCGGAAGGCCTGCTCACCCCAGTGACTGTCACTGATACCGGTCAGACGGTCCAGCACATCGTACTGGTAGCGGCGCTCCAGTACGTCATTGACCCGGCCATCGGCCCCTTCCAGCGCCTGACGCTGCAGCAACCCCGTCGGGCTCCATTCATGGCGTAATGCAAACCCGCTGCCGTTGCTGCGCAGGTGCTCTTCGCCCGCTGCCGTGTGGCTGAATTGCAACGGCTGGTGTGAACCGATACCCAGCGACGACAGGCGTCCCGACTGCCACGCCAACTGCAGCGGTGCCAGAATTCCCTCCACGACTGCACGCTGGCCACTGGCATCGTAACCGCTTTGTACCGCCTCGCCGTTGACCGTTTCTGATGTCACCTGACCGGCCCGGTTATAGGCGTATTCCACCACCGCATCGGGGCTGGCGGCTTTGGTGAGCCGTCCCGCGACGTCATAGGCCAACTCGGTGATGCCGTCCGTTTCCCCGTCGGCTTGTCGTGCGGTGATACACGAGATGCGTCCCGCCGCATCATGTTCGTACTGCAGTGTGCTGCCATCCGGCGCGGTGCGCTGTACCAGACGGTCTGCCACATCGTAGTAATAGCGGTACACCCGGCCGTCGTAATGCCGCTCCTCACTCAGTCGTCCGCAGTGGTCAAAGCTGTACGTCCAGTCCCGTCCCTGGCTGTTTGTTACGCCAGCGAACTCGGCTTCCGCATTGTAGTGGTAGTGTACCGTGGCCCCCAGTGGGTCGGTTGCTTCCAGCAGGTTATCGAACGCGCCATAGCGGAACTGGTAGCGCTGCCCCAGCGCATCCGTCACGGCCGTCAGGTTGCCTTCCACATCGTAACCAAACCGTGTCTCGCTGCCGTCTTCATACACCACTGTCGACGGTGACTCGCGCACGCCATCATACTCCCAGCGTCGGACCTGCACGCCCGCCTCATGCCCAATGTGCCGCTCCGTCAGACGGTCAAGATCGTCGTACCGGAACGTCACGGGTGGTGCATTATCCCGCTCAAGGCTACTCAGCAGGCCACGGCGGTTGTAGTGATAACGCTGCAATACGCCGTCCGGCGCTATCACGGTCGACAGTTGCCCCGTTTCGCCATAACGGTACAGCCACTCGCGTCCTTCCGGATCGTTCACTTCGATAACCTGACCGGCTTCGTTACGGTGGTAACGCCATTCGCTGCCGAGTGGGTCGGTATAGGCCAGCAGTTGCCCGTTGTCGTCATACGTATATTGATGTGTGGCCCCATCAGGCAGAGCTACCTCGGTCATCTGCCCCCAGTCATTGCGCTGGTATACCGTGCGGCCACCCAGCGGGTCAGTCTCCGCCACCAGTTGGTTGTTGACCCACTCAAACCGGGTCTCACCCCCGTCAGGCGCGCGTTTGAGCAGAATATTGTTGCGTTCGTCGCGCACATAGCTGAATACCCCGCCAAACCCGCTGTGGTAATGGCTGGTCAGGGTATCATCGTCATATTCAAAGTGACCCGGCCAGTAGCCTTCCGAGGTTCTGTCCCGGATTGCACGGCCTTTTTTATCGTAATCGTGCTCAACCCTGGTCGAGCCTAAATCTGACCAGCGCAGCAGCCAGCCTTCCGGCGAATAGCGATAATCGAAGTTACGGCCATCATCTGCACGCACGCTTAGCAAATGTCCGTGGTCATCATAGGTATAGTTGGCCAGCGTTTTTAATGGCTGACGCTGCGACGTACACAGCGTGAGTGCCGTAATTCTTCGGTGTTCTGTGGTGACATGAATCAAGCGCCCGTCCGACAGCGTAACCCAGCGCAGCTCGCCCAGTACCCATTCGAAAGCCACCCGATTGCCCGCCGCATATAGCTACGAAATAGTGCTCTTGTACCGTCAGGCCAGAGACAGAAAATGCGTTGCTGCCAAAAATCAGTCATTTGCTGTAATGTCAGTTCGCCATGTATGAGGATCACGCTACCGTGTCGCTCTGGCTGTGTATCGGTCAGCCAATGCAGCAATGTTTCTCCTGGCTTGCCTTCTTCTACTTTCACCACAATAGGGGCCCACATCTGCCAGTTTTTGGCATCCTTGCCAAAATGCAACTGTTGCCATATATCCGCCGCCGCAGGTTGAAAAACCTGCCAATATTCAGGTAGTTTGGGATAACTCAGCGGTGAAATAATCGCATACAAAGGCGCATCAAACTGGCTGATTTCAAACAGAGTATAACCGTTTGTCATCATCGTTATTTGCCTGTAAATAAATGAGATAATTTTAATTAAATGAACGTGTGTTAAGCTCCACAGCAACGAGCAGATAATCAGCCTGATTATCTGCTCGGGATTTTTATGACGTGAAACGAATAATAAAAACCGTACATCGAAAGGATATTACAACGGTAGCCCTTTTTCCCAACGCGCCCTAACTTCAGCAGGCTGCAACGGTGGGAATTTAACGTTGCGATCTAGCAATTGCTGTTTTACTTTCAGCGCCCAGGGATAATGAGGAGATTTAGGAGACATAATCGATAAACTGTCTTCAACGGTAAAAGCGAGATTACTACCCGTCTCATCATAAATATGGATATCTGCGCCTTGTTCTATCAGCCAATAGGTAATCTCATATTTATTCAGATAAGCAGCATAGTGGGCACTATTTCTTTTGGGACCATCGACTAAATTCAAATCAGCCCCTCGTTCTACGAGCAATTTTATATCAGCCCAACGTTCCTCACCAATAGCGCTAAATATTGCTGGCTGACCACGACGGTCAATCGCATTCGGATCGCCCCCTGCATCCAGAATAATGCGAAGCCAGTCTGGATCTTTAGCTCCAGCGACTGAATTGACCGCACTGTCACCAAAGCCGTCTTTATAGTTCGGATCGACACCCAGTTTAAGCGCCAGCCTGACCGCTTTTTTATCCTGCGTTTCATAAATTAGCCACAGCAGCGGTGTTACACCTTCTTTTCCCTGAATATTCAGGTTAAGGCCTTGTGACAGTTGATGACGGGCCGCTGTTTCATCGCCTTTCTGAATGCTTTGCAATACTGCCACCACTGCTGGTTCAAAAAGTTCACTCGCCCGCATACCGTGTCCTCCTGCCTGACAAGCGGTAAATAGTGGCAGGCACGCAAACAGCCAATACCACCATTTCAAAGAAGTTCTCCTTTTTCCCAATGCTCCCGAACTTCAGTAGGCGACAGCGGTGGGAATTTAACGCCGCGATCCAGCAATTGCTGTTTTACCTTCAGCGCCCAAGGGTAATGAGGAGATTTAGGCGACATGATCGATAGGCTGTCATGTACTCGCCACGCCAAGCTACTTCCGGTAGCCGAATACGTATCGAATTTTGCACCTTGTTCAATCAACCAATAAACGATTTCGTATTCGTTTACATAAGCCGCATAAAGGGCGCTATTTCTTTTATTTTGATCGGCTAAATTCAGATCCGCACCTTTCTCAACGAGTAATTTAATATCAGCCCACCGTTTTTCATTAATGGCACTAAATATCGCGGGCTGACCGCGACGGCCAATCGCATTCGGATCGCCCCCTGCATCCAGAATAATGCGAAGCCAGTCTGGATCTTTAGCTCCAGCGACGGAATTGACCGCACTGTCGCCAAAGCCGTCTTTATAGTTCGGATCGACACCCAGTTTAAGTGCCAGTCTGACCGCTTTTTTATCCTGCGTTTCATAAATTAGCCACAGCAGCGGTGTTACGCCTTCTTTTCCCTGAATATTCAGATTAAGGCCTTGTGACAACTGATAACGAGCTGCTGTTTCATCGCCTTTCTGAATGCTCTGCAATACCGCCACGACAGATGGCTCAAAAACCTCACTCGCCCGCATACTGTGTCCTCCTGCCTGACAAGCGGTTAACAGTGGCAGGCAGGCAAGCAGCCAATACCACCATTTCAAAGAGGTAGTCCTTTTTCCCAACGTTCCCTCACTTCAGCAGGCTGCAACGGTGGGAATTCGACACCGCGATCCAGCAATAGCTGTTTTACTTTCAGCGCCCAAGGATGATGAGGCGATTTAGGTGACATGATGGATAAGCTGTCTTCAACACTCCAGGCTAAGCTAGCCCCCGTAGCCGAATAGGTATTAACATTAGCGCCTTGCTCAATCAGCCAATATGAGATTTCATACTGGTTAAGATAAGCAGCATAGTGAGCGCTATGGGTTTTTTGCCCGTCAGTTAAATTTACGTCAGCCCCACGTGCCACCAGTAATTTTATGTTGGCCCAGCGTTCTTCGTTAATGGCGCTAAATATTGCTGGTTGCTCAAGGCGTCCAATGGCATTCGGATCGCCTCCCGCATCCAGAATAATACGAAGCCAGTCAGGATCTTTAACACCAGATACTCGGTTCACCGCACTATCACCAGATCCATCTTTATAATTTGGATCGATACCCAGTTTAAGCGCCAGTGTGACCGCTTTTTTATCCTGTGTTTCATAAATCAGCCATAACAGTGGCGTCACGCCTTCTTTTCCCTGAATATTCAGGTTAACACCCTGCGACAACTGATAACGAGCTGCTGTTTCATCGCCTTTCCGAATGTCCTGCAATACTGCCACCACCGGTGGCTCAAAAAATTCGCTCGCCCGCATACTGTGCCCTCCTGCCTGACAAGCGGTTAATAGTGGCAGGCACGCAAGCAGCCAATACCACCATCTCAAAGAGGTTCTCCTTTTTCCCTACGTTCCCTCACTTCAGCAGGCTGCAGCGGTGGGAATTTAACGCCGCGATCCAGCAGTTGCTGTTTTACCTTCAGCGCCCAAGGATGATGAGGAGATTTAGGGGACATGAGCGATAGGCTGTCTTCAACAGTAAAAGCGAGATTACTACCCGTCTCATCGTAAATATGGATATCTGCACCTTGTTCTATCAGCCAATAGGTCACCTCATATTTGTTCAGATAAGCAGCATAGTGGGCGCTGTTTACCTTGGTGCCATCAACGAGATTCAAATCAGCGCCTCTCTCAACGAGCAATTTAATATCGGCCCAACGTTCCTCACCGATAGCACTAAATATTGCTGGCTGACCACGACGCCCAATGGCATTCGGATTGCCTCCTGCATCCAGAATAATGCGAAGCCAGTCCGGGTCTTTAGCTCCAGCGACTGAATTGACCGCACTGTCACCAAAGCCATCTTTATAATTTGGATCGACACCCAGTTTAAGCGCTAACGTGACGGCTTTTTTATCCTGCGTTTCGTAAATCAGCCATAATAGCGGTGTTACACCTTCTTTTCCCTGAATATTCAGGTTAACACCCTGTGACAGTTGATAACGTGCCGCTGTTTCATCACCTTGTTGAATACTCTGTAATACTGCCACGACAGATGGCTCAAAAAGCTCACTCGCCCGCATACTGTGTCCTCCTGCCTGACAAGCGGTTAATAATCCCAGAATAATGACGCTCAACCATTTTATACGTGCCAACCATCGCATTATATTCCCCTGAATGTATTGGTTATCTTCCCGATATCTTCCTTTTTCTGGCTTTCAATACCTGCAATCACTTGATCCATACCGTGGCGAGCAATCGGCGAGCCTCCTACTGCAGGAAGTGCCATCATATCACCGCTTGCTTTTGGTAGACCCCCCTCTAACAGTTTTGCTACGCCGACAATGCCACCCAGTGCCGCACCAGCGACTCCGCCAATCAATGCTCCCGCACCGGATAGCAAGCCGGGAATCAAGGCTTTACCATAAGTTTGTGCCATGGTTAACACTTCGCCATCCACCGCCTGCGTCTTTATTAATGACGCTGTTTTCGCCAGGTCAGCGCCACCAACGCGCTCCACAGTATTGGTATGCAAGCCAGCAGCGTTAAAGGTATAACCTGGTAACCCAGTCACACCGACGCCAGCGGATGCTAAACCACCACCTAATGAATGCCCTACGATGACAGGAGGGGGAGAGAGGACGTTTTTTACCCGCTTTGCCAAATACATCGCTTGATTATATTGATCCGTCTCCAATCCCATACCTTGCCCGGCATTAGTCAACCAATCTTTAACCCCCGTTACCGCATTATTCGTTCCCCGATAGGTCAACATTGTTTCGCCATTAATAGCTGACTTGAACAAGGCAGAGCCAAATCCTGTTTTCTTATCCATAAAATCATTGTCTGTTAGGCCTGGAAGCTGATTCGTATCCAGAAGTTCAAGGCCAACCGGTGCTTTCGGCAACTTATCGAGCACGCCTCGTCGGAATTCATCGACCGAATAAACATACTGGGCTGCCTCGGCGCGTAAGATGCTGTCGTTGTTAAACGCCAACCGTTTTGCCGCATCGGCTAACCCTGGCAGCGTTGCCGCTTCGGTTGCCAATTTTGCACGCGCCAGATAGCGATCTTTACGTTGGGCGATAGTGAGCAGGTCATCAAGAATGGGTAACTCGGCGACCGAAGCCCATTCGATTAACGTCGGCAACAACATCGGCGCCAATGCTAGTAGGGGAGCGCGGCTTTTCGCCGATTGTTCGGCACATGCTTTCACCGGGGACTGATAGGGGGTATCACCAATGATCACGTTCCCACTGCCTGCGGCGACCGAGCCGCCACAGCCAATTGCATCACCGATACGCGCTGCCAGCTTCCCATTGATGATGACCGTACCGGAACCTGCGGATATCGCCCGATCGTGTATACCGTGAGGCATATTCGGACAAGGGCAGGCATGGAGTAAAACGCCATCGCCTTTACGGGCCGCCGGTTTGCCATTGATGATGACATCACCGCTGCCTTCAATAATTGGGGTAGCAGGGAAACAACCGTGACCCGCGCAACTGTCCCCTAAACGTGCAGCACCTGGCATAGTTCCTCCTTATCGTCTGTCTGGCGCATCGGGCAGGGTGGGCTTCGTGGGATCTTCTGGCGTAACCGACACGGGCGCTGTCCCCACGCCAGCCGCACCGCCATCGTTGATTTTCACAATCGTCCCGGAAATTGTGACACCCGCGCTATCAATCTTGATAAAACCGCCAGGCGCTTTAATCGTCAGCGCTTGTCCCGCTTCCAGCACAATGTCTGCGGCTTTCAGGTAGCTGTCCGTATTCACCAGAACATGCTGGTGTGCGCCGATCAGTGTCTCTTCAGACCCGGACATCGTGGTCTGACGGCTCCCTTCGATTTGGGTAACTTCTCCCCCGCCGATGAAGCGCTTGAACGAAGAACCTATCTTCTGAATAAAACTCCGACCAATTTCCTGATGATGATCCTGACCGATGTTTTCAAAATCATCCTTGCCTATCGTGCGGTGACGGTGGCGTTCTACGCGTTGGAACTGATCCTGAGCCACGGTGAGATGCTGATCGCGCCCTACGCTCTGTCGGTGGATGTTGTTGATGACACCATCCATATCTTTCTGCGCGTGGTAATAAATTTGTTCGCGCGTCGCCTCATCTTCAAAGCGCAGTTCGTTGAAACCGCTGCCTTTATGCGTATCGGTACGAAGTGTTGTACGCGTTTTATGTGCCGGTAAAACATACGGCGTTGGATTAGTCGCATGAAAGGTCCTGCCGGTGACAATCGGCTGGTCCGGGTCGCCTTCGAGGAAGCTGACAATCACCTCATGGCCGATGCGCGGGATGGCTATCATGCCGTACTGGCCGCCGGCCCAGCCCTGACTCACTCGTACCCAGCAGGAGCTTTGGTCATCACTTGCGCCGTAGCGGTCCCACGGGAATTGCAGTTTGATCCTGCCATACTGGTCGCAGTAGATTTCTTCACCGGCCGGCCCTACCACCGTTGCAATCTGCGGGCCATCCACCATGGGTTTGTACGGCATGACGGCTCGCCAGTTTTTTTTCGCACTGATAACTTCAAAACTGTTGCTCATCGTCGTCGGTTCGCCACCGCTTTCCTCTTCCAACGCCTGTGGCTGCTGCCCGATATGCGTCACGCTCACCGTTTGCCACACCGTATTCAGCGTCGCATTCGGATGTTCGGTTAACGTGAAACGACGGCCCGGCATCAGCCCCGCGCAGTTTGATTCGCCTTCGCTCGTTACCGCCTCTGAACGCAGTGCATCCAACCGGTAGCTGCTGAACGCTTTGCCGCTCGGATCTTGTTTATAACGCCCTGGATAGTCGTAATGCTGATAGCTTTCACGTTGGTGTTCCAGTTCGCTGCTCATCTTCTTGTGTGACAGCCCGTAAGCCGGCGTCTTGAAGCTGTAATCCTTCAACTCCACTTCTGCCGTACTCACCCGCTCCGCATAGTGGAAACGCCGGACATATTCGCCTTCACTCAGCCCCTGCGTCGCCAGATTGAAGAACAGTTCGGGGCCTTTCGCCAGAGCCCCGGCATCATCGGCAAAGACCACCCGGTGTTTGCCTTCCTCAAACTCATGGAAGAAGTACAGCCCTTCCTCGGCTGCTAGTCGGGTGACAAACGCCAAATCACTTTCGCGGTACTGCACGCAGTACTCACGCGGGGAATGGTCATGGCGTAACGAGAAGGCGTAGTCGGTAATCCCGGCTTCTTCCAGCAGGGTGCTGATAATGGCGTCTGGCTTCTGCGCCTGAAAGATGCGGGCGTTGGTGCGTAAACCCAGCCGCCACAGCGCCGGACGCACTTCTGCCCGATAGCGGGTGCGGCGAAAACCGGTGTCGCCCTGTGTGAAACCACTGATAATCCCGCTGACCCGGCGTTTTAGCTCGCCCTCATACCAAATCATCAGCTCGCACGGCTGGTCCAGCACCGCGCCAAAATCCACATCCGACGATGCGCTCGCCAAACTCAGCGATAGGCTGAAAGGCCGGTTAAGCGCCTCGCTGAGCTGAAAATCCACCACTGCAAAGGTGCTTTCCGGCAACGCGCCGACCTTTACAGTGAACTGCAATCCTGTACTGTTGGCCATCCGTTCTCTCCTCCATCCTTCGCTGCCGACATGGCTACCGCACGCACTGGATCTCCCCAGAGCGGCACGTCGCTATTGTGATTGCTGAAATACCCGATTACTGAAATACCTGAGTGGGGGTCTGCGTCTGCCCACACCGCCGCTCAGGCAAAAAACCCGGCACGGTGGCCGGGTTGGAGACAGAACGATTAAGCTTCGACCGGCGCGCGCCAGTCGTCGGAACCAGAGGTTCCCGCGACGGTGTGCTCCCAGTCGATTTTGCGGTAGGCCAGCGAGACTTCAATCAGTTGGGTGTAGTCCAGCTTGGCCGGGTCCTGGCAGTGTGGCATCTGGCAGTTAACATCCACGATGGTGGCATCGGTCAGCACGGTAGAGAAGAAGTGCTCCTGTTTGCCTTCCACCGAGGTGCGATACCACTTCAGGGTGACGGTTGGCAGCATTTCACCGGAGGCGAGGGCGTTGTACATCAGCGGCACCGCTTTGTTCAGTGCGACGGTGAATTTAAACGGCTTGTGTACACGCTGACCGGATGGCTGACCGGACTGCGGGTCGGTTGGTACGGTAACGACGTGCTTGAATTCCTGCACCAGCATTTCGTCTTCGTGGCCTTCCACGTAGATGTTGCCGACAGAGTCAGAGGTGAAAGCACCCGCAGTAATGTTGCCCTGAGTTTTTCCTTCGATGCTGATATAGCATGGAGTTGGCATGGTATTGCTCCTTGTTGTTGAACGAGTTGAATAACTTCACGTTCTGTATAGCAATTCGCATGCCAATTTTTATCCTGTTGTTTTTGCTGATGAATCACTTAAGTCATGTTTTCCTTAAGCCAAATTTGAGCAAGAAGTTGCGCAGAATGCGCAGTGATGCTGAAAGTTTCCCTTAGTGCTGAATTAATCAAAGGAATAACCAATTTAAATGTGTCGTATTGATAGGTTAATGACAAATAAGGTGATAATTTGTACACCTTTGTGATGGGTGTAAGTAAGTGATTACTAACATTGATTATGCAAAATATGCATGAGAAAACTTAAATGCCCGTAACACGAGCAAAAAACGGGTACTGCTATCACGCAACACCCGTCTGTTTTATTGCCATGTGGATCAGGGCATTGCGGCCTGTCTGGAGGCTCTGACAACCAGAATGTAGGTCAGAGTAAAGGAAAGCACGACGGCGATAGCCATACCGGAGATGGCATAGCTAAAGTACGGGCCGATATAAGCTGGCAGGCTGAAAATACTCGACAGAATGTAGCCATACAGCCGGACACCAAAGTACGCGATAAAAGCCGAGGCGATGGAGCTGGCAACGGTGGCGGAGATAAACGCTTTTTTATACTTGGTCAGCACGCCGAAGAGCGCGGGCTCCGTAATACCGAGTAGCGCAGAAACCCCAGCAGACAGCACGACCGATTTGTCCTGACGGGTTTTGGCATGGAAGTAGATGGCAAACGTCGCACCTGCAATGGCCATATTCGCCATACACATCATTGGCATCAGCATATCGAAACCTTGATTGCTGAAGTTTTGCAGCGCAATCGGCGTCATCGCGTGATGCATTCCCGTCAGGATCGCGACAGGTCGAATCGCACCGACCACGAAACCCGCAAAGATAGACGACACATCGAACAGGCTCTGAATAAACAGTGCCAGCAGTTTACCGAGATAGATCCCGAATGGCCCGATAATCGTGAGGGACACCAGTGCGGCGATAAACAGCGTCAGCGTTGGCGTAAATACGGTTTTCAGGATCGAAGGCATGATACGGTCGACCCAACGATGGATATAGCTCAACGCCAGCACGGAGAAAATCACTGGAATGACGCTAGCCGCATAGTTGAACACGGGGATGGGGAGTACGCCCATGAAGTAAAAGGCGCTGACCGCATTAGGGCTATTGCTGGCGAGTGCCTTCGCCGCTTCTATCAACGACGGGTACATCAGGCAGGCGGCGACAGCCGCTGCCAGATATTCGCTGGTTTTAAATATCCTGGCTGCGGAGATGGCGAGGAAGAAAGGTAAGAAATAGAACACACCGCTGGCGATCAGGTCGAGAACGATAACGGTATCGGTTTTGGCAGAGACCACTTTCAAGGCAATCAGCCCAGCCAGCAGCCCTTTGATCATCCCGGCACCTGCGATAGCAGGTACGATCGGACCAAATACGCCAGAAACCGTATCCATGAACAGTGAAATCAGCCCTTTTTTCTGCTTTTTCGCGTCTGGCTGCGCCGTGGCGGTAGGAGAAAGCTGCGCGTTCAACAGTTCGTAGTATTCATTGACCTGTGGCCCGATAATAATCTGAAATTGTTCACTCTGGTGTTGTGCACCTAATATCCCAGGCAGGTTTTTTATTGCGTCGGTTTGTACTTTACTTTCATCAATTAAATCAAACCGAAGCCGCGTCATACAGTGCCAGGCTTTATTTATATTATCGTTTCCGCCAACCAGTTTAATGATTGACTGAATAACCTCATTTTTTCCCATGGAATAAACTCCCCAAATCGCCTTATGTTATTTCTGGCCGAATTATTTCCTAAGATAGTAGGAAATTAAAAAATAAAAAACAAACCAATAAAACATGAGATTCATCACATGATTAGCCTTAAAGGGGGTGTTTGTTGTTGTTATTCTGTAATTGGTCTGGTTTTTTAATAAATTTAGCCAGTTTTCCAAACCAAAATAATTCTTTTAAAGAATAGGTTTACAATAAAAGAAAAAATAAGTAGAAAACAAAAAAAGAAACTGATTTTAGACTGTGTTTTTTACCGGATATGGCTATTTCGGTAAGCGCACCGGAGGATATTTTTGTGTTGCCGACAATCATCACTGACATTGAATGTCTCGTTACCCGCCCCGACCGTCATAATTTAGTGACGGTGGTGGTTCATACGGATAAAGGCGTTACGGGTTATGGGTGTGCGACTTTCCAGCAACGTCCGCTAGCCGTAAAGGCGATGGTGGACGAGTACCTCAAGCCGCTTTTAGTGGGAAGAGATGCTAACCATATCGAAGATCTGTGGCACATGATGATGGTCAACGCCTATTGGCGTAATGGGCCGGTTATCAACAATGCCGTTGCAGGCGTTGATATGGCGCTGTGGGACATCAAGGGTAAGCTGGCGGATATGCCGCTCTATCATCTGTTTGGTGGGAAATCTCGCGATGCGATTGCCGCTTACAGCCATGCTGCCAGCGATACGCTGGACGTACTGTATCAGGAAGTAGAGCGGCTTTATGCGCAGGGCTATCGCCATATCCGCTGCCAGTTAGGGTTCTATGGCGGTAATCCCGATACGCTGCACAGCACGCGGCAGCCAACGGAGGGAGCCTATTACGACCAGGATCAGTACATGGCTAACACGCTCGCCATGTTCCGTGCCTTACGGGAGAAATACAGCGATCGTTTTCACATCCTACATGATGTTCATGAGCGCTTGTTCCCGAATCAGGCCGTGCAGTTCGCCAAAGCAGTAGAAGTTTATCGTCCCTATTTTATCGAAGATATTTTGCCGCCTGCACAAAACGAGTGGCTGGCGCAGATCCGCAGTCAGAGCGCGGTGCCGCTGGCTACGGGAGAGCTGTTTAACAACCCGGCCGAGTGGCAAAATCTGGTGATTAACCGCCAGGTTGATTTCATTCGCTGTCATGTCTCACAGATTGGCGGGATTACGCCAGCGCTGAAACTGGGCGCGTTCTGTCAGAACTTTGGCGTTCGGCTGGCGTGGCATTGCCCACCGGATATGACGCCTATCGGCGCGGCGGTCAATATTCACCTCAATATCCACCTGCATAACGCCGCGATTCAGGAGTTTGTCGCTTACCCGGAAAACACCCGCAAGGTTTTCCCGCAGGCGGTGGAACCAGAGAATGGTTATCTGTATCCGATTGAACGCCCCGGTATCGGCGTTGGGATCGATCTGGACGCGGCACGGCAGTTCCCCGTCGTCTATCGTCCGCACGAGTGGACGCAAAGCCGCCTGCCGGATGGCACGATGCATACGCCTTGAGTCTTACGGTGACTGGCGGAAGGTCAGGTTATCGCGGTTGAAGGGGATGACGTAGGTACAGGCGTAGTTAATGTCGATGATGTCGCTCGATTCGTACACGCGACCACCCTGTAAAATACCGCGATTAAGGATATGCATCGCTGCCGTACCTTTCTTGCAACCCAGTAGCTCAGCCTGTGCTTTGGTGATGTTAACCGCCTGATAATGTGTCAGATAGTGTGAAATCGCATAGCCCTTGCTGAGCACATACTGCTGAATAGAACCTTCAATAATCTTCTGACTCATCTCCGGGAAGTCTGCGGCAGGCATTTTCGAGATCTCGATCTGTACTTTGCGGTTATCGACATAACGTAACCGACTGAATTCCCAGATGAACGAATTTTCGCCGATAGCAAATACCTGCTGCTCCTCTCGGTTCGGTAGCCGTTTATGTAGGCTAAGCAGGCGAGATGAAATCTGAGTAAATTTCTTTTCGGTAATCGAGTTATAAACCAGCGGGTTACTGCGCACGCCCTGATTAATAAAGTTACCCGATCCTTGCACCATATGGATCGCGCCGATACTGGCAAGCTTTTCCAGCGCCTGACGAATAGTGAAGCGCGACACGCCGTATTCTTCCGCTAACTGGCGCTCCGGCGGTAACTTTTCTGGCAGCGGATCGGTGTGCTGATAGATTTTGCTCAGTAAATCCTGCGCAATGAAATCTTTCTTTTTCATGTGCTGTCTCAAAATAGCCCTACCAGCGTGACTGACAGGGCCGTTTGCGTCGGATCAGTGGTGGCAGAAGTGATGAATAACCTGCGAAATCAGTTCCCGTGTCGGTTTGATAAACGCGGTATCAATATATTCATCCGGCTGGTGCGCCTGCTCGATCGAGCCCGGCCCCAGGACCAGTGTCGGACATAGCGTCTGAATAAACGGTGCTTCGGTGCAGTAGTTCACAATCTCCGTTTTCGTTCCCAACAGATTCTCCACGACTGATATCAGACGGTGATCGGGCGGACACTCATAGCCAGGGATCGGCGGATGCAGTTCGCTGACGGTCAACCGACCCGGCCAGCGCTGGCTAACAGGCTCAAGCGCTTCAGACAGCAGTCCATCGAGATCGTTAAGCGTAATACCCGGCAGCGGACGAATATCCATATGCAGTTCACAGCAGCCACAGATACGGTTGGCGGCATCGCCACCGTGAATATGACCAAGGTTCATCGTGGGATAAGGAATGTGGAAAATTGGATTGTGATAGCGTTCCTGTAGCGTGTTACGCAACACCAGCAAGTGAGAAATCGCCTCGTGCATCAGCTCAATGGCGTTCACGCCGCGCGAAGGATCGCTGGAGTGGCCGGACTGTCCCTGAATACGGATCGCGTTGGACATGTGGCCTTTGTGCGCCCGCACCGGTTGCAGCGAGGTCGGTTCGCCGATGATGGCGCAGTCTGGGCGAATCTGCGTGGATTCGGAGAAATACTTTGCGCCTGCCATGGTCGTCTCTTCATCGGCGGTTGCCAGCACATAGAGCGGCTTCGTGAGCTTGGTGGGATCGATATCGCGCAAGGCATCCAGAATAAAGGCAAAGAAGCCTTTCATATCCGCTGTACCTAAACCGTACAGCTTGTTGTCGTGCTCGGTCAGTGTGAATGGGTCGCGCGTCCAGCGGCCATCGTCGAACGGGACGGTGTCGGTGTGCCCTGTCAACAACAGGCCACCTTTTCCTTCACCAATCCGCGCCAGCATATTAAATTTATTGAGGGTGCCGGGGACCGGTTGGACTTCTACGTGGAAGCCGAGATCGCCGAACCAGCCTGCCAGCAGGTTGATTAAGGTATGATTACTTTGATCGAGCGCGCTGTCGGTGGCACTGATGGACGGTGTGGCGATCAATGCCCGATATAGCTCAATAAAAGGGGGTAAATTCATCTTCACTGTTGACAGCCTCTGGTTAGGATAGTATCAATATTCATGCATTTATTTTGAATAAAAATACAATATTGCTCGGCGAAAGGAAACCCAAAGGTGCGGCGATGACGATTCGTCACTTTCACTGAGTTTCTCGGGTGAACAGCGTATCGACGCTGGTGAACCCTGTTACCTGTTCCATAGATAAATAAGAAGGTATACGGATCCCATGCTGAATACGCTGATTGTTGGTGCAAGTGGTTATACCGGCGCTGAGCTTGCGCTCTACCTGAACCGTCACCCACAGATGAACATAACCGCTTTGATGGTTTCTGCGCAAAGTGTCGATGCAGGAAAATTGATTTCTGATTTACATCCGCAGCTCAAAGGCATCATCGATGTACCGGTAAAACCGCTGACCGATGTTGAAGAAGCGGCGAAAGGCGTGGATGTCGTTTTTCTGGCGACCGACCATAAAGTCAGCCACGATCTGGCCCCGGTTTTTCTGGCGGCAGGCTGTACTGTTTTTGATTTATCCGGCGCGTTCCGCGTACAGGATGCCGAATTTTATCGCCGCTATTATGGCTTTGAACATCAGCACACTGACTGGCTGGCAAAAGCGGTTTACGGGCTGGCCGAATGGCGCGCTGAAAGCGTAAAACAGGCACAACTGATTGCCGTGCCGGGTTGTTATCCAACGGCTGCACAGTTGGCGCTGAAACCACTGCTGGATGCGCAACTGTTGAATCCGGCCCAGTGGCCAGTGATTAATGCCGTCAGCGGCGTGAGTGGGGCAGGACGTAAAGCATCGATGACCAACAGTTTCTGTGAAGTCAGCCTGCAACCATACGGTATTTTCAACCACCGTCATGAGCCTGAAATTTCAACGCACCTCGGCACGCCAGTGATCTTCACGCCACATTTGGGCAACTTTGCCCGCGGCATTCTGGAAACTATCACCTGTCGCCTGCAACCGGGCATCACCCAGCAGGATGTCGCCGAAGCCTATCACAATGCTTATCACGATAAGCCGCTGGTTCGTTTGTATGATAAGGGCGTCCCGGCGCTGAAATCCGTTGTTGGCCTGCCGTTCTGCGATATTGGCTTCTCGGTTGACGGTGAGCACCTCATCGTCGTGGCAACCGAAGATAACTTATTGAAAGGCGCGGCGGCACAGGCTGTGCAATGCATGAACATTCGTTTTGGTTTCCCTGAAACCCAATCGTTAATTTAATCACTACTGGTCCCGACATTTCGAGGCGTGAAGCATAATGAATCCGTTAATTATCAAGTTAGGTGGCGTTTTACTGGATAGCGAAGAAGCACTGGAGCGTCTGTTCACCGCGCTGGTGGCTTACCGTCAGGAGCATCAGCGCCCGCTGGTGATTGTGCACGGTGGTGGCTGCCTGGTGGATGACCTAATGAAGAAACTGTCGCTGCCTGTCGTGAAGAAAAACGGCCTGCGCGTCACGCCAGCCGATCAGATCGACATCATCACCGGGGCGTTGGCCGGTTCTGCCAACAAAACCCTGCTGTCATGGGCGAAGAAGCACGATATCAACGCAGTGGGCTTGTGCCTGGGCGACGGTGGTAGTACGACGGTAACGCAGTTAGATGAGTCCCTGGGCTTTGTCGGTAAAGCGGAAGCGGGATCGCCTGCGTTACTGAATACGCTGCTCTCCGCGGGCTATCTGCCCGTCGTCAGCTCCATCGGTATTACGGCGCAGGGTGATCTGATGAACGTCAACGCCGATCAGGCGGCGACGGCGCTGGCGCAAACGCTGGGCGCGGATTTAATCCTGCTGTCTGACGTGAGCGGCATTCTGGACGGTAAAGGCCAGCGTATTGCCGAAATGACGGCAGAGAAAGCCGAGCAGTTGATTGCTCAAGGCATCATCACCGATGGCATGATTGTTAAGGTCAATGCCGCGCTGGATGCTGCTCGTGCGCTGGGTCGTCCGGTTGATATCGCTAGCTGGCGTCATGCGGAGCAACTGCCTGCGCTGTTTAACGGCGTGGCGATTGGTACACGTATTCTGGCGTAAGTCGTTTCTGGGTATGGCATGATGCCATACCAACATGAATTAAATTTTTGGGAGTAAGGGTTATGGCTTTGTGGGGCGGTCGGTTTAGTCAGGCAGCAGATCAGCGTTTTAAACAATTTAATGACTCACTGCGGTTTGATTACCGTCTGGCGGAACAGGACATCGTTGGCTCGATCGGCTGGTCGAAAGCGCTGGTGACGGTCAATGTGCTCAGCGAGCAGGAACAGCAACAACTGGAACAGGCGCTGAATGCGCTGCTAGTTGAGGTACAAGCCGATCCTGAGATCATCCTGCAAAGCGATGCAGAAGACATTCACAGTTGGGTTGAGCTGCGCCTGATTGAGAAAGTCGGTGATTTGGGTAAAAAACTGCATACCGGCCGTAGCCGTAACGATCAGGTCGCAACCGACCTGAAGCTGTGGTGCAAGGCGCAGGTTGCAGAGCTGCTGCTGTCAGTACGCCAGTTGCGTCAGGCGCTGGTCACGACGGCAGAAGCGAATCAAGATGCCGTAATGCCGGGTTACACCCACTTGCAGCGTGCACAGCCGGTGACGTTTGCACACTGGTGTCTGGCTTATCATGAAATGCTGGTGCGCGATGAAAGCCGTCTGGAAGATACGCTGAAGCGTCTGGATGTCAGCCCGCTGGGCTGTGGCGCGCTGGCAGGAACGGCCTATCCGATTGACCGTGAACAGTTGGCAGGCTGGCTGGGATTCGCCTCGGCGACGCGCAACAGTCTGGATACGGTTTCCGATCGCGATCATGTACTGGAACTGCTGTCCGACGCCTCGATCGGCATGATCCATCTGTCACGTTTTGCCGAAGATCTGATCTTCTTCAACAGCGGTGAAGCGGCGTTCGTCGAGCTGTCTGACCGTGTGACATCGGGTTCCTCCCTGATGCCACAGAAGAAAAACCCAGATGCGCTGGAGCTGATTCGCGGTAAATGTGGCCGCGTACAGGGGGCATTGACCGGCATGATGATGACGCTCAAAGGCCTGCCGCTGGCGTATAACAAAGACATGCAGGAAGACAAAGAAGGGCTGTTTGACGCGCTGGATACCTGGCACGGTTGCCTGATGATGGCGGGTCTGGTGCTGGAAGGCATTCAGGTTAAACGTCCGCGCTGCAAAGAGGCGGCTGAGCAAGGCTACGCCAACTCGACAGAGCTGGCTGACTATCTGGTCGCGAAAGGCGTTCCGTTCCGTGAAGCGCACCATATCGTGGGTGAAGCGGTAGTTGAAGCCATTCGTCAGGGCAAAGCGTTGGAAGCACTGCCGCTGGCAGACCTGCAAAAATTCAGCGCCGTGATTGGCGATGATGTGTACCCGATTCTGGCGTTGCAATCCTGTCTGGATAAGCGTGCTGCACAAGGTGGCGTATCACCACAGCAGGTTGCCAAAGCCATTAGCGATGCGAAGCAGCGCTTAGGCTAAATACTACTGGAGTAGGTCTAGCTATACCTTAAGTTCCCTCAACGTTGGTGCTTCGCGTTGGGGGATTTCTTTGTTACCGCCCTGATTCTTCTGCAAATTATCGTATGCTCATATTCATATGGAATGCGGCTCGCATTTTTCTGCTCAGCCTACTCCCCGGCAAAATTGTTTCTGGACATCCATACAGTATCATTTTACCTTGGCCGACAGCGTGAAAGGCCTGCGGAGGCACAGTGGATATCAGCATATTTTATGGTTTAGGCGGCGGTGTAGTGGGTCTTCTGGTCGGGTGGTTGATTGTCAGCCTGATTCATCAGCAGAAGCTGTCGCAGCATGACACCGAACAGCGGTTATTGGCACAGACATTACAGCAGGCTCAACAGTCGCTCAGCGAACAACAGCAGGTAAAGCAGCAGGATGAACAACGGCTGCGGCAAAACGAGCTGGAATTGCGCACGGTTCACGTACAACTCTCTGCCAGCCATGAAAAGCTGCAACAGCTTGGTGAACTTCGCACTGAGTGTGCGCAGTTAAATCAGGAACTGCGGGCGTTGCGTGAAATCAATAGTGCGCAGGAGGCCGAGCTGCGTGAAGTCACCATTCGGCTGGAAGAAACCCGGATGGCGGCGGAAGAGAAACAGCGGCTGCTGGCAAGCAGCGAACAGCGGTTGACGACGCAATTTGAGAATCTGGCGAACCGCATTTTCGAACACAGCGGCCGCAAGGTGGACGAGCAAAATAAACAGAGTCTGGATAAGCTGTTGATGCCGCTGCGTGAGCAACTTGATGGATTTCGCCGTCAGGTGCAGGACAGCTTTGGCGCGGAAGCGCGTGAGCGCCACACGCTGGCGCACGAGATCCGCAATCTGCAACAACTGAACGCGCAGATGGCACACGAGGCCATCAACCTGACGAAAGCGCTGAAAGGCGATAATAAGACGCAGGGTAACTGGGGCGAAGTGGTGTTAAGCCGCGTGCTGGAAGCCTCTGGCCTGCGAGAAGGGTATGAGTATCAAACTCAGGTCAGTGTGCAAACGGGGACAAATAGCCGTTTGCAACCGGATGTCATCGTGCGTTTACCGCAGGGCAAAGATGTCGTGATCGATGCCAAGATGTCGTTGGTGGCCTACGAGCGCTATTTCAATAGTGACGATGACGTAGAGCGTAGTACGGCGCTGAACGAACATTTGCTCTCGGTGCGCAGCCATATTCGGCAGTTGAGCAGCAAAGATTACCAACAGCTTCCGGGGTTGCGTTCGTTAGACTACGTGCTGATGTTTATTCCCGTCGAGCCCGCCTTTCTGGTCGCTATCGACCGCCAGCCCGAGTTGATCAATGAGGCGTTAAAGCACAATATTATGCTGGTCAGCCCGACCACGCTGCTGGTGGCATTGCGCACCATCAACAATTTATGGCGCTATGAGCAACAGAGCCGCAATGCACAGCAGATCGCCGAAAAAGCCTCACGGCTATACGATAAACTGCGGCTGTTTGTCGATGATATGGAATCTCTGGGGCAGAGTCTGGATAAAGCGCAGGGCACTTATCGTCAGGCGATGAATAAACTTTCTTCTGGGCGTGGTAACCTTATTGGTCAGGCTGAAGGGTTCCGCGCGCTGGGTGTAGAAATTAAACGCACGATCAGCCCGTCATTGGCAGAAAAAGCAATGGCTCATGAGCACACTGATCACGATGAATTATTGGGCTCCGCCGCGCCTGACTCTGGCTCTCCAACCGTAAAAACGGAAGGTGAAGAAGGGCCGCCAACGCACAAGCAGCTTGAAATATGACAGCATAAATAGGTATGAATTTCGCGGGTTTGGCACTCATGCTATGTGAAATTAGTGCAGTGGGGTTTTTATCCGGGTCTGGTACACTCTCACCATTAATGGGTAGACCCGAAATTTGACTGAAATAGTAGGCGGATAAGATGGCAAGTGAGCAGGAGAATACGGCCGACTTTGGTTTCCGGACTGTCGCCAGGGATGAAAAAGAAGTCATGGTGGCTGAGGTTTTTCATTCTGTAGCAGCAAAGTATGACCTGATGAATGACCTGATGTCCTTTGGTATCCACCGTATTTGGAAGCGTTTCACCATTGAATGCAGTGGGGTAAGACGTAACCAGCGCGTTCTGGATCTTGCCGGGGGAACTGGGGATTTAACCGCCAAATTCTCTCGCATGGTGGGCGAAGGGGGTGAGGTTATTCTGGCGGATATCAACGCATCAATGCTGAAAGTGGGCCGCGAAAAACTGCGTAACAAAGGCATTATCGACAACATCAACTACGTGCAGGCAAATGCAGAAGCGCTGCCGTTCCCCGATGATTTCTTCGACTGCATTACTATCTCCTTTGGTCTGCGCAACGTGACGGACAAAAACAAAGCGCTGCGCTCCATGTACCGTGTTCTAAAGCCGGGGGGGCGGTTACTGGTGTTGGAGTTTTCCAAACCGGTGATTAAACAGTTGAGTACCGTTTACGATGCGTATTCATTCCATATCCTACCGAGAATTGGCGAAGCTGTGGCAAGTGATGCCGGGAGCTACCGCTATCTGGCGGAATCCATCCGCATGCACCCCGATCAGGAAACGCTGAAAGGGATGATGAGTGATGCCGGTTTTGACAGCGTTAACTATTTCAACCTCACCGGTGGAATCGTTGCGCTGCATCGTGGATTTAAATTCTGATTGGAAACGCCAATGCTGATAACGTCTTTTCTGACTGCTACGCTGGAAACCGCGCTGAATCAGCTGCTTTTTCACGACACGGTTTCTTGTGATCGGAGCATGAAGTCAGCCCGTCAGCGCTTACAGGGAAAAACACTCCAGATCGTGCTGGCTGAACTGGATGTTCCTTTGGTGCTGGTGTTTAACGAACAGCGGCTGGACGTTGTTAGCCAGTGGGGCGAATTGGCTGACTGTCGTCTGAATACACGCGTTCCGGTTCTGATGAAATTACGCGATCGTCAACAGCTATCGTCACTGATGCGTAGCGGTGAACTGGTTATTGAAGGTGATATTCAAGTCGTTCAACAGTTCATCGTGCTGTGCGATCTGGCGGAGTTCGATCCGGCGGAATGGCTATCCCCTTATCTGGGCGATATCGTTGCTCAGGGCCTTAGCCAGACGGCGCAGAAAACACTGGGGTTCCTGAAACGGTCATTACATCAGCAGCAACATTTTCTTTCCGAGACGTTAACGGAAGAGTGGCGACTGGCACCGGGAAAACTGGAAAACGCCTGGTTCCTCGAGGAAATTGTTGCGCTGGATAAATCCGTTGATGTGTTGTCCGAACGGCTGGCGAAACTGGAGACCTTACGATGACGCCCAGTGAATTACGCCGCCTTTACAGCATTGTGCGTGTGTTGTTGAGCTATGGTCTGGACGAACTCATTCCTAAAATGCGTCTGACGTTTCCACTGCGCGCGGGCCGTCGCTTGCTGTTCTGGTTACCTAATCGCCACCGCAACATGCCTTTAGGGGAACGTCTGCGTTTAGCGCTTCAGGAACTGGGGCCGGTGTGGATTAAGTTCGGGCAAATGATGTCGACGCGCCGCGATCTGTTCCCACCCGCTATCGCCGATCAGTTAGCAATGTTGCAGGATAAGGTTGAGCCGTTTGATGGCAAACTGGCGCGTGAGCAGATTGAGCTGTCAATGGGGGGATCCCTCTTGAAGAGTGGTTTGACGATTTTGATATCAAACCGTTGGCTTCTGCTTCGATTGCACAGGTTCATACCGCCCGGCTGAAAAGTACGGGAAAAGAGATTGTTATCAAGGTGATCCGCCCGGATATTTTACCTGTCATCAGGGCAGATATGCGCCTGATGAAACGGCTGGCTGGCTGGTTGCCTCGCTTGTTGCCGGATGGTCGCCGTCTGCGCCCGCGCGAAGTGGTGCTGGAATATGAAAAAACACTGCTCGATGAGCTGAACTTGCTGCGAGAAGCGGCAAATGCCATCCAACTGCGGCGTAACTTTGAGAACAGCCCGATGCTGTATGTGCCGGAAATTTATTCGGACTATTGCAGAGAAAGCATGTTGGTCATGGAACGTATCTACGGCATTCCTGTTTCTGATGTTGACGCGCTGCAAGCCAATGGAACGGATATGAAATTGCTGGCAGAGCGCGGTGTTCAGGTTTTCTTTACGCAGGTATTTCGCGATAGTTTCTTCCATGCGGACATGCATCCCGGCAATATCTTTATCAGCTATGATCACCCGGAAGACCCGCAATATATTGGAATTGATTGCGGTATCGTCGGTTCGTTGAATAAAGAAGACAAACGCTATCTGGCCGAGAATTTCATCGCTTTTTTCAACCGTGATTATCGCAAAGTTGCCGAACTGCATGTAGATTCGGGCTGGGTGCCCGCAGATACCAACGTTGCAGATTTTGAGTTTGCTATTCGTACTGTCTGTGAGCCGATTTTCGAGAAGCCGTTGGCGGAAATTTCGTTCGGCCATGTATTGTTGAATTTGTTTAATACGGCGCGTCGCTTCAATATGGAAGTACAGCCTCAGTTGGTGTTACTGCAAAAAACGCTGCTGTATATTGAAGGTGTTGGTCGGCAGCTTTATCCGCAGCTCGATCTGTGGAAAACCGCTAAGCCTTTCCTGGAGAGCTGGCTGAAGCAACAGGTCGGTTTACCTGCGGTTTTCCGGGCGCTAAAAGAAAAGGCGCCGTTCTGGGCAGAGAAACTGCCGGAGCTTCCTGAACTCTTTTATGATGGGCTGCGTCAACATAAGATGTTAAAGCAAAGCGTCGATAAGCTGGCACATGAGCTGAAAACGCAGCAGGCTCGTCAAGGACAGTCGCGATATCTTTTGGGTATTGGCGCAACCCTGCTAATCAGTGGTACGGTGTTACTGGTCAGCCGTGTTGAAGCTGATATGATTCCCGCAGGGTTGATGGCAGCAGGAATTGTTGCCTGGATTATCGGTTGGCGTCGAACTCGTTGAAGCAGATCATGATGCACGCCAGAATTACCCGATATAATAACGAAAATTCTGTCGTTCCCCTTTTTGAAAAGAGGTAAATGTTATGGGTGGTATTAGTCTCTGGAACCTGTTGATTATCGCAGTTATCGTCATTTTACTTTTCGGAACCAACAAGTTGAGAACGTTGGGTTCTGATTTGGGTGCGTCAATCAAAGGCTTTAAGAAAGCCATGGGTGACGAACAGCCGTCCACGAGCGCAGACAAAACGCCGCCAGATGCTGATTTCTCTACCAAGTCTATTGCTGATAACCAGGCAGACGTCAAGCAGGGCGATACGAAGAGCCAGCATAAAGAGCAGGTGTAATCTGTGTTCGATATCGGTTTTGGTGAATTGCTATTGGTGATGGTTCTCGGCCTGATTGTTCTCGGGCCGGAGCGTCTCCCCGTGGCAGTCAGAACGGTTGCAAGTTGGATCAGGACGCTGCGTTCGCTGGCGTCTACGGTTCAGAATGAACTGGCTCAGGAACTGAAACTCCAGGAGTTTCAGGAAAGCTTGAAGAAAGTCGAAAATGCCAGTTTGCAGAATCTGTCGCCTGAGTTGAAAGCCTCAATGGATGAACTCAAAGAGGCGGCAGAGGCGATGAAACGTGGCTATACCGGAACATCGTTACCGCAAACGTCAGAGGGTCTCGTAAAATCAGATGATCCCAAAAAATCAGACGTTCACAGTGCGGCGATGGAACCGCAGCGCCACATCCCACTGAGCGATCCCGAAGCCGCTTACGATGGGGTGATTGAAACGGAAACCACGGTACGTTCGGCAGTCAGCCAGCCTGAGCCTGAAAACAGTGTTGCTTCTGAACATCACCATGATGGCCGTAACGCTACACGTGATGAAGTTGTCGGCAACGATAATGTCAAACCTGAGCAGTCCCAGTCTTCTGCTGTCTCTGCCCGCCAACCGAGCGATAGTCTTTAGTTTATGGCCGATGAAGATACTCAACCGCTAATTAGCCACCTTATTGAGCTACGTAAGCGACTACTCAACAGCATTATCTGTGTGCTGGCGGTATTTATTGCGCTGGTGTACTTTGCCAATGACATTTACCAACTGGTTTCTGCACCACTCATCGAGCAATTGCCTGCCGGCGCCAATATGATCGCGACTGATGTTGCTTCACCGTTCTTCGCGCCGATAAAGCTGACGGTAATTGTCTCTGTGTTTATTGCCGCGCCACTGGTGCTGTATCAGGTGTGGGCGTTTGTCGCTCCTGCCCTGTATAAACACGAACGTCGCTTAATGATGCCGTTGCTGGTATCCAGCAGCCTGCTATTTTATTCGGGTATGGCGTTTGCGTACTTTGTGGTGTTCCCGCTAGCGTTTGGTTTTTTTGCGAAAACTGCGCCTGTTGGCGTGGTGATTGCAACAGACATCAATAACTACCTCGATTTTGTTATGGCGCTGTTCATGGCGTTCGGCGTATCGTTTGAGGTGCCAGTTGCCATTGTGTTGCTCTGCTGGAGTGGTGTGGTGACGCCAGAAGATCTGAAGAAAAAGCGCCCTTATATTTTGGTGGGTGCATTTGTTGTCGGGATGCTGCTAACGCCGCCGGACGTTTTCTCACAGACACTGTTGGCTATTCCGATGTACCTGCTGTTTGAAATCGGCGTCTTCTTCGCGCGGTTTTATGTTGGTAAAGGCCGAAGAACCGAAACCGAAGAGCTATCGTAGTCACTCACGGTTACCTGCGGTAGGACGGTAAAATGGCCTCTCTTTGAGAGGTCTTATTTTTTTATTCGCCAGAGTGAAAGTCATGTTTGATATTGGTGTCAACTTAACCAGTTCCCAGTTTGAAAAAGACAGGGAACAGGTCGTCATCCGGGCACAGCAAGCGGGTGTCAGTGGCATCTTGATCACGGGAACCAATGCCCAGGAAAGCCATCAGGCAATGTTACTGGCGCAAGCTTATCCCGATTATTGCTGGTCAACGGCGGGTGTTCATCCGCATGATGCAAGCCAGTGGAATGGTGATATCGCCGAACAGATTCATCACATGGCAAATGCTGCCTGTGTGGTTGCCATTGGCGAATGCGGGTTGGATTTCAACCGTAACTTTTCGACGCCAGAAGAACAGGAGCGGGCGTTCAGCGCACAATTGGCGATTGCTGCTGAGCTGTCCATGCCAGTTTTCCTTCACTGCCGCGACGCACATCCCCGTTTTATCTCTCTGCTGACGCCGTGGTTGAATCAGTTACCTGCTGCTGTGGTTCACTGCTTTACTGGTAATCGCCAAGAGTTGGATGCGTGTCTGGCGGCGGGTTTGACGATTGGCATTACCGGCTGGGTTTGTGATGAGCGTCGTGGGCTTGAACTACGCGCTTTACTGCCACATATCCCTGCCGATCGGCTGTTGGTGGAAACCGACGCACCTTATCTGTTACCCCGGGATTTACGCCCTAAACCAGCATCCCGCCGTAACGAACCCTGTTATCTGCCCCATATTATTCGCCAGATTGCGGAGTGGCGTGGAGAAGATGCCACATGGTTGGGGCAGATTACAGATGAAAATGCCCGCCGGATTTTCCGGCTGGCCTGATTCAGGAGAATAATGACATGAGCAATGCTTTTCCCGGCACGTTTCCTGGCCGACGTATGCGTCGTATCCGCCGCCATGATTTCAGCCGTCGTCTTGTTGCTGAAAATCAACTGACGGTGAATGATTTGATTTATCCCGTTTTCGTGATGGAAGGGACAAATCATCGTCAGGAAGTTCCCTCAATGCCGGGGGTATACCGGATGACTGTCGACGTGCTTCTGAAAGAAGCCGAAGAGATCGCTAAGCTTGGCGTCCCGGTGCTGTCACTGTTTCCCGTTGTTGAAGCGGATAAAAAATCACTCTATGCCGAAGAGGCCTATAACCCGAATGGCTTGGTTCCGCGCACGATCCGCGCGTTGAAAGATGCTGTCCCTGAACTAGGTTTGCTGACGGATGTGGCGCTCGATCCCTATACCACACATGGGCAGGATGGAATTATTGATGAAGAGGGGTATGTGATTAATGACGTCACCAAAGAGATTTTGGTGCGTCAGGCGTTGTCTCACGCCGAGGCTGGAGCCGAAATTATTGCCCCTAGCGACATGATGGATGGTCGTATCGGTGCTATCCGCGACACCCTTGAAGCGCAAAACCTGATCAATACCCAGATCATGGCGTATTCAGCTAAATATGCATCGTGTTATTACGGGCCTTTCCGTGATGCCGTGGGTTCAGCGAGTAATTTGAAAGGCGGCAACAAGAAAACCTACCAGATGGACCCGGCCAATAGCGATGAAGCCTTGCAGGAAATTGCACAGGATTTGCAGGAAGGCGCGGATATGGTGATGGTCAAACCGGGGATGCCTTACCTAGATGTGGTTCGTCGCGTCAAGGAGACGTTCGGCGTGCCGACGTTTGCTTATCAAGTCTCTGGTGAGTATGCAATGCACATGGCAGCGATTCAGAACGGTTGGTTGCAGGAGCAGCCGGTGGTGATGGAGTCTCTGTTGTGCTTTAAACGCGCGGGTGCAGATGGTGTGCTGACCTATTTCGCTAAGCGTGTCGCACAGTGGCTGCACGATCAGCATATGCAACGCTAAGCCTGTTCTCACCCGGCGTAGTACAAACGCGCCGGGTAGAGCGAAGAAGGTGGCGTGCTGGACTAGGTTTTACGAAATTCTCGGTTATCTATGCTGTGTTTGACCTGCTTGTTTAGCATACACAGCAATAACATTGAGCGGGCTTCACCATCAGGTTCGGTGTAGATAGCCTGAAGACCAGAGAAGACACCATCGGTGATCACTACGTTATCACCGGGCTGTGGCGTCAACGGGTCGATGATCTTCTGTATGGGGCGAAGTGATAGTTCATCAATAACCTGCTGCGGAATGGTCGCTGGCAGTGCACCAAATCGCACAAAGCTGTTCACCCCACGCGTCGCGCTGATGGTGGTGGTGTGGATGCGCTCGGGGTCGAATTCCACAAACAGATAGTTCGGGAATAGCGGCTCACATACTTCCGTTCGCTTACCACGAACAATTTTGTCTAGCGTGATCATCGGACTCACGCAGGTGACATCCTGACGTTCCAGATGCTCTTTCGCTCGCAGCAGTTGACCACGTTTACAATACAGTAAGTACCAAGCTTCCATAATTTCGCAGACTTATGATTCCGACGTGCAAGCATAACAAAAGCGAGCAAGGATAAAAAATTTTCGGTAGATATTTTTGTTATCACACGATGGCGAGCGGATTCTTGATGGTGATTGGATTCTTGACATAAATAGGCATTGCGGGAAGCGACAGGCTGGCTAAGAGACTTTATAATAGCCAGAACGATAGACTGCCCCCGATGAATAGCATGAAATACCGTGACTTACGCGAATTCCTCTCACTGCTGGAAGAGAGAGGGGAGTTGAAACGCATTACCCAGCCCATCGATCCCTACCTTGAAATGACGGAAATTGCCGACCGGACGCTGCGTGCGGAAGGTCCAGCCCTCCTGTTTGAGAACCCCAAAGGCTATGACATGCCGGTGCTGTGCAATTTATTTGGCACGCCGAAGCGTGTTGCATTGGGAATGGGGCAGGAAGAGGTCAGCGCATTGCGAGACGTTGGCAGGCTGCTGGCATTTTTGAAAGAGCCTGAGCCGCCTAAGGGGTTCCGCGATCTGGTCGATAAAATGCCGAAATTCCGTCAGGTACTGAATATGCCGACAAAACGGCTGTCTTCTGCGCCGTGTCAGGAGCAGGTCTGGAAAGGCGATGATGTTGATCTGCGACGCATTCCAGTGATGCAGTGCTGGCCGGAAGATGCCGCGCCGCTTATTACCTGGGGACTCACCGTGACGCGCGGGCCGCATAAAGAACGGCAGAACCTGGGGATCTATCGCCAGCAGGTGCTGGGTAAAAACAAACTGATCATGCGCTGGCTATCTCATCGCGGCGGCGCACTGGATTTTCAGGAGTGGTGTCAGGAAAATCCGGGGCAACGTTTTCCAGTCGCTGTCGCGCTGGGGGCTGACCCAGCGACGATCCTCGGTGCTGTGACGCCAGTGCCTGACACGTTGTCAGAATATGCCTTTGCGGGCTTATTACGTGGGCATAAGACGGAAGTGGTTAAATGTCTGTCGAGCGATTTGGAAGTCCCTGCCAGTGCGGAAATTGTTCTTGAAGGCTATATTGAGCCCGGGGAAATGGCGGCAGAAGGGCCGTATGGTGACCATACCGGCTATTACAATGAAGTCGATCACTTTCCGGTCTTTACCGTTACGCATATTACTCAACGCCAGAATGCTATTTATCACTCGACTTACACGGGGCGGCCGCCGGATGAGCCTGCGGTACTGGGCGTGGCGTTGAATGAAGTTTTCGTACCGATCCTGCAAAAGCAGTTTCCTGAGATTGTCGATTTTTATTTGCCGCCGGAGGGTTGCTCTTACCGTCTGGCGGTCGTTACCATGAAGAAACAGTACGCGGGCCATGCCAAACGCGTCATGATGGGCGTCTGGTCTTTTTTACGCCAGTTCATGTATACGAAATTTGTCATTGTCTGCGATGATGACGTCAACGCGCGTGATTGGAAAGACGTGATATGGGCGATTACCACGCGTATGGATCCGGCTCGCGATACGGTATTAGTGGAAAATACGCCGATAGACTATCTCGATTTCGCTTCTCCGGTTTCTGGTCTGGGCTCAAAAATGGGTCTGGATGCGACCAATAAATGGCCTGGTGAAACGCAGCGTGAATGGGGACACCCCATCAAGAAAGACCCGCAGGTTTGCGCCCGTATTGATGAAATATGGGACGAATTGGCCATTTTTAGTGACAGAGAGCCTCGGCGCTAACGGCTGCTGCTCTGTTCTCAGTTTTGCTTTTATGACCCTATAGAGGGAATGCATGACAACATTGAGCTGTAAAGTGACTTCGGTCGAAGCCATAACCGATACGGTTTATCGCGTTCGTTTGTTACCTGAAGCGCCTTTTTCCTTTCGGGCTGGCCAATATTTGATGGTAGTGATGGGCGATCGAGATAAACGTCCTTTCTCACTGGCATCGACCCCGATGGATAAAGGTTTTATTGAGTTGCATATTGGGGCGTCCGAACTGAACCTTTACGCGATGGCCGTGATGGAACGCATTCACAAGGAAAAAAACCTGACGGTAGATATCCCGCATGGCGAGGCCTGGCTGCGAGAAGAGAGTACGCGCCCGCTGGTGTTGATTGCGGGTGGAACCGGATTTTCGTATGTGCGTTCTATCCTGCTGACCGCACTAGCGCAGCAACCCGATCGCAATATCTCCATTTACTGGGGGGGACGTGAATCCCAGCATCTGTACGATTTAACAGAGCTTGAAGGTTTTGTGGCCAAGCACCCTAATCTGCGTGTAGTGCCCGTCGTCGAGCAGCCAGAAGAAGGGTGGACTGGTAGAACGGGCACGGTTCTGAGCGCGGTCTTGCAGGATTACGGTTCACTGGCGGAACAGGATATTTATATCGCAGGGCGTTTTGAGATGGCGAAAATTGCGCGTGAGCGTTTTTGTAACGAGCGCGGTGCGCTGGCAGCTCATATGTTCAGCGATGCATTTTCGTTTATTTGACGGATTGGTATTTACTGCCTGCTCGTGTTTTTTATTCACTCTTGAGCGGAAGTGAAGGTCGCTGCCATCCTTATCGATGGCAGCGTGGTTTATCTGTTTTGTTTCTATGTAATATCTCTTCTGTTAATGTTATCAATAACTTAATGTCATATCGGCTGTGGATGGTTTCTTTGCTTTATTCATCCTCTGCCAATGGCATTCTGTTGTGTTTTATATCAAAAGGAAATTGAGTTGAACGTAAAAATAATAAGTAATCTATTCTTAACTATCAGTTTTTTGGGGGGGATGGGAGCAGCATTCGGCTACCCTTTAAGTGATAAAGATTTATCTGAAGCCCGTAAAGGATTTCACACGCAGTTAGTGATGGATACGTTGGAGCCTGATGGAAAAGCGGATGTTCCGCCGAAGGAGATCTTCAATACCGTTCACTACCCTTCTGCGGTCGGCCCACTCGTTGCCTATATTTCTCCCGATCCTAAGGATGAGAAGCGCCATCCCGCAGTTGTCTGGGCACATGGTGGGTATGGTGGTATCGGTGATTTTTTCTGGGAGCCTCAGGATGAGGATAACGATCAAAGTGCGCGAGCCTTTCGGGAAGCGGGAATTATTATGATGGTCCCGAGTTGGCGCGGTGAGAATGATAACCCCGGCAAGTTTGAAATGTTTTATGGGGAAGTTGACGATCTGCACGCTGCGCGGGAATATCTGGCTAAACTGCCTTATGTCGACCCTAAACGTATTTATGTTGCGGGTCACAGCACGGGTGGAACCATGGCCTTATTAGCTAATGAATATCGTTCCGGTTTCCGAGCCGCTTTTTCATTGGGAGGTATTCCTGATTTGAAAGTACGACTCGATGCGGGTCCGACAGCGGTTGGTCCTTCATTTAATACACGTAACCCTCAAGAATTCTATTTACGCTCGCCGCGAACCTTTATTACCCATATAAAATCCCCAACCTTTTATTTTGAAGGCGAAGAATCTTATTGGGATGAAGAATTAGAGACGATGCAGGATAATGCGTCAGGTGCACACGTTCCTTTTTATGCCCACAGCATACCTTATGGCGATCACTTTACTATTATATTGCCGATTACCCGCCTGATTGCTCAGAAAATTTTGCAGGATACGGGTGAGAGCGTGAGTATTGGTTTTAGTCAGAGTGAGATTAAAAAAATCGGTCAGGATATAAAGTTGTAAAATAGCGAGAGCGATAGAATGTTCTATCGCTCTTGTTTATAGACGATGCAGTGTCACCGTCAGTCGGTTGCGTTGTGAAATTCCTATGGATTACCGTGGTATCGTTAGCAATTAATTTGCTCAAATGCGTTCAAACACGGTTGCAATACCTTGCCCCAACCCGATGCACATCGTCGCTACGCCAAACTGAACGTCACGGTTTTCCATCAGATTAATCAACGTGGTGGAGATACGCGCCCCCGAGCAGCCGAGCGGGTGACCCAGCGCGATGGCTCCACCGTTTAGGTTGACCTTTTCATCGAGCTGTTCCAGTAGACCCAGATCTTTAATGCAGGGCAGCGTTTGGGCGGCGAATGCCTCATTCAGTTCAAAGATGCCAATATCAGCCAGACTCAAGCCTGCTCGTTTCAGCGCCAGTTTGGTGGCAGGGACGGGACCGTACCCCATAATTGAAGGATCGCAGCCCACCACGGCCATAGCCCGAATACGTGCCCGCACCGGTAAGCCTAACGATGCGGCGCGGGATTCGCTCATGATCAACATGGCCGATGCGCCATCGGATAAGGCGGAGGACGACCCGGCTGTCACCGTGCCGTTAACCGGATCGAATGCCGGCTTGAGTGCGGCAAGGCTATCGACGGTAGTCTCCGGGCGAATCACTTCATCATAATCGAAACGTTGCAGTGCACCGTCTGCATCATGGCCTGCCGTGGGGACGATTTCATGACGAAATGCACCAGATTGGGTGGCGTTGTAAGCTCGCTGGTGTGAGCGGGCGGCGAATTGATCCTGCATCTGACGACTAATATTGTGCATACGTGCTAGCATTTCTGCCGTCAGCCCCATCATTCCCGCTGCTTTAGCGATAGTGCGGCTCAATCCCGGATGAAAATCGACGCCATGATTCATCGGCACATGCCCCATATGCTCAACGCCGCCGATTAAACAGACGTTCGCATCGCCAACCATAATCGCACGGGCGGCATCGTGGAGCGCCTGCATAGAAGAACCACAGAGTCGGTTAACGGTCGTAGCGGGTACGCTCACAGGGATTTCAGCCAACAAAGCCGCGTTGCGAGCCACGTTGAAACCTTGTTCGAGCGTTTGCTGCACACATCCCCAATAGATATCGTCGATCTCATGGGCGTCTAGCGCGGCGTTACGGCTCAATAGGCTACGCATCAGGTGCGCGGACAGATCTTCGGCTCTCACCTGACGGAAAGCGCCGCCTTTGGAGCGGCCCATCGGTGTACGAACGGCATCAACAATCACTACCTTTTCCATATTTCCTGCCCTCATACCGGTTGACCGTAAGAAACGTCCGCGTGCGGCGCGACCGATGGATAATAGCCTTCATTGCTTCTGGCTTTTTGCTGCAAGCCATCAGGCACCTGATAGATTGCGCCGAGGTGTGCCAGTTGCTGCGCCATCGCGACATAACGTTCGCTACCTAATGTATCCAGATAGCGGCACGCTCCGCCGTGGAAGGGAGGGAAACCTAAGCCGTATACCAGCGCCATGTCCGCTTCAGCAGGGCTGGCGACAATACCTTCTTCCAGACAACGCGCGACTTCATTAATCATCGGGATCATCATCCGAGCGATAATCTCTTCTGCGCTGAACGCTTTTTTCGGTTGGCTGATGTCTTTAAGGAGTGCATCTACGGCGTCATCCTGTTCTTTACGCTGTTTCCCTTTGCTATCGGTTTGATAACGATAGAAGCCCTGACCATTTTTCTGCCCAAAGCGTTGATGTTCAAACAACACGTCGATCGCATCGCGATAGTCTTTTGCCATCCGTTGTGGAAAGCCTTCTGCCATAACGGCTTGAGCATGGTGAGCGGTATCAATGCCGACAACGTCCAGCAGATAAGCCGGGCCCATCGGCCAACCGAATTTCTTTTCCATGGCATTATCGATCTCGCGGAAATCGGCCCCGTCTCTGAGCAGTAAGCTGAATGCTGCAAAGTAGGGGAACAGGACGCGATTCACGAAGAATCCTGGGCAGTCGTTCACGACGATCGGTGTCTTGCCCATTTTGCTGGCGTAAGCCACCACGCTAGCGATGGTGCTGTCACTGGTTTTAGGGCCACGAATAATTTCGACCAGCGGCATGCGGTGTACTGGGTTAAAGAAGTGCATACCGCAGAAATTTTGCGGTCGTTTTAACGTCGCAGCCAGCACAGCAATTGGAATCGTTGAGGTATTCGAAGCCAGAATCGTACTCTCACTAATGTGCGATTCGGTTTCTGCTAGTACGCTGGCTTTGATTTTCGGGTTTTCTACCACGGCTTCAACGACGATATCGGTACGCTCGAACCCAGCGTAATCCAGCGTTGGGTGAATACTGGCCAGAATCGCCGCCATTTTCATCCCGTCCAGTTTCCCTCGTTCCATCTGTTTATTCAGGAGTTTGGCTGCCTCATTCATCCCCAGCGCGAGCGGTTTCTCGTTGATGTCTTTCATCCGAATTGGCACGCCCTTGAACGCGGATTGATAGGCAATCCCGCCGCCCATAATGCCCGCACCTAGTACGGCGGCTTGTTGTGGCACAGGCGTATCGCCAATCAGCTTCTTCGCTTTTCCTTTAACATATTGATCGTTGAGGAAAATGCCGACAAGTGCGCGCGCTTCATTTGAGCGTGCCAGTTGGACGAAGTGCTGCGTTTCGAGCTGCAATGCCTCATCACGCGTCATGGTCGCGGCGGCTTCGATGGTTTTTACCGCTAGCATCGGTGCTGGGTAATGCTTCCCAGCGGTTTGTAGCACCATCGCTTTGGCGGTGGTGAAGCTCATCATGGCTTCAATTTTATTGAGTTTCAGCGCCTCAAATTTTGGGCGTCGATAACCCTGCCAGTCCAGTTCGCCCTTTATGGCCTGTTTTAGCATTTTGATTGCGGCGGGAATCAGCTTTTCGTTGGCGACAACGGCCTGTACCAGCCCCACTTTTAAAGCATCGGCTGCGCTGACATCTTTACCGGCGGCGATAATCTCCAGCGCGCTGTCAGCACCCAGCAGGCGCGGTAGCCTGACCGTGCCACCAAAACCCGGCATGATCCCGAGTTTAGTCTCAGGCAACCCGATTCGAGCATCTGGTGTGGCTAAGCGAAAATCAGTTGCCAGCACGCATTCACATCCGCCACCCAACGCATAGCTATTAATCGCGGACAGCGTGGGAACGGATAAATCTTCAAGACGGTTGAAAATACGGTTGGCGAAGACCAGCCACTCATGCAGCTTTTCTGCCGGTGCGGCAAAAAGAGAAAGGAATTCCGTGATATCGGCGCCGACAATAAATGCAGGTTTGTCCGAACGTAGCAGTAAGCCTTTCAGGTTCGGCTGTTCTGCCAGAACGTCGAGCGCTTTACCTAGGCTGGCAACCGTGCGGGTATCTAGCGTATTTACGGAGCCAGGGGCTGAAAATACCAGCTCGGCAATGCCGTCCTCAAGCCAGTTAAGGTAGAGGGATTCACCTTGATAAAGCATGTTTATCTCCGCTGTTTATGTGAGTGATCTGGTATGACCAGATAATCGAATTGTGGTTTTAATGTTAATTTTTTGCAAACGATAGATTAATTTTTTGCCGAATCGATCACAAAGCGCGGACGCTGCCCTTGGGGAATGCCTGTGTTAAAATGGAGGGATCATGTCGTGACGTACAAGGATACTCATGGAAAAGCTGGCTTCTTTATATCATCACCATCTGGCTACGCTGCAAACGCGTGCTCAGGCGGTTTTAGCGCGCCATCAGCTTGACGCATTACTGATTCACTCTGGTGAGCTGTTGACCGTTTTTTTGGACGATCACGACTATCCTTTTAAAGTTAACCCGCAGTTTAAAGCGTGGGTGCCGGTCACGCAGGTGCCGAACTGCTGGCTATGGGTTGACGGCGTTAATCCGCCTAAACTGTGGTTCTATTCGCCGGTTGATTACTGGCATAACGTAGCGCCGGTTCCTGAGAGCTTCTGGACCGAAGAGATTGAGATTACCGTATTGCGGAATGCCGATGATATCGGACAATTACTTCCATCGCAGCGTGAGCGTGTTGCCTATATCGGCTATGCGCCACAACGTGCGCAGGATTTGGGTATTCGCGCGGACAATATCAATCCTCAGGGCGTGTTGGATTATCTGCACTATTATCGCGCTTACAAAACAGACTACGAGCTGGCCTGCATGCGTGAAGCACAGAAGACAGCAGTTATCGGCCATCGTGCAGCGCATGAAGCATTTCTTTCCGGCATGAGCGAATTCGATATTAATCTGGCGTATCTGACGGCAACGGGTCATCGGGATATCGATGTGCCTTACGGCAATATCATCGCGCTCAATGAACATGCGGCGGTGTTGCACTATACCCAGCTCGATCATCAGGTGCCATCCGATGTTCGCAGCTTCCTGATTGATGCAGGGGCTGAATATAACGGATATGCCGCTGACCTCACGCGAACCTATTCTGCACAGAGCGATGGGGCTTTTACTCAACTGATTAAAGGCCTCAATCAGGAAATGCTTGCGCTGATTGATACCGTTCAGGCGGGAGTGCGCTATACCGATTACCATCTTCAGATGCATCAGCGAATTGCGAAACTACTGAAATCACATCAACTGGTGCGGGACATCAGCGAAGAAGCGATGGTGGAGCAGGGGCTTACGTCGCTTTTCCTGCCGCACGGTCTTGGTCATCCGCTGGGTTTGCAGGTGCATGATGTCGCTGGGTTTATGCAAGACGATCGCGGTACACATCTGGCAGCGCCTGCGCAGCATCCTTATCTGCGTTGTACCCGTGTGCTCGAACCTGGCATGGTCATGACGATCGAACCGGGCATCTATTTCATCGAATCCTTGCTTGCTCCGTGGCGTGAGGGCGAATTGAGTCAACACGTTGACTGGCAAAAAATCGATGCGCTGAAACCGTTTGGTGGTATTCGTATTGAGGATAATATTGTCATTCATGACGGTCGTGTGGAGAACATGACGCGCGACTTGAATCTGGCCTGATGCAAGCGTATCCCATTCCTACTGCGCCCGTGAGCTTCAGTGAGGAAATCAAGAAAAGCCGCTTTACTACGATCCTGGCGGCAACGCCGGGAATCGACGCGGCAAAAGCGTTTATCCAGCATGTCAGGGAAGAACATGCCTCGGCGGGGCACCACTGCTGGGCGTTTGTTGCGGGTGCGCCTGACGATTCTCAGCAGCTTGGCTTTTCTGACGATGGTGAGCCATCCGGCACCGCGGGTAAACCGATGCTGTCGCAACTGATGGGAAGCGGTATCGGTGAGATTACCGCCGTGGTGGTACGTTACTATGGCGGAATCCCGCTAGGCACTGGCGGGTTAGTAAAGGCTTATGGCGGTGGCGTCCAGCAAGCGCTGAAGCTGGTATCGCAGCAAGAGAAAGTCTTGCAAAAAGAGTATGGCTTACAGTGTGACTATGCGCTGTTGCCCCAGGTGGAATCACTGATCTTTCAACTTGGCGGAAAAGTGCTGCATAGCGAGTATGGCGTGGACGTCGTATTGCGGTTCTCTCTCCCTATCAGGGAAACCGAGGAAGCGGCAACGAAATTGCGTGATTTAAGTCGCGGTGCGTTGCATTTATTGCCGATTCTATAATAATCCCAGCGCTTTTTTATGAATCATTAAGGAATTCCCTGCGATGCACTTGCGCGCCATAACCCGTATTGTCGGCCAGTTGGTTATCCTTTTTTCCGGGACGATGGTTATTCCCGGGCTGGTGGCGTTAATTTACCGTGATGGCGCAGGCCGGGCATTTACGCAGACATTTATTGTCGCGTTGGCAATCGGCATCATGCTATGGCTACCAAACCGGAAACAGAAGCATGAGCTGAAGTCTCGAGAAGGGTTCTTGATTGTTGTCCTCTTCTGGACGGTGCTGGGAAGCGTTGGGGCACTGCCTTTCCTGTTTGCTGAACATCCTAATCTGGGCGTAACGGATGCTTTTTTTGAATCGTTTTCAGGGTTAACGACAACGGGAGCAACCACGCTGGTTGGGCTGGATTCATTGCCTAAAGCCATCCTGTTTTATCGGCAAATGCTGCAATGGTTTGGTGGGATGGGGATCATCGTACTCGCGGTTGCTATCCTGCCGATTCTTGGTGTCGGTGGGATGCAGCTTTATCGTGCGGAAATGCCGGGGCCGTTGAAGGAAAACAAAATGCGCCCGCGTATTGCCGATACGGCGAAAACGCTGTGGTTGATTTACCTCTTACTCACGATTGCCTGTGCAGTTGCGTTGTGGCTGGCTGGCATGCCGATATTTGATGCAATTGGGCACAGCTTCTCTACGGTATCGGTCGGCGGGTTCTCTACCCACGATGCGAGCATTGGCTACTTCAACAGCCCAACGATTAACACCATCATCGCGATATTCTTGCTGATTTCCGGCTGTAACTTTGGTTTGCACTTTGCTCTGCTGAGCGGCCGTAGCCTGAAGGTATACTGGCGTGATCCAGAATTCCGCATGTTCATTTTTGTTCAACTGTCGCTGGTGGCCGTGTGTACGATCGTTCTGTGGTTCCACCATGTTTATGACAGCGGAATGCAGACGATCAATCAGGCATTTTTTCAGGTTGTCTCCATGGCGACAACGGCAGGGTTTACGACGGATAGCATTGCATCATGGCCACTTTTCCTGCCGGTTTTGCTCCTGTGCTCCGCGTTTATTGGCGGGTGTGCAGGCTCAACTGGGGGCGGCTTGAAAGTGATTCGTATCCTGCTGCTTTTCCTACAAGGGTCACGTGAGCTTAAACGGTTGGTGCATCCGAATGCGGTTTATACGATTAAGCTGGGTCATCGGGCGTTGCCTGAACGCATCCTTGAGGCCGTGTGGGGATTCTTCTCCGCGTATGCGCTGGTTTTTATTGTCAGCATGCTGGCCGTCATTGCGACAGGCGTTGATGATTTCTCTGCGTTTGCTGCGGTTGCTGCCACATTAAATAATCTGGGGCCGGGCCTGGGCGTCGTCGCTGAGAATTTTACGTCAATGAATGATACGGCGAAATGGATTCTGATACTGACAATGCTGTTTGGTCGTTTGGAAGTCTTCACGCTTTTAGTGCTGTTTACGCCAACCTTCTGGCGGGAATAGCCCCCATAAGGATAAAGAACAATGAAAGCTTTGATCGTGTTTTCGAGTCGGGATGGGCAAACCAGAGCGATTGCCTCCTCTATTGCGAATACGCTGAAAGGGATTCTGGAGTGTGATGTTGTTAATGTACTCAATGCGAATGATATCGATCTGGGCGCATACGATCAGGTCCTGATTGGGGCGTCGATCCGGTACGGGCGCTTTCATCCAGCGGTAAATCAGTTTATCCATAAGCATCTGACTTCTCTGCAACAGATGCCCAGCGCATTCTTCTCAGTAAACCTGACTGCACGTAAACCAGAAAAGCGCACAATACAAACCAATGCCTATACGCGTAAGTTCCTGCTGAATTCCCCTTGGCAGCCAGATCTGTGTTGTGTGTTCGCGGGTGCTCTGCGTTATCCGCGTTATCGTTGGTTCGATCGGGTAATGATTCAACTCATTATGCGTATGACGGGCGGCGAAACGGATAGCACGAAAGAAATTGAATATACGGACTGGCAGCAGGTTGCCCGTTTCGCGCAGGATTTCGCTCAGTTAGCGGCGAAAAATCCCGCATAACGCCGTCTTTTACTGCGCTTTGCTGAAAAAATCCTCACTCGGAAATTATTTTGCATTTAGCGCTTGTCAGCCGCCGAGAAGTCCCTATAATGCGCCTCCACTGACACGGCAACAGCGACACGCGGTTGTAGTGACAGGAAAAAGATTTACTAAAGGCGGTCAGTAATGACTTGACTTTAAAGCGGATTAGCATAGTATATGCAGCCCGCGCCACCGAAGAAGTGGCACTGCTCTTTAACAATATAATCAGACAATCTGTGTGGGCACTCACAAGACCGTATCTTAATGATATAAAAAGTCTTGAAGAGTGAACAACAGTAAATTCATTACGAATGAACAGTAACTAATTCTTTGAGCATCGCTGACGAGTTCAGCAAATCAAACAAATCTTAAATTGAAGAGTTTGATCATGGCTCAGATTGAACGCTGGCGGCAGGCCTAACACATGCAAGTCGAGCGGTAGCACAGGAGAGCTTGCTCTCTGGGTGACGAGCGGCGGACGGGTGAGTAATGTCTGGGAAACTGCCTGATGGAGGGGGATAACTACTGGAAACGGTAGCTAATACCGCATAACGTCTTCGGACCAAAGAGGGGGACCTTCGGGCCTCTTGCCATCGGATGTGCCCAGATGGGATTAGCTAGTAGGTGAGGTAATGGCTCACCTAGGCGACGATCCCTAGCTGGTCTGAGAGGATGACCAGCCACACTGGAACTGAGACACGGTCCAGACTCCTACGGGAGGCAGCAGTGGGGAATATTGCACAATGGGCGCAAGCCTGATGCAGCCATGCCGCGTGTGTGAAGAAGGCCTTCGGGTTGTAAAGCACTTTCAGCGGGGAGGAAGGCAGTAAGGTTAATAACCTTGCTGATTGACGTTACCCGCAGAAGAAGCACCGGCTAACTCCGTGCCAGCAGCCGCGGTAATACGGAGGGTGCAAGCGTTAATCGGAATGACTGGGCGTAAAGCGCACGCAGGCGGTCTGTTAAGTTGGATGTGAAATCCCCGGGCTTAACCTGGGAACTGCATTCAAAACTGACAGGCTAGAGTCTTGTAGAGGGGGGTAGAATTCCAGGTGTAGCGGTGAAATGCGTAGAGATCTGGAGGAATACCGGTGGCGAAGGCGGCCCCCTGGACAAAGACTGACGCTCAGGTGCGAAAGCGTGGGGAGCAAACAGGATTAGATACCCTGGTAGTCCACGCTGTAAACGATGTCGACTTGGAGGTTGTGCCCTTGAGGCGTGGCTTCCGGAGCTAACGCGTTAAGTCGACCGCCTGGGGAGTACGGCCGCAAGGTTAAAACTCAAATGAATTGACGGGGGCCCGCACAAGCGGTGGAGCATGTGGTTTAATTCGATGCAACGCGAAGAACCTTACCTACTCTTGACATCCACAGAATTCGGTAGAGATACCTTAGTGCCTTCGGGAACTGTGAGACAGGTGCTGCATGGCTGTCGTCAGCTCGTGTTGTGAAATGTTGGGTTAAGTCCCGCAACGAGCGCAACCCTTATCCTTTGTTGCCAGCGAGTAATGTCGGGAACTCAAAGGAGACTGCCGGTGATAAACCGGAGGAAGGTGGGGATGACGTCAAGTCATCATGGCCCTTACGAGTAGGGCTACACACGTGCTACAATGGCGTATACAAAGAGAAGCGACCTCGCGAGAGCAAGCGGACCTCATAAAGTACGTCGTAGTCCGGATTGGAGTCTGCAACTCGACTCCATGAAGTCGGAATCGCTAGTAATCGTAGATCAGAATGCTACGGTGAATACGTTCCCGGGCCTTGTACACACCGCCCGTCACACCATGGGAGTGGGTTGCAAAAGAAGTAGGTAGCTTAACCTTCGGGAGGGCGCTTACCACTTTGTGATTCATGACTGGGGTGAAGTCGTAACAAGGTAACCGTAGGGGAACCTGCGGTTGGATCACCTCCTTACCAAAAAAGATGTGTGTTGAGTGAAGTGCTCACACAGATTGTCTGATGAAAATAACGAGCAGAAATACCTTAATAGGCTTGTAGCTCAGGTGGTTAGAGCGCACCCCTGATAAGGGTGAGGTCGGTGGTTCAAGTCCACTCAGGCCTACCAACTCTTCCATGAGTGGTATCTAAGGTAACTGTAAGTAGAGACGGGGTTATAGCTCAGCTGGGAGAGCGCCTGCCTTGCACGCAGGAGGTCTGCGGTTCGATCCCGCATAGCTCCACCATCACTACTCGTTATGATAAAAAACATCAGAGTGTACCTGTATGGGTGCACTGCGATGTTTTGCTCTTTAACAATCTGGAACAAGCTGAAAATTGAAACATGACGGCTGAACATGCAGGACTGCCTTCGGGTAGGTCGTGATGCGTCAGTCTGTCAATGAGTCTCTCAAATAATCGCAGCGCGATGATGAATCGAAAGAAACATCTTCGGGTTGTGAGGTTAAGCGACTAAGCGTACACGGTGGATGCCTAGGCAGTCAGAGGCGATGAAGGGCGTGCTAATCTGCGATAAGCGTCGGTAAGGTGATATGAACCGTTATACCCGACGATACCCGAATGGGGAAACCCAATGTGTTTCGACACATTATCATGACATGAATACATAGTGTCATGAGGCGAACCGGGGGAACTGAAACATCTCAGTACCCCGAGGAAAAGAAATCAACCGAGATTCCCCTAGTAGCGGCGAGCGAACGGGGAGGAGCCCAGAACCTGAATCAGTTTGTGTGTTAGTGGAAGCGTCTGGAAAGTCGCACAGTAAAGGGTGATAGTCCCGTACACAAAAATGCACAAGTTGTGAGTTCGATGAGTAGGGCGGGACACGTGACATCCTGTCTGAATATGGGGGGACCATCCTCCAAGGCTAAATACTCCTGACTGACCGATAGTGAACCAGTACCGTGAGGGAAAGGCGAAAAGAACCCCGGCGAGGGGAGTGAAATAGAACCTGAAACCGTGTACGTACAAGCAGTGGGAGCCTACTTGTTAGGTGACTGCGTACCTTTTGTATAATGGGTCAGCGACTTATATTCTGTAGCAAGGTTAACCGTATAGGGGAGCCGCAGGGAAACCGAGTCTTAACTGGGCGTTAAGTTGCAGGGTATAGACCCGAAACCCGGTGATCTAGCCATGGGCAGGTTGAAGGTTGGGTAACACTAACTGGAGGACCGAACCGACTAATGTTGAAAAATTAGCGGATGACTTGTGGCTGGGGGTGAAAGGCCAATCAAACCGGGAGATAGCTGGTTCTCCCCGAAAGCTATTTAGGTAGCGCCTCGTGAACTCATCTTCGGGGGTAGAGCACTGTTTCGGCTAGGGGGTCATCCCGACTTACCAACCCGATGCAAACTACGAATACCGAAGAATGTTATCACGGGAGACACACGGCGGGTGCTAACGTTCGTCGTGAAGAGGGAAACAACCCAGACCGCCAGCTAAGGTCCCAAAGTCATGGTTAAGTGGGAAACGATGTGGGAAGGCACAGACAGCCAGGATGTTGGCTTAGAAGCAGCCATCATTTAAAGAAAGCGTAATAGCTCACTGGTCGAGTCGGCCTGCGCGGAAGATGTAACGGGGCTAAACCATGCACCGAAGCTGCGGCAGCGACACTTAGGTGTTGTTGGGTAGGGGAGCGTTCTGTAAGCCGTCGAAGGTGGCCTGTGAGGGCTGCTGGAGGTATCAGAAGTGCGAATGCTGACATAAGTAACGATAATGCGGGTGAAAAACCCGCACGCCGGAAGACCAAGGGTTCCTGTCCAACGTTAATCGGGGCAGGGTGAGTCGACCCCTAAGGCGAGGCTGAAAAGCGTAGTCGATGGGAAACAGGTTAATATTCCTGTACTCGGTGTTACTGCGAAGGGGGGACGGAGAAAGCTAGGTTATCCGGGCGACGGTTGTCCCGGTTTAAGCGTGAAGGTGGGTGACTTAGGTAAATCCGGGTCATCGTTAACACTGAGGCGTGATGACGAGTCACTACGGTGATGAAGTAACCAATGCTACGCTTCCAGGAAAAGCCTCTAAGCTCCAGGTAACATCAAATCGTACCCCAAACCGACACAGGTGGTCAGGTAGAGAATACTCAGGCGCTTGAGAGAACTCGGGTGAAGGAACTAGGCAAAATGGTGCCGTAACTTCGGGAGAAGGCACGCTGGCGTGTAGGTGAAGTCCCTTGCGGATGGAGCTGAAGCCAGTCGCAGATACCAGCTGGCTGCAACTGTTTAATAAAAACACAGCACTGTGCAAACACGAAAGTGGACGTATACGGTGTGACGCCTGCCCGGTGCCGGAAGGTTAATTGATGGGGTCAGCCGCAAGGCGAAGCTCTTGATCGAAGCCCCGGTAAACGGCGGCCGTAACTATAACGGTCCTAAGGTAGCGAAATTCCTTGTCGGGTAAGTTCCGACCTGCACGAATGGCGTAATGATGGCCAGGCTGTCTCCACCCGAGACTCAGTGAAATTGAACTCGCTGTGAAGATGCAGTGTACCCGCGGCAAGACGGAAAGACCCCGTGAACCTTTACTATAGCTTGACACTGAACCTTGAGCCTTGATGTGTAGGATAGGTGGGAGGCTTTGAAGTGTGGACGCCAGTCTGCATGGAGCCAACCTTGAAATACCACCCTTTAATGTTTGATGTTCTAACGTAGGCCCGTAATCCGGGTTGCGGACAGTGTCTGGTGGGTAGTTTGACTGGGGCGGTCTCCTCCCAAAGCGTAACGGAGGAGCACGAAGGTTAGCTAATCCTGGTCGGACATCAGGAGGTTAGTGCAAAGGCATAAGCTAGCTTGACTGCGAGAGTGACAGCTCGAGCAGGTGCGAAAGCAGGTCTTAGTGATCCGGTGGTTCTGAATGGAAGGGCCATCGCTCAACGGATAAAAGGTACTCCGGGGATAACAGGCTGATACCGCCCAAGAGTTCATATCGACGGCGGTGTTTGGCACCTCGATGTCGGCTCATCACATCCTGGGGCTGAAGTAGGTCCCAAGGGTATGGCTGTTCGCCATTTAAAGTGGTACGCGAGCTGGGTTTAGAACGTCGTGAGACAGTTCGGTCCCTATCTGCCGTGGGCGTTGGAAGATTGAGAGGGGTTGCTCCTAGTACGAGAGGACCGGAGTGAACGCACCACTGGTGTACGGGTTGTGATGCCAATTGCATTGCCCGGTAGCTAAGTGCGGAAGAGATAACCGCTGAAAGCATCTAAGCGGGAAACTTGCCTCGAGATGAGTCTTCCCTGGACACTAGATGTCCCTGAAGGGCCGTTGAAGACGACGACGTAGATAGGCTGGGTGTGTAAGCGTAGCGATACGTTGAGCTAACCAGTACTAATGACCCGAGAGGCTTAACCTTACAACACCGAAGGTGTTTTGTGGGCGACTCATAGATTTTGATAGTCAGCTTGTTCAAAGATTGGTTCTGATGGTTGTGCGATACAAAAGAGTAAAGCATAACGGTTGGAATGAAACAGAATTTGCCTGGCGGCGATAGCGCGGTGGTCCCACCTGACCCCATGCCGAACTCAGAAGTGAAACGCCGTAGCGCCGATGGTAGTGTGGGGCTTCCCCATGTGAGAGTAGGGAACTGCCAGGCATCAACTGCGTGGAAAGCCCCTGTCGAAAGACAGGGGCTTTTTGCTATGGGAATTTTGGGGTGTTATTGGCGCGTACTTGGTAGCTGTCCGTTGGTAGCAGGGTGATTACGACTATGCAATGACGGCTCTTGGGGGCGCGGAAATTGTCTTCTGCCCGACATTACTCAATGATTTGGTATGAATGATCGTCTGCTCCGCGCAGTGTGAGCCGTGAGAACCATCATAATTGCGATGCAGGAGAAAGCCTGCGCAGATACGCAGGCTGATGGTTCTGGATTAGTGCAGGATTTGTGAAAGAAATGCCTGCGTGCGCTCTGAGCGAGGGCTAGAAAAGAAGATATCCGGTGGTGCTTGTTCTACGATCTCACCCTGATCGATAAAGATCACTCGGTCAGCGACGGTTTTCGCGAACCCCATTTCGTGCGTTACGCACAACATCGTCATTCCATCTTGTGCCAGCCCCAGCATGGTATCCAGCACTTCTTTCACCATTTCAGGATCCAGTGCGGACGTCGGTTCGTCGAACAGCATAATCTTGGGCTTCATACACAGTGAACGCGCGATGGCTACGCGTTGCTGTTGGCCGCCAGATAGCTGTCCTGGAAACTTATGAGCATGTGCGGCGATGCGTACACGTTCCAGATAGTGCATTGCCAATTCTTCTGCTTCTTTTTTCGGTGTGTGACGTACCCAGCATGGTGCCAGCGTGCAGTTCTGCAATACAGTTAAGTGCGGGAAAAGATTGAAGTGCTGAAACACCATGCCAACTTCAGTACGAACTTTTTCGATGTTGCGTAAATCGTTATTCAATTCAATACCGTCAACAACAATCCGCCCCTGTTGATGTTCTTCGAGATGATTAATGCAGCGTATGGTGGTCGATTTACCTGAGCCGGACGGGCCACAGAGCACAATTCGTTCCCCTTGCCTGACCTGCAAATTGATGTCTTTCAGTACATGAAATTGTCCGTACCACTTATTCACATTCTCTAAGGTAATCATGTGATCGGTTGATTGAGTTAATACAGTCTGATTCATGGATGGCCTCAGTGTGACTTGTATCCGGTGTTAAAACGATTTTCCAGATGTTGGCTATAGCGCGACATGCTGAAACAGAAAATCCAGTAAACCATAGCGGCAAAAACGTAACCTTCTGTCGACATACCCAGCCAGGTGGGGTCGACGGTTGCCTGCTGGATACTGCTGAAGAGATCGAAAAGGCCGATGATGATGACCAGACTCGTGTCTTTAAAGAGAGAAATGATGGTATTCACTAGGCCTGGGATAACCATTTTCAGCGCTTGGGGAAGGATGACCAGCCCCTGCATGCGCCAATAGCCTAAGCCCAGTGATTCAGCGGCTTCATACTGTCCTTTAGGAAGTGCCTGCAGGCCACCGCGAACCACCTCGGCGACATAAGCGGATTGGAATAAAATCACGCCAACTAATGCCCTTAGCAGTTTGTCGATAGTGGTGCCTTCCGTTAAAAACAGCGGCAGCATCACGGATGACATAAAAAGCACGGTGATGAGCGGTACGCCACGCCAAAATTCGATGAACACGACGGACAGCATACGGACAATCGGCAGCGTGGAGCGGCGGCCTAATGCGAGCAAGATGCCAAGTGGCAGCGCCCCAGCGATACCCACAGCAGCAATAATCAGCGTTAACGTTAATCCGCCCCACTGATAGGTTTCCACTCGACTGAGCCCGCCAAAACCACCGTAAAGCAGCCACCAGGCGATGAGTGGGTAAGCCACTGTCCAGACGGCAATGTAACGTCCGCGATTGGGAATGGTTTTCAGGAACATCGGCAGGATACTGAGCAGCCCGATAGCGAGTGCAAAGTTAATGCGCCAGACTTCTGTTGCTGGATACAGCCCATACATGAAATGACCAAATCTGGCATGAATGAAGACCCAGCAGGCACCATCACGCGTACAGTCATTACGAGTTGTGCCAATCCAGTTAGCCTGAAAAATTGCCCAGTTGAGCAGCGGCGGTATGGCAACCCACAATAGCCAGAGGCAAAACAGTGTTAACAGGCTATTGCCAATACTTGAGAAAAGATTACGCCGCGCCCACTGCATGGCTCTGAACAGAGGCGACTGACGGCCTTGCGTATAATGATTCATCGTCATGACGTCCTCTTAGCGTTCGACTAACGCGATTCTTCGGTTATACAGATTCATCAACAGCGAGATTAGCAGGCTGATAATGAGGTAGACCGACATGGTTATCGCGATGGTTTCGATGGCCTGACCCGTCTGATTCAACACGGTTCCCGCGAATAGTGACACCATATCGGGGTAGCCAATGGCAGCCGCCAATGATGAATTTTTCACGATGTTGAGGTACTGGCTGGTCAGCGGGGGAATGATGACGCGTAACGCTTGCGGGAGGATGACTTTACGTAGCGTAACGGGATTGGGTAAGCCGAGAGAACGCGCGGCCTCATGTTGGCCGTGAGAAACTGATTGGATACCAGAACGAATAATCTCGGCGATAAACGATGAGGTGTAGACCGAGAGCGCAACAGTCAATGCGGCTAGTTCAGGGATCAACACCATACCGCCGCGGAAATTGAATCCTTTTAATTCCGGCACATCCCAGTGAAAAGCGGGGCCAAAAATCAGATGGCTGAGTGTACACAGGACAAGCAACAAACCCAACGTCATCGGCCAGGTTCTACGCATCTGACCAGTTAACGCGTGATAGCGCTGATTACGCCGAAAGACAACCCATGTCACCACCAGCGTGATCAGTAGAGAAAGAAAAAACGCAGCGGTGCCTGGCCCCATCTCTGGGGATGGCAGATAAAAGCCTCGGTTGCTGAGGAACGCGATATCAAATGCACTGATGGACTGGCGCGGGCCAGGCAGATTTCGCAATACGGCAAAATACCAGAAGAAGATCTGCAATAACGGCGGAATGTTACGGAATATCTCGATGTAAATGTTGGATATTTTCCGTAATAGCCAGTTGTCGGATAGCCGAGCAAGACCGATGGTAAAGCCGAGAATAGAAGCAAACACGATGCACAATGCTGAAACCAGCAGTGTGTTGAATAGCCCAACAAGAAACACGCGGGCGTAGGTGTCACCCTGTTGATAGTCAATCAGGTGTTGGACGATGCCAAAGCCAGCGCTTTTATTCAGAAAATCGAAGCCAGAGGTAATGCCCCTTTGTGCCAGATTGGTCACAGTGTTGTGCAACAGGTAGGCTGCGATAGACAATACAGCGATAACAACGACAATTTGATACAGCCAGGCGCGCACCGCTGGATTCGTCAGTGATAAATCACCTTTTACGGTTGGGCGTTGTAGCATGCTGGAACCTCGATACGGGGGCACTGAGGGGCGCAGCAATGCACTGCGCCCAGTTTGTTCTGATAATTAACGTACCGCTGGTGCGTACTGGATCCCGCCTTTGTTCCACAGTTCGTTCAGGCCACGCTTAATTTTCAGCTCGCTGCCCATACCGACATTACGTTCAAAGATTTCGCCGTAGTTACCGACCTGTTTGATGATTTTGAATGCCCAATCATTCGGTAATTTGAGATCTTTGCCGTAGCTGCCTTCGTGACCCAGCAGGTGGGACATATCTGGCGTAGTCGGTTTTGCTGCCAGTTGATCGACGTTTTTCGAGGTTACGCCCATCTCTTCGGCATTCAGCATAGCGAACAGCGTCCAGCGTACGATCGAGAACCACTCTTCATCACCACGGCGTACCACTGGACCTAGCGGCTCCTTGGAAATCACCTCTGGCAGAACGATGAATTCAGCAGGTTTGCTCAGCTTGATACGCAGTGCATACAGCTGTGACTGGTCTGATGCCAGCGTATCGCAACGGCCAGACTCCAGCGCTTTGGCACTTTCATCAGAGCGGTCGAACGTGACGGGGGTGTACTGCATTTTATGCGTTTTGAAGTAGTCCGCGACGTTCAGCTCGGTATCGGTTCCGGCCTGAATACAAACGGTTGCGCCATCCAACTCTTTTGCGCTGGTTAAGCCCGCTTTGTTATGCGTCAGGAAGCCAATGCCGTCGTAGTAGGTTACGCCAGTAAAGAGCATACCCATTCCGCCGTCACGAGAGGAGGTCCAGGTGGTGTTGCGCGACAGCACATCAACTTCGCCGGATTGTAGTGCGGTGAAGCGCTCTTTTGCCGTCAGCGGCGTGTATTTGACTTTATTGGCATCACCGAATACGGCAGCAGCAAGACCGCGGCACACGTCAACGTCAATACCGGAGTATTTGCCACTGGCGTCTGCATAGGAAAAGCCGGGTAAGCCATCACTGATACCACATTGCACAAATCCTTTCTTCTGAATGGCGTCCAGCGTTGCACCAGCATGGGCTTGGTTGATGGCGGCAAAGAGTGACGCGCCAGCAACCAGAGTAGAAATCACTATTCTTTTCATAATCATCCTAGCGTCTAGAGTTATCTGCTGTTGTTGCAGTACACAGTTGTGTTGCGGCGCACAATAAGGTGCACCATACCTGTCTGTCGGTATGCCGACGTAAGCAGAGCAAAGCAAATAAAATGCCAGTTTTCTATTTGCTTGATAATGAAGACGAAATGGAATGGTTATTGATCTAAGTGGGTAATTCTAATTAGGTACGCGCGCACCGTAATAAATGCAAAGAGGCCGGAGCGCCCTCTTTTAGTGCGTCAAAATGGAGATCGTGAAGCGTCTTCAGGTTTGCCTGTTGAGCAGGGAGAGTCTGGGAACACGGTAATGTCATCAGCCCAGCGGATGGCGTGGGCTGATGCGGGAGGTGTTAGTGCGTGATGTGGCGCTGATAATACTTTTCGAGCTTAACCTGTAATTGGCTTAGCACCGTGCTGAACATCAGATAAATCAGTGCAGCCTCGACATACAGAATCAGAGGCTCATAGGTAACGGAAACGATACGCTGAGCGGATAGAAACATTTCCGGCACGGTGATGACGGCGGCCAGCGACGTATCCTTGATTAAGGAAATAAACGTATTGGAGAGCGGCGGTAGCGAAACGAAAACGGATTGAGGAAAGATGACCCAACGAATCGCCTGCCTGCCATTCATGCCGAGAGAATAGGCGGCACTCCATTGGCCTTTCGGGACAGATAAGATGGCCCCACGGACGATCTCAGAGCTATAGGCTCCCACACTGACGGTGAAACCAATAAGTGCCGCCGGAAAGGCATCCAGAGTAATGCCCGCGCTGGGCAGCCCATAAAAAATCAGGAAAAGCTGCACCAGCAGCGGTGTGCCACGAATGACCCAAACGTAGAAATCACCCAGCCATTTCAGCGGCTTTGGGCCATAGAGGCGAACCAGCGCGATGAGAATGCCGAGAGCTAGGCCAAAGATGAAAGACAGGATAGCCAGAGGGACGGTAAATTTCAGTCCCGCAGATAGCAGACTCCAGAAAGAGTCTGCCATGAGTTGTAGCCAAGGCGGCATGAAAACGAGCTCCGATAACGATAGGCGCTAATCACAGCGCGCGCTGGTGACCATCATATTGATGACAGCGCGCTCTGGTAACAGTGCGATTATTGAGAAACATCCTCCCCGAAGTATCGCACAGATATCGTTTTATAGGTGCCGTCCGCTTTGATTTCATCCAGAGCTTTATTCAATGCTTCCACCAGTGGAGCCTGATCTTTACGCACCAGAATAGCGGAAGGCTCACCGTCCTTTGAGGTCGCGGCAATCTTCACGTTGGCATCCGGCTTATGCTTTTTAAAATCCAGGAATGACAGATTATCGTTCAATGTGGCGTCGGCGCGGCCGCTAAGAACCAGATCCAGCGACTGGTTAAAGCCGTCCGTTGGTACAATTTCCGCACCGTAGCTGGTGGCTTGTTTGGAGTAATTACTGGTCAGGCTTTGGGCCGATTTTTTGCCTTTCAGATCGCTGAAGTCCTTGATGGCGGTGTTATCACCACGGACAACCAGCACGGCTTTGGAGTCGATATAAGGCTTGGAGAAATCATACTTGACCTGACGTTCTTTGGTTACGCCAACCTGATTGATGACCGCATCGTAGCGCTTGGCATCAATACCGGCGATTAAACCGTCCCAGCGCCCTTCAATAAATTGTGCTTTCACGCCGAGCTTTTCTGCCACCGCACGGCCAACGTCCACATCGAAACCAACCAGTTGCCCTGATTTATCATGATAGGTGTAAGGCGCGTAGGTGCCTTCCGTACCGAACTTGATAACCCCTGCGGACTTGATGGCGCTAAGGTCATCTGCATGAGCGAATACGCTGGTAGCAAGCAGGGCGCTGGTCAGTAAAGCAAAACGTATTTTTTTCATTATGAATTCCTGTGAGTGGTGTGCAGCGATGTGCTTATAACTTTTGTTAATAATGAATCTACGCGACAACACATCTGTTTATAAATCACGTTGTGTGATGATTTATATCAGAAGTGAATATAGTCCTGAACGTCGTTTGCCGTGAATTGTAGTGAATATAGTGCGCCTGCCCAGCTTTAACCATCTTGTGCGAAAGAACGATAGAAAAAGTCTGCTGCTGCCGTAATGTTACCCAACTGTCACAATCGGCTTCTATTCTCAAAGGACATCATTGCTTTTGCCACTATCCAGCAGGAGACAACAATGAAGATCCGTATCGCCAGCTATAACGTTGAGAACCTATTTCATCGCACTGCGATTCTTAACCTCCCCGATTCCCAGCAGATCGATGCCTTATTGGAACAGGTCAGGCAGCTCCAGCAGCTTCTCGAACAGCCCCGATACGATGATGCCTTGAAGGATCAGGTGTTCCGTCTTTCTATCGCACTCCGTCCTTATATTGATATCCGTACCGATGCGGGCACGTTGGGGAGATGGAAAAAGGAGGAGGCTGGTACGGGATTCAGGATCAATAAAAGCTGCCGTGGTCGTGGAGATTGGATAGGTGAAATCGTGTTCAAATCGCAGGAATTCAGCAGCCAACAGCGCAAGAACACGGGCAAGATTATTAACCTGCTTAACGCCGACATCCTGTGCGCCGTTGAAGTTGAAAACATGGATGTATTACGTGACTTCAACAGTCAGGTACTCGGGAAAAAGAAATTCAGCCAGTTCGTGATGATCGACAGCCCGAATGACCCACGCGGCATTGATGTTGCCTGCTTGACGCGTTATCGAATCGCCCAGCTACGCACCCATATTTTTGACGCCGGAAAGCAGTTTGACCCCGTATTTAGCCGTGATTGTCTCGAAGTCACGTTGGATGCTGGCCTCAAACAGCCAATTTATATCCTGTGCAACCATTTCAAAAGCCAAAGCGGCCAAACAGAGCAAGAACGACAGCGTGGGGCGCAGAAGCGCCGTGACCAATCCGAACGTGTCGCAGAGATTGTCAAACAGACTTACGATCTCAAGAAGGATTACGTGGTGATTCTTGGCGATTTGAACGAGGATTCGTCAAACCCCTGGCAAAGTTTGGCTCCGCTGTTTTCTCTGTCGGATTTGCATCCCGTTATTGACCCTGAGCGCCCAGAAAAAGAGCGTTATACCTACTATTTTGCTGGTGGCAAGAAAGGTGCTCGGTTAAATCAACTGGACTACATATTCTTGTCCGCGCCGTTGCATCAGGCGGTGGTGGGTTGGGGCGTCGAGCGTCGAGGCATTTATAATATCGACAAGATTGCTGCCAAAGAGGGCGCAGAACCCGTTACGCCGCTACCCGAAGTCACTTCATGGGACACAGCTGCGTCCGACCATGCGGCACTCTGGGTGGAAGTGGATATTACCTGATGGCCTCTTTACGGCTATGATGGTGTGAGAAAACAGAGCAATCATAGCCTTATATGAGGAAGCTGATGAGGCATAAACAAGGATTGGAAAACTACCCAGATGCGCTGCGCTGGTCGTTCGGCGACAGCCCCGAGCTGGCGGATGAATTGCTGCAACTGGTACTGGAAGGGCATAAAACCGCAACCTGTAGCTCGTATCACTCGTTCAAAAATGAGGAAACGCCACAGGTCGGCGATTACAACATTGTTCTGGACGGTGCAGGACAACCCTCATGCGTGATTCGGACACGCTCGTTAACGCTGGTGCGTTACTGCGACGTCACCGCTGAAATGGCGGCGAAAGAGGGCGAAGGAGATGAAAGCTTGGCTTTCTGGCGCGAAGGCCATCAGCGGTATTTTGAAAGAGAAGGCAGCTTCGCCCCAGATATGCTGCTGGTGTTTGAAGAGTTTGAGCTAATTGAGGTGTTTTGATAGTGGGTTAGCGACTGATAAGCCCGACTGTGTTTGGTCGTCGGGAGCGACTGAATTTAGCAATCGGGTACTTGCATGAGCCGACGTTAACCATTTCAGCTCATAGTCACAATAATGTCTTTTGAGATGTCTATCAAAGCCGTAGTGACTCAGTTGGAGTTTGTAGCTCGTGATACACTTTCCTCCCATAGTGGAGGATAAAATGTTTAGCAAGATCGGCTTATTGTGTTTGTCTGCGTTAATACCATTTACGTCGTATGCAGAAAAAGGGACGTTTGAATTTTCGGTTGGAACCCAAAATCATATCTTCGATTCTCCGTGCATAGAGTCCATTCAGTATGTGAAACGTGATGAAACGGGCTCAGATAGCTTGGGTATTCACCTTACTGATAGATGTGGGGATAGATTGGGGAAAATTACTCATGAGAACATGGGAAGAAAATTAACTATCTCATATTTGGGTAACGAACTCTCCACAGCAATGATCGTGCAGCGACTGAAAAGTAACTTCAGAATTAGTACAAAAGACACACCAAGAGTGGTTTTAATGCGAGTTATCGATGACTACAACGTATCTCTTGAGTGATTTGAATGCCGCAACAATGGGTCAGAAAGGATAAATTTAATCTTTCTGCGACTGATGTGACGTATAGGTAGGTCCTCAAGTTGATCGTGGCTATCCTGATATTGGCGCAGAATACGTCTGGGGTGAGTAGTTGAAATACAAGAAAAGCATATTCCGATGAAAACAATCGAAGAACTGAGGGCGGAACTCCTTAAAATAGGCCAACAGCTTGGCGGTGGGGTAAGGCCAAATTATTACTTCTTTATCCCTGATAAACCTGATGGTCTTGCTACTCCGTATCTGGAGATTCATGGTGAGGAATACCATTTTATCGTCAGTGAAAGAGGTATAGAAAGGGAGCGTAATGTGACTCTCAGTGATGAAGACATCCTTTATTGGTTCACTGACTGCGGTGTCCGTGGTATGGCTTCAAGCTATGCGGCTTTGAATAGTTCCCCAGACAGAACGTTCAGGGATGTATATTTCCGAAGACAGTATCATTTAATGTTTTCCATCAAGCCCGAATGGGCTACAAGAAAGCACAAGGAATTTGCGGCGATCCTCAAGTTATAACGGTTAAAATTTATTCCCATATGCATTTGGATTATTAATGCTCATTAATTATTTCTTGCCCATCTGTCCTGATCCCTCGATAAGCAACATGCCATAAATTTACAGTAATGTCCGCTTCTGAATGCTGAACTGGCTGTTAGAGTAAGTTTAAGTCAGCACTTACGCTACCTGTAACACCAGTCAGCCTTTGGATTCTTCTTTGGGCTGTTTGTTTTCGCCCCATCTCGCAGATACCACAGCTCAGGCTGCTGCCTAAATAGAAGGCAAAGAAAAAGGCGCTTAACCCAAGAGGTAAAGCGCCTTTTTTCAAATGCTTAACTGATTAGTATCAGTTCATGCCGTATTTTTTCAATTTCTTACGCAGAGTACCACGGTTGATGCCCATCATCAGGGCTGCGCGGGTTTGGTTACCGCGGGTGTATTGCATCACCATGTCCAACAGTGGCTGTTCAACTTCAGCCAGTACCAGCTCATACAGGTCACTTACATCCTGACCGTTCAATTGAGCAAAATAGTTCTTCAGTGCCTGTTTAACCGAGTCGCGCAGGGGTTTTTGGGTTACCTGAGCCTGAGAGTTTACAGTGGAAACGGTCAGTACGTCAGAATTCACGCGTTGTTCGAACATAGTTCTGTCAGCTCTTTTTCTGTTTACGCAAGATTTTCAAAATATGCCTTCAACGCCTCCAGCTGCTCGCTGGCATCCTCAATGGCGTTGAATGTGCGCCTAAACTGGTCGTTTGGGGCGTGCTCCTGGAGATACCAAGATACGTGCTTACGAGCGATACGAAATCCCTTGCCTGGACCATAAAAGTCGTGCAATTCCCGTATGTGCTCGATCAACAAGCGCTTGACCTCTACCAAAGGCAGTGGTGCCAGCAACTCCCCTGTGTCCAGATAATGCTGGATTTCCCGAAAGATCCAGGGTCTTCCCTGAGCGGCTCGTCCTATCATCAGGGCGTCAGCCCCAGTGTAGTCAAGAACCGCCCTGGCTTTATGCGGGTCTGTAATGTCGCCATTCGCAATAATAGGAATGGAAACGGCCTGCTTAACTGCCCGAATGCTGTCGTATTCGGCGAAACCATTGAACAGGCACGCACGAGTGCGTCCGTGAATAGTTAACGCCTGAATGCCACAGTCTTCAGCCAATTTGGCAATTTCTACACAGTTGCGGTGCTCTGGTGCCCAACCGGTACGGATCTTCAGTGTTACCGGTACGTCTACCGCTTTCACTACCGTAGAGAGGATCTGTTTGACCAAATCCGGATACTGCAACAACGCAGATCCTGCCATCTTGCGGTTCACCTTCTTCGCCGGGCAGCCCATATTGATGTCAATGATCTGCGCGCCGGAATCAGCGTTGATTCTCGCTGCCGCCGCCATCTCATCGGGGTCACAACCGGCAATCTGCACGGCCCTGATACCCGGTTCATCACTATGTACCATTCGCAAACGCGACTTGTCTGAACGCCACACTTCCGGATTGGAAGACAGCATTTCAGACACGGTCATTCCAGCGCCCATCGCATGACAGAGTGCTCTAAATGGGCGATCGCTAATACCAGCCATTGGGGCTGCTATCAAACGATTGGTAAGCTGAAATTGTCCAATGTGCATAGACAAAAATTGACCATACTGTGCCTGCAAGGGCGCGTATATTACGCATTTTTTACGTCAGATGAAAGGCCAAACTTTGACCAATTTACGGCTATCGATCAATGAAAATGCAGTTCGTAGCGGCATATGAAAATATTATTCATATTTAACAATATGTTATGTTTTTGTGTCGATTTTTTGCTCTGTAAAATATTCATCTGCTTACAGAATTTTATCTGTAAGCGTGGTCGTTTTTACTGGAGATACAACAGGCTAGCAATGTTTTATCAGTGAAATGCGTTGGTTAATGTGGCAAAAAAGGGCACCAATTTAGCTGAGGCTGGTTGGCAAATGCTCTGACCAGCCTCGCGGAGTGGCTTAATGGATGATGATTCGACCATTAAGCGGCTGTATGGGGCGATTATTAGCGTGGTGCATGACCGCGCTGAACTGGCTTATTTGTTCAGCAGAGGCGGTAACGGGATGATCCAGCACCAGCCAGCGGATGCCTTCTGAGCACGGTGGCGTAGTGAGTGACCCACTGAATCGATAGTAGTTTAATGACGTCGGTAACAAAGCCTGAATGGCAATCGGCGTGCGTACGTCCTCCGCCTGATCGACGCGAGCCGGAATCTGCTGCCATGCCGTGGCTAGCTGTGGATTGGCTGCTCCCTCCTGAAACATCAGCGCAATAACGGTGAGCGCGCCATCCGCGTTTTTATAGACAAAGTGGCCTTCCAATGGAAATTGTTTACCATCAATTTCATTTTCACTCGGTGCGTGAAAGTGGAATTGCTGCAAGGCGAATGTCTCGTTATCCAGCAGCAGCGTATTTCCTGAACTGACGTTAACCTGAATGGTATGTCCGTTGTTGATAATCTGCTGTGTCCCAGACTGGAAAGCCAACTGTAAGGGCTCATGCTGGGTGCTTAGTGCTTGCCGGATATTGACTGGAGATTGATTTTTCCCCGTTTCACACAGCGAGAAGTCCGGGGAGAGTTTTCCCCAGTGCGCCGGATCGCCGTCGCCTTCGTAGCCCCAGTGAACCGAATCTGCCGCCGATGCGGAAAAGCAGACCGACAGCATAAATGCGATAGAGAGTTTACCTTTCATTTTTCATCCCTTAAAAATAATGATACGGCATCGTTGAGTGCTGAGCGTAGGTGATGCGCTCGGTCACTTGCCAGCCAGCATAATACGTCAGCTTATCGGGATAAATCATGAGGTATAACAAGAAGGAGCTCCGCCCGCCGTTGCGTACACGGTGGGCGGGACTAGCGGGATAACGTTATTACGATGCGCGGCGTTGGCCGGTAATACGACACCATTCTTCGCGTTCAGCGACGGGATCGAGCGTGAACTTGTCTGCGTAGGCTTCTGCGACGCCATCGGCCTGTGTGGACAGTACGCCGGACAGGCCGAGGTGACCGCCAGCTTTTGGCAGATCGCTAATCAGCGGTGCCAGTTCGCGCAGTGGGCCAGCGAGGATGTTGGCGACGACGACATCGGCAGACAGGTCAGCAGGTTGGTCTTTCGGCAGATAAAGCTCAAGACGCTCAGAAACGCCGTTGCGTTGTGCGTTGTCGCGGCTGGCCTGAATCGCCTGTGGATCGATATCAATCCCGATGGCGCGTGCTGCACCCAGTTTCAGGGCGGCAATCGCCAGAATGCCGGAGCCGCAGCCGAAATCGATGATGGTTTTCCCTTCCAGATCCAGCCCATCGAGCCATTGCAGGCACAGTGACGTCGTTGGGTGGGTGCCAGTACCGAACGCCAGGCCGGGATCGAGCATGACGTTGACGGCGTTCGGGTCAGGAATTTCACGCCAACTTGGGCAAATCCATAGACGTTTTCCGAACTGCATCGGGTGGAAGTTATCCATCCACTCGCGTTCCCAGTCTTTGTCTTCCAACTGTTCGATCTTGTGCTTAAATCCCACGCCCAGCAGCGGATCTTGCTCCAATATGGCGATAACCGCGTCCATGTCGGTTTCAGCATCGTACAGCGCAATCGCGTCGGTATCGCCCCATAGGCGGGTCTCGCCCGGCAGCGGTTCAAACACGGGAGTATCGTGCGTATCCTGAAACGTAACGGATATCGCACCGCTTTCTATCATGGTGTCACCCAGTTGTTCAGCAACCTTTCCTGAGGTGTTTATTTTCAGTTGAATCCACGGCATAGCAGTCTCTATTACATTTAAAGTGAAGATGAAGCGGCAACCGGCGCTGGTGGATTATGACCAAAGCGATTGCCAATAATAAACGCCATCAGGCTGAGCAACAGCGATGGCACAATAGGGTGGTATCCAGCCAACTGAAGATTGAAGCTGGCTAGTAAGGTATAGCAAATCGCCCCGGTGAACATGGCGCTAAGTGCACCCGCAGCGTTCGCGCGTTCCCAATACAGGCCCAGCACCAGCGGCCATAGGAACACCGCTTCCAGCCCGCCAAACGCCAGCAGATTCAGCCAGATGATCATCTCCGGCGGCCGTAAGGAGGCTAGCAGCACCAACAGGCCCAATAGCAAGGTTGTCATGCTGGACAGGATCTTGATGCGACGTTCGTTATGGATCTGCTCTGGGCGGACGCTGAGATAGAGATCCTTGACGATCGTGGCAGAGGCCTGAAGCAAATGCGCATTAATGTTGGACATGATAGCGGCCATTGGCGCGGCGAGAAAGATCCCTGCAGCCAGTGGCGGCAGCACGGTGACCATCAACGCGGGTAGAACCTGATCGGGGATCGTCAGATTTGGCATAACGGCGCGCCCTAGCGCACCAGCCAGATGCATGCCGAGCATCAGAATACCGATGACGATCGTACCGATAATAATTCCACGGTGTAACGCTTTGCTGTCACGATAAGAGATACAGCGAACGGCGGTGTTCGGCAGCCCGATGACGCCGAAGCAGACCAGCACCCAGAATGAGGCCATAAACGGCATCGACAGAATGCCGCCGCTGCCCTGTGGCGATACCAGCATCGGGTCGATCTGTTGCAACTTATCCACCGCGCTGTGCAAACCACCAGCGGCATAAATCACGCCGATCAGCAGGATGACGGTACCAATCAACATCACGATGCCCTGCATAGCATCATTGAGCACGCTGGCGCGGAAGCCGCCAAATGTGGTGTACAGCGCGATGGTAACGCCGAAAATCAGCAGGCCGATGTCGTAAGGAATGTTCGCGGCGGTTTCGAGCAGACGCGCGCCGCCGATGAACTGCACGGCCATGGCACCGATAAACGCGACCAGCAGGCTGATGCTGGCGAACCACACCAGCAGCGGGCTGTTATAGCGGGCATACAACATGTCATTCAACGTGATGGCGTTGTAGCGCCGAGCCAGAATAGCGAACTTTTTCCCCAGAATGCCGAGCGACAGCAGCATTGTGGGAAGCTGGATCATCGAAAGCAGCACCCAGCCCAGTCCATATTTATAGGCAGCGCCCGGCCCACCGATAAAAGAACTGGCGCTAACGTAGGTGCCGATCAACGTCATCGCTAGCACAAACCCGCCCATTGAGCGGCCACCAAGGAAATACTCGTTCAAAAAATTACCCGCTTGACGGCGGCGATACGCGTAGACCGACAGCCCGAAGACCAGCAGTAAATAGCCAATCAGCGGCAATAAAATTTCAATTTGCATCGTCACTCTCCAGTGAGATATCGCGGAAAATAACGCGCACCATCAGCCAGCACAGCAGCGTAAACACGAGCGGTAGCAGCAGGCAGGCCATCTCAAACCAGTGTGGAAGACCCGTTATCCCTTGTGTGTTGTCAGGCAAATAGGCGGCAAGCGCCCAGGCCACTAAATAAACCAGCGTCAGGCCAAAAGCCCAGCGGGCCTCTTTATGCGCCTGAGGAAAGCGTGTATCCATGTTTTTCTCCACCGTAAATGGGAGCATAGGTATTGTTATTAGCGTCGTGACGACGAAAGCGGGAATTTTACGGCATGTGTGCCAATTGACTAGTAAGAATTACGTCATAAGTGCAAAAGCCAGCAGCAGGGTACTCAGTAGTTGGTGAAAAAAACGCTTTGTCAGGGTGTGTCAAAAAGCCGTGTGACGTGGCACATCGTCGTTTAAGCATCGAGATACACGGGGCGGCCACATAGGATTCACCAGCCCAACGGGAACCTCCTCCTGTGTTTCCCCTAACAACGGACTTAAGTGACAAATATTAGGCATGCCACTTCCTTATTTCGACAACATCATCGATCGATATGGGCGAATATAGGAAATATCTCGCCATGAAATAACTCTAATTGGGTATGTGATTTGTTAATGTTGAGGTAATTGGCGAATGATGGAAGTCGCATCGCATAATTTTCTCGGGGAAAAGCATACTATGCCGCTATTATTTCACCCTCTGATACGACAACGCCGAATATTGATGATGCGCAAGCGAAATAATAGTGGTGTCAACCCTATTGACGGTGTCGCGCATCATGTTGCTTATGTATCGGTGGATATAAAAATCCGACAATTCATCACATCGTGGCTTTCCGCTATCTGTGTGATGTCGCGTCTACTGCCTATGTTAAAGATGAACCAAAAGGAGTCGTTATGTCAGTTTCAGCAAGAAATCAGCTTTCGGGTGTTGTGTCTTCTATTATTGAGGGCGCGGTAAACAATGAGGTCGAATTGACCCTGGAGAGCGGGGATAAGTTAACGACAGTCATTACGCGAACTAGCTGTAATTCTATGGCGTTGGCTGTCGGCAAGCCTGCCATCGCGCTGGTGAAAGCACCTTGGGTGATTTTGGCATCGGCCGAATGTGGTTTGAATTTTTCTGCCCGCAACCAGTTTCACGGCAAGGTGAGTTCCGTCACTAAAGGTGCCGTAAACTCGACGGTGCAACTGGTTACTGTCGGTGGATTGACGCTGACATCAACCATCACCAATGAAAGCACGGAAGATATGCAGATTGAGGTAGGCAATGAATTGATTGCATTGGTGAAGGCTTCCAGCATTATTCTGGCTACCCGGAAATAATTGCCGCTTTCTTGCGAAAATCATATCACGCTTAGCCGATAAACTACCGACGGATACGGGTTTATCGGCTTATTCTTTTCCGCAGATTATTTCCCCCTTCTTTCCCATTCCCTTTATGAATTGATAAAACGCATCGCATTTATTGTTCTGATTATCAACATCGGGTATCACCGGAAATGTGATCCGAGTGATTGACCCCGAAATTTGTGTGTGGATAATAACGATATATAAAAAAATATATAGCGTTATTATTTAACTCTGGGATCACCATGGGAATGAACAGACGGGCATTTTTGTCGTATCTGGCGGCACTTTCTGCTTTACCTCTTTTACCCGCTTCTTTTGCGTATGCATTTGACCGGATTGCTGGGCGGTTTGGCCAGATTCCTGCACCTTCTGATATTCGGCGTGTGATCAGCGCGGGGCCCCCTGCGGATATGCTGCTACTGGCGCTGGCACCGGAAAAGCTGCTGGGTTTTTCATCATTTGATCTGTCGGGTGAGTCGGGGGCGCTATTTTCTGAAACCGTCCGCCGATTGCCGCGTTTAGGACGCTTATCGGGCCGAGCGAGTACGTTATCGCTGGAAAAACTACTGGCGCTGAACCCCGATATCATCATTGATTGCGGAAGTGCTGATGAAACCTATCGCTCATTGGCGCAGAGAACCTCGCAGCAGACTGGCGTGCCTTACGTGCTGGTGGATGGCGGCCTTCAGGATACGCCTGCGCAACTCAGGCAGGTGGGGCAACTATTGAATGTCACGACGCGTGCGGAGCAGCAGGCGCAGTTTGCCGAGTCTATTTTGCAGCGTGCGAACGCTTATCGTGTTAACGCTCAGGCTGAGAAACCGCGCTTTTATTTCGCTCGTGGCGCGCTGGGGTTGGAAACGGGATTGCGTGGCTCGCTTCATACCGAAGCGGTAGAACTGCTGGGTTTTGAGAATGCCGCGACGGCTGGGGAATTAAACACGCTGACTCAGGTGTCGATGGAGCACATTCTGACGTGGAACCCGGAGGTTATCATTACGCAGGATGTGCAGAGCTATCAGCACATTACGCGTTCGGAGCAGTGGCAAGGCGTAGACGCGGTGGCGCGGCAGCGCGTTATCCTGATGTCTGGTCTGCCGTTTGGCTGGCTGGATGCGCCGCCTGGCCTAAACCGGCTGCTGGGGTTATGTCGTTTACAAAGCCATTTTGACCCTGCTACCGCTCAGCAACTCAAAAGTGATACCCGAGCATTTTTCCACCTGTTTTACCATACCGATCTGAATGATGCGCAGCTTGAGCAACTGTTGAGAGTGGCATGAAAATTCATACCTTCATCCTGTTACTGGGGATCCTGCTTATCAGTAGTGCGTTGCTTGCGTTAGTGGTCGGTCACTATTCCCTCTCAGTGCATGAAATCCTACAGATTATCGCTGCACCGCAGGGAACGGCATCGATCGAACCCCGCAAAGCGACCGTGTTTTGGAACATCCGCGTGCCGCGTATGCTGGCGGCGATGCTTATCGGTGCTGGGTTAGCCGCCGCTGGTGCGGCCTATCAGGGCATGTTCCGTAACCCGTTGGTCTCGCCGGATATTCTTGGCGTCTCTGCGGGGGCCGGCGTGGGGGCGACATTCGGGATTTTCCTCGGCTTACCTATGCTGTTTATTCAGCTTCTGGCGTTTGCTGGCGGGTTGGGGGCGGTGACGCTGGTTTGCCTGATTGCTCGTATGGCGAAGCGGCACGATCCCGTATTAGCATTGGTGTTGGTCGGCATGGCGATCGGTGCATTAGGCGGCGCGGCGATCGCGCTGATCAAGATCCTGGCCGATCCCTATACTCAATTACCATCGATTACCTTCTGGCTATTGGGCGGACTCTCCGCCACTACCGTTCAAGACTTAAAGGTTGCCGCGATACTGATTGTGCTTGGCCTGATGCCACTCATTCTGTTGCGCTGGCGTATGAATCTGTTGAGCCTGCCGGATGAAGAAGCCCGCACGCTGGGAGTGAATATTCGTTATACCCGGCTGCTATTCATTTTGGCGGCGACGTTAATTACCGCCAGTGCCGTGTCGATCGCGGGGATCATTGGATGGATCGGGCTGGTGGTGCCGCACATTTGTCGCCTGATTGTTGGCGACAACTTCAATCGGCTATTGCCCGTTTCTATTGCCGTCGGGGCGCTGCTGTTGTTACTCACCGATACGCTAGCACGCACGCTGGCTGCAATTGAACTGCCGCTAGGTATTCTGACGTCATCCATCGGTGCGCCCTTCTTTCTGCTACTGCTGTTGAGAGGGGAAAAGGCATGACGGACACCCGTATCGCCACGCTTCAGGCTGTTAGCGTCGGATATGGCCGGACTGTTGTGAACCACGACATCTCGTTTTCACTGCCATCCGGGCAGATCACCTGTTTGCTCGGCGCGAATGGCAGCGGTAAAACGACGCTGATGCGCACCCTGCTGGGCTTAATCCCTGCCTTTTCCGGCCAGATACAGATAGCCGAAAAACCCATTACCGCTTGGTCTGCCAAGGCGCTCGCGCAGGTTGCCGCTTATGTGCCTCAGGCGCATGACTCTCCGTTTGCTTTCCGCGTGTTGGATATGGTGCTGATGGGATGTCACCCCCGTTTGTCGCTTTTTTCCACACCGGGAAAACGTGAAATCGCGTGTGCTGAAGCGGTGTTATCTCAGCTTGGGATTCTGCCACTGAGCCAGCGCTCATACGCGACGTTGAGCGGGGGAGAGCGGCAGCGCGTGCTCATTGCTCGCGCATTGGTACAACAACCGATGCTGATGGTGATGGATGAACCCGCAGCCAGTCTGGATTTTGGCAACCAAATTCGATTACTGGCACACATCAAGTGGCTCAAAGAAAGCGGTATCGCGGTGCTGATGTCTACGCACCATCCCCAGCACGCGCGGGCCGTGGCGGATAACGTGGTCTTGCTGCACCCTGGTGCGGGTACGGAACAGGGAAGCCCGGACGTGCTGCTGACACCCGCGAGGCTCGCGGCGCTGTACGACGTAAAAGAAGCGGATATTCACGCGCATTTCCGCACCTGATTCCCTGCTTGTGCAGGCGAGTAGGCAGCTAACAAAAAGAACGATCGGGAAGAAAATATGATTATCGATGAGATTGATTTTTCAGCACTTTACCAGGCACATATGGCACGCGCCGCCAGAACGGCTAAAACCTCGGAACATTGGGATAAGCGTGCAGAAAACATGGCAATAGAATGCGCGGGGCCACGCGATCCGTATCTGGAGCAGTTTATTGGCAACATGGATTTTTCGGGAGCCAAAACGCTGCTGGATGTGGGATGTGGACCGGGTTCGGTGTGTTTGAATCTCGCGTCGCAGCTTGAACAGGTCTACGGCATGGATTACAGCGAGGGCATGCTGGACGTGGCACGTCGTCGAGCCGATGCGATGGGGATCGCGAATGCAACGTTTGCTCACCGCGCTTGGGAAGATGATTGGGCGGACTTGCCTGACTGCGACATTGTGGTGGCGTCGCGATCGACGCTGGTTATGGATTTGGCGGCCGCGCTCTACAAGCTGAATCAGAAAGCTCGCCTGCGGGTGTATACCACTCACACGGTTTCTCCTACGTTTGTCGATCCACGTATTTCGGCGGCTATCGGGCGGACGTCGACATCGTTACCGAACTATATCTATGCCGTGAATATCCTTTATCGCATGGGGATCCACGCCAACGTGAGCTTTATTCGCGGGCAGAATTGCCAAAGACATGCCGAAACATTTGAACGTTTTGCGGAAGGCGTGGCCTGGTCATTAGGCAAGCTGAATGAGGAAGAAAAGCAGCGCCTGAGAGCCTATTACGATATGCATCAGAATGATGATATTCCACTCGTTTCGCCGACGCGGGATTGGGCGTTTGTCTACTGGGATGTGGTGCCACACGCGAAGTTCACGCGATGATGTATATCCCGGATGCGTACCTTGACCAACTCCTGCTGGAAGATATTCAGTACGGTGATATCACCACCCGAGCGCTGGGAATTGGCCAAGGGGAAGGGGAAATCACCTTTTTCCATCGTCAGGGGGGATGCGTCAGCGGGCTGCCGGTGGCGGAACGTTTGTTGCAGCGGTTGGGATTACGAGTGACGTATAGCGTTCAGGAAGGTGAGCGCGTGCAACCCGATGAGGCGATACTTTCTGCCACAGGAAAGGTTGCCGCGTTACATCAAGGCTGGAAGGTCACGCAGAACGTTCTGGAGTGGTGCTGTGGCGTCAGCGAATATCTGTATCAAATGAAGGCCATTTATACTCGCGAGGTTCCATCCGGGCAGATTGCCTGTACGCGTAAAATTATTCCCGGCACGAAACCGCTCTCGGTACTGGCTGTGCTGGCTGGTGGTGGCATTGTGCATCGCTTAGGGTGTGCCGAAACTATTCTGCTATTTACGAATCATCGCCGTTTTTTGCCGCATCAGGATGATTGGGCCTCTCATATTGCTCAGTTGCGCCACGCTGCGCCGGAGAAAGCCGTCATCGTAGAGGTGGATCATCCCGATGAGGCGATACAGGCGCTCAACGCTGGGCCAGATATTCTACAGCTTGATAAATTTACGCCTGAGCAGGTGGCCTCCACACTGGCTTATGCTGCCCGATATGCGCCTGCGTGTAAGGTGTCTGCTGCGGGGGGAATCAACCTGAAAACGGTCCAACGTTATGCCGAAACGGGGGTGTCGCTGCTGGTCACGTCTGCGCCTTACCATGCGCCATCTGCCGATGTTCGCGTCGTTTTAACACCTATATTTTAACCTCGCTTTCCCGAACGTTCGGATCGGGAGAAGCGATGACACCTATCGTTATATAAAAATTTATACAGCAATGTGTTTTTTTAAGGGAACAATGTCATGCAAATAAAAAAATTAAGTTGGTTGTTGTCCGTCAGTTTATTACCTGCCTCTTGTGCGTATGCCGCTTCTGGTGAAGGGAGTGAGAATACGAAGGATAAGGATGTGATGACGGTGTGGAGCAGTCCGGTCGCGGCAACCAACGATGTGGTCAATCAAGAAACCATTAATCGATTAAATCGACACAACGTGGCTGAAGCACTGAATATCGTGCCGGGCGTGATGTTACAAAAATCAGGTGGGCGCAGCGAACAGCAGGTGAAAGTCCGCGGCTTTGATAGCCGACAGGTGCCGGTTTTTCTCGACGGCGTACCGATTTATGTTCCCTATGATGGGAACTTGGATCTTGGCCGTTTCCAGGCTTCCGATTTAGCTGCGGTTGAAGTGTCTAAAGGGTATACCTCGCTGCTGCAAGGCCCGAATCAAATGGGCGGCTCGATTAACCTTACGACGCTACGGCCGAAAAAAGAGCTGGAAGCCAATGTGCGTGTGAATCAGGGCTGGTCACGCGGGCGCGACAATGCCCATAACATGGATGCGTCGTTTGGCGGGAAAAGCGATCTTGGGTTCTTTCAGATTAGCGGTAGCCGTCAGAAGCAACGGTTTACCGGGTTGCCCCATGGGGTTGATAACCCGACCGCCGGTAGTGAAGGCCAGCGGATGAATTCTGCCAACGATGATAAGCGTGGCATGCTGAAGGTTGGGTTCACACCACGAGAGTCAGATGAATATACGTTTACCTACATCAATCAGGAAGGTGAAAAGAATACGCCGCCTTATGCGGGTAACAGCAGTCAGTCGGCACGCTATTGGCAATGGCCGGACTACAACAAGGAAAGTTATTACTATCAGGGTACGACAAAGTTAAGTGACAGAGTGACGTTAAAAAGCCGCTTCTATCACGATGAATTTGAAAATACCTTGCTGATGTATAAAACGCTGGCGGATTTCAAAAGCAAGAGTGGGAACTATAGCCACTATGCGGACTTTAGTAACGGCGCGGGGCTGCAACTAGGGATTGATATGCGTGAACTGGATCAGTTGTCGTTTGCCCTACACTGGAAAGATGACGTTCATCGTGAAAAAGGGGCATTGGATGCACCTTACGATCGTTACAAGGATCGTACCTGGTCGATGGCAAGCGAATACCAGTGGAATCTGTCTGACAAGCTAGATGCGGTATTTGGCGTGAGCTACGACTGGCGCGACAGCAAGCAGGGCATGAAGCATGAAAAGAATGGTGCGCTAACGACGTATGACCAAAATAATCAGGATGCGTTTAACTGGCAGATGATGACGAAGTATCGCTTCGATAATCGCGACGAACTGCAATTCTCGCTGTCTGAACGCAGCCGTTTCCCTACGCTGAAAGAACGCTACACCACGTCTAAACCTGCCAAAAATCAGACCGCATTGGTTAACCCTAATTTGAAACCAGAACGTGCGCAAAACCTTGAGCTGAACTATCGCGGTGGCCTTACCGAGGGCTGGGGTTACGATGCCAGCGTGTACTATAACCGCGTATCAGATGCGATTCTGGCGCATAACATTACTCCAAGTCTGATCCAAAACCGTAACAGTGGACGGGTAGATTATTACGGCATGGATCTGGGCATTCACGGTGATGTCAAAGACTGGTTAACGGTTGGGGTTAACTACGGGCTGATTCATAGTGATGTAAAACGCAAAGACGTTGGCAACATTGTGGATTTGCCGAAACATAAGGTATTTGCCTGGGCAACGATCACGCCTTTTGAACCGGTCAGCATTACGGTGATGGAAGAAGCGCGTAGCTGGGGATTCAATAATTCAGATAATAATGATAAAACCCACGGATTTGCGATGACCAATGTGCGGGTGGATTATCGTTTGGGAGCGGGTTTCAGCGTGAATGCATCGGTCAATAACCTGTTCGATACGGCTTACGCTTATCAGGAAGGCTATGTCGAGGAAGGGCGTAACTACTGGTTAGGCGTTGCTTACCAATACTAATATACCTGTCATATTACGCATAAATAACAAAAGGCCAGCATGTGCTGGCCTTTTGACTCAATTGTGCAGCGTTTACTGCAAGCCGAGTTTCTTCTCCAGATAGTGGATGTTAGTGCCACCTCTCTGGAAGTTTTCGTCGCTCATGATCTTCATCTGAAGTTCGATGTTGGTTTTGATGCCATCGATGATCAGTTCAGCCAGCGCGTTCTTCATACGGGAAATCGCGATTTCGCGGGTTTCGCCGTAGGTGATCAGCTTGCCGATCATGGAATCGTAATACGGCGGTACGGTATAACCAGCGTAAATATGCGATTCCCAACGGACACCAAAGCCGCCCGGCGCGTGGAAACGCGTAATTTTACCCGGGCTTGGCAGGAACGTGTTCGGATCTTCTGCGTTGATACGGCATTCCACCGCATGGCCGCGAACCTTGACGTCTTTCTGCTTGATGGACAGCGGCTGACCGGCAGCAATACGCAACTGCTCTTTGATCAGATCCACACCGGTAATCATCTCGGTGACTGGATGCTCCACCTGAATACGGGTGTTCATTTCGATGAAATAGAACTCACCGTTTTCGTACAGGAACTCGAACGTACCCGCACCACGATAGTTGATATCGATACAGGCTTTGGCGCAGCGCTCACCGATATTGCGACGCAGTTCATCCGTAATGCCCGGTGCTGGCGCTTCTTCCACCACTTTCTGGTGGCGACGCTGCATGGAGCAGTCACGTTCGGCCAGATAGACGGCGTGGCCCTGACCATCAGCCAGAATCTGAATTTCCACGTGACGTGGATTTTCCAGATATTTTTCCATGTAGACCATGTCGTTGTTGAAAGCCGCTTTGGCTTCCGCACGGGTCATGTTGATGGATTGTTCCAACTCTTTGTCGCTGCGCACCACGCGCATACCACGACCACCGCCGCCGCCAGAGGCTTTGATGATGACCGGATAGCCGATGCGTTTTGCATGAACACGGTTAGCGTCCATATCGTCGGTCAAAGGGCCATCAGAGCCTGGTACGGTTGGAACACCTGCTTTTTTCATTGCGGTGATGGCAGACACTTTATCGCCCATCAGGCGAATGGTTTCTGCGCGTGGGCCGATGAAAATAAAGCCAGAGCGTTCAACCTGCTCAGCAAAATCCGCGTTCTCGGACAGGAAACCGTAGCCAGGGTGGATTGCGACGGAACCGGTGATTTCCGCAGCGGAAATAATCGCTGGGATATTCAGATAGCTTTTTGTTGACGGTGCTGGGCCGATACACACGGTTTCGTCCGCCAGCAATACGTGTTTCAAATCGCGATCCGCACTGGAGTGAACGGCGACGGTTTTGATGCCCAGCTCTTTACAGGCACGCAAAATACGCAGCGCAATCTCTCCGCGGTTAGCGATAACGATTTTATCTAGCATGATAAGCCTCGTTATTCGATGACAACCAGTGGCTCGTCAAATTCAACCGGTTGACCGTTTTCGACCAGGATGGCTTTAACCACGCCCGCTTTGTCGGCTTCGATCTGGTTCATCATTTTCATGGCTTCGACGATGCACAGGGTATCGCCAACGTTGACGTGCTGACCCACTTCCACGAAAGATTTAGCATCCGGGCTTGGGGTGCGGTAGAAGGTTCCAACCATTGGAGAACGAACGATGTGCCCACTGATGGCAGCCGGTGCGGCTGCAGTTTCCACTGGCGCTGGTGCAACGGCGGCGGCCAGTGCAGGCTGTGGCTGCATCATTGGCGTTGCGTAGGCCTGTTGCATCATCGGGTAGTTAACCGCGGCTGGGGCACGACTGATACGTACTGATTCTTCACCTTCAGAAATTTCCAGTTCGGCGATGCCGGACTCTTCAACCAGTTCGATCAGTTTTTTGATTTTACGAATATCCATGGATGTGGTTCCGTACTCTTTTGTTTAATTGGAAGTTGACAGGCGTTTTACCGCCGTCTGTAAAGCATACTGATAACCATCTGCCCCCAGGCCGCATATCACGCCTACCGCAACATCAGAAAGATAGGAGTGATGACGAAAAGGCTCACGTGCGTGCACGTTGGACAGATGAATTTCGATAAACGGAATGGCGACCGCCAGCAGAGCATCCCGCAGCGCAACGCTGGTGTGGGTAAATGCCGCCGGGTTAATCAGAATGAAGTCTGTGTTTCCTCTGGCCTGATGGATCGTGTCTATCAAGACATGTTCCGCATTGGATTGCAGATGGGAAAACTTCACGTTCAATGCCTGCGCCTGTGTTTCCAGCCCGCTGACAATGTCTGCTAACGTCGTCTTACCGTATTTGTCTGGCTCCCGGGTACCTAGCAGATTCAGGTTTGGACCATTCAAGAGCAAAATGTGAAAATTTTCTGCCATTGTGCTGCTATCTCCCGCGATTGACCAAGATTGGCAAAACCGTGTCGCACAAAATAGCGCGAAGCTATTCGTTTGTCACCTTTCGTGGCGAAAATTGTCCGACCCGAGAAGGTAAAGTCGAGCATTATAACCATATCGTGGCAATTCGCAGCTAAATACTGGTCTTATCTGCGGAGATATTCCTGCGCCAGGTCGTGGGAAGACGTAGATCTTGTGGTGGTTAGCAACCGGCTTTTCCTGTGTTAACACCGCGCTTAGCGCCACCATTGGCGGAATTTCTTATAGCGGAACAGCAGTAATATCAGCGCCGCTAACGCATACAAAATGGGCTGTGGGGATAGCGTTTTAACTGACCAAAGATAGTGGATAGGTGCGAGGATGGCGACTAAATAGACGAAATTATGCAGTTTTTGCCATTGAGATCCCAACTTACGCATCATGGCTTGTGGTGAGGTTATCGCCAGCGCCAGCAAAATCAGCCAGCCTATGATTCCCAGCGTTAAATACGGGCGGGATATCAGCTCTTTACCCAACAGATCCAGATGGTCCAGACCCAGTTCCAGCAGCGAATAACTCACCAGATGTAACGTCGCCCAGAAAAAACACCATAGCCCGAGAAGACGTCGGCAGCGAATTAATAGTGGCTGTTTGCCGTAGCGCGCCAGCGGTGTGACCAACAGCGTCGCCAGCAACAACTTTAGCGCCATTCGGCCAGTAAAGTGCTGGATATCTTTGGCGGGATCGGCACTAAACCACCCCTGATCGACCGATAATATCAGCCATAGCAGAGGGAGAAAACCCGCCAGATGGAGCAGCACCTTTAGCCAGTTAATATGTTGTAAAGTCAGTCTCATGCTGATGTGAATTCCTATCCTGACAGGACGTGATGGCTAAAAATTGTCGCGCAGATTCAGGCCGCGATACAGCGAGGCGACCTGTTCTGCGTAGCCGTTAAATAGCAGTGTAGGCTGGCGCTCAACGTTAAGCAGGCCACCTGAACCGATGACGCGCTCTGTGGCCTGCGACCAGCGCGGGTGATCCACATGTGGGTTAACGTTGGCATAGAAACCATATTCGTCCGAGGCCGCCAGATTCCATGTGCAAGGGGGGCGCTCACGGGTAAACCGGATATGGACGATGGATTTGATGTTCTTGAATCCGTATTTCCACGGTGTGACTAAGCGGATAGGGGCACCGTTCTGCGGCGGCAGGGTCTTGCCATACACCCCAACGGCCAGCAGCGCCAAGGGGTTCATGGCTTCATCCAGCCGCAGCCCTTCTACATAGGGATAGTTCAGCCCGCCGCCCATGAAGCGATCTTTTTGTCCCGGCATCTGCTCTGGGTCATAAAGCGTCTGAAATGCTACATAGCGCGCGTTGCTGGTGGGTTCGGCGAATTTAATCAGCTTAGCCAGTTCAAACCCGACCCACGGAATGACCATCGACCACGCCTCGACGCAGCGGAAACGGTAGATCCGTTCTTCCAGCGGAAAGCGTTTTAGCAAATCGTCGATATCCAACGTGAGCGGTTTAGCGACATCCCCGTCGATTTTGATGGTCCAACCTTCAGTTTTTAATCCACCTGCATTGGCTGCCGGATCGGCTTTATCCAAGCCGAATTCATAGAAATTGTTATAGCCCGTGACCTTATCTTCCGGCGTGAGCGGAAGATCGAGTTTCCAGTCCGCAGGTTGGCTAAACGTGAGCGGTTTACCTAGCGGGGCTTTGGGTTTATCGCTACCTTTAAACCAGGCCAGCAGGTCGGCCTGTGCGGAAAGCGGCAATGAGAGTGCCGCCACAGAAATCCCCAGCGCTTTTAAGACGCGCCGACGCTGATAAAAGAGGGCTTCCGGCGTAACGTCGGCTTCAGTGGGTTTGCGATGTTTATACATGTGAACTCCCGCCAGTTATTATTGTTGACGTAGGGTGGCGTTTTTACTGCTTACCGTTCACTTAGTTATAGATGAATTGCGGTAGAAGAGATGAAATACTTTTTTGCAGGGTGTAACCGCCAGGCACACCATATGAATGTTCACTCATTAATCATTGATGCGAATCCAGCCTGTAAGCTGACATACAGGATCCAATGCCCCTGAATGTCCCCGTGTATTTGCCCTGCTTACTTGGTATTTAAGACTTTCGAACTGATGTAGTTGCGGTACTCCCACTCGGTAGCTTACCTTTTTTATCCGAAAATATTTCATCTCTTAAGCAAACGTGCATCTACCAGTATAAATTACAACTCATCTTCTGATGTTGGCATACTTAGAAATTCCTTCAATGAGTGAGCAATCAATCCCAATCCCTCGCCCATAATTAAATTATCAGCATAATATCGCCAGTGAAATACATTTTTATATGTAATGGAATCAGGTCTTACATCATAAATCAGGCAGGCATCACCAGCATCATCATACGTTGAACCAATAACAATCAATCCATTGGGTAACAAAAATCGCTTGTCATAAACAGATTCTTGAGACAGTTTTGTGTATTCCACTATATAATTACTGCTATAGATGATTTCTATATCAATAATTATTGTTTTATCGTTGTATTTAGCCAAAACACTGTCAATATCCTCTGCTGGCCCCACTGGTTTATCATTTGTCAAAAACATTAGTTTTTGCATTTCGTTAGGAACCACTATTTTCAACTCATTCTGAATGAATGTTATAGATGAATTTATTTTATTCACATCTGGAATGAAATTAGGTTCATCCATATCCCATTTATCAAGATCAGTTTTCTCAATTGTCATTTAATATCCCTCCCTGCGGCACACCGGATGCCCACTACGTGTTGATTCTAAGTTATATGCTTCTGTCTGTACCGATGATACCTTTCTATACTACAACGCATCTACCGCTGTTGGTGTGCTGAGAAAGGCCTTCAAAGAATGAGCAAGCAGTCCCAGGCCTGCGCTCACAACTACATTATCAACATAATACCGCCAGTTAAAAATATGTAAATATGTTGGCGAATTAGGTCTAACATCGTAGATGATACAAGAATCAGAATCACCATCATAGTTCGAACCGATCACTATCAGACCAGTAGGTAACAAATATCGTTCATCGTATATCGACTCTTGAGATAGTTTGGTATGCTCGATGACTTGCTCTGATGGAAATAAAACAGATGTGCGTACAGGTCTAACGCCTTGAGCATATTTAGCAAGGCAATACTCTTTTTTTCTAATAGGTGCGATGGCCTCGTCATTTGTTAATGTTAAATAATCATTAAATTCGATTGGTAACTTTACCATTAGTTCATTTTCAATAAGGCTTATTGCACTTTTCACCTTATTTAAATCGGAGTCGAAATTTGAGCCATTCATTCTCCAACCAACAAAATCCTTTTCAACTATTCTCATAATTAAAGCTCCGTCTCTCCCTACATTGAATTCTCACCAGAGTCAGGTATTCCAAGTTCTCACCATAACTACATTGCGTCAGTTAAAACAGGTAAGTATGTCGGTGAGTGAAGTACGACATCGTAGATGATACAAGAGTCAGAATCACCATCATAGTTCGAACCGATAACTATCAGTCGCTTACTGATTAAAGTGCATCGAGCGATGATAATGGATAGATCGTAAAGACGCTTTACTCTCTATTCCATTATCATCGTTTTCGTTCCGCAAATCGGCACGTCAACGAAAGGCGTTAGCTGATTTTCACCAGCGTGCGGCCAGTGACTTTGTTTTCCAGTAGCGCGGCGGCAGTGGCAGGTACGTCTTCCAACCCGATTTCCTGCGTCACCTGCTGGTAGAACGACTCCGGCAGGATGGCAGCCAGACGATCCCACGCTTGCTGGCGGCGAGCCAGCGGTGTCATGACGGAATCCACACCTTGCAGACGAACATTGCGTAAAATAAAGGGCATCACGGTTGTTGGCAGTGCAATACCGCCAGCCAGACCGCACGCGGCGACCGTCGAGTTGTAATCCATCTGCGCCAACAGCGTCGCCAGCACGTTATCGCCGACGGTATCAACCGCACCAGCCCAACGTTGTTTCTCCAACGGACGAGGACTCCCGCTGAATTCGCTGCGATCCAGCACCTGTTTGGCACCCAGCTTTTTCAGATAATCCGTGTTACCAGCACGGCCGCTGACGGCGGTAACCTGATAGCCCAGCTCTGCAAGCAGGGCGACGGCCGTGCTGCCGACGCCGCCGCTGGCACCCGTTACAATAATGTCGCCGCTTTCCGGCGTCACGCCGCCGTCTTCCAGTGCCATTACGCACAGCATCGCGGTAAAGCCTGCCGTACCAAGGATCATCGCGTTACGCGCATCCAGCGATGCAGGGAGCGGCACCAGCCAATCGCTCTTCACGCGAGCCTGCTGTGCCAAACCGCCCCAATGGTTTTCACCTACACCCCAACCGGTCAGGATAACGGGCTGGCCGACGCTAAACCGATCGCTGTCGCTGTGGCCTACCGTACCGACAAAATCGATTCCTGGAACCATCGGGAAATTACGAATAATTTTGCCTTTGCCCGTAATGGCAAGCGCATCTTTATAATTAATGCTGGACCAACTGATATCGACTATCACATCCCCGGCGGGAAGCTGCTTTGCGTCAATCTCGCGAATCTGAGCATGGGTCAGTCCGTCTGACTGTTCAAGAACTAAAGCCTGCATGGGCTATCTCCTGTAGCAGGATTAAAATGGGGAAGTCATTAACGACTATATATCTGTCATTCTTCAAGCAGCATGTGCGTTGGCTGCTCAAAATGAATACGTTTTGTCCTGAAACTCGAATTATTTAGGTTATAGTTATTACAGGTACTATTTGTTAATAAAGGTACTATGTTGCTGGCCTATGCGAACTGATAAAAAACAACAAACTCGCAGAAACGACAATTATTTGGAATAGGACGCAGGGATGGGATTTACGACCAGATTCTCGATACTCGTGATATTGCTGACGGCAATCGCTATTTTCCTCATGTTTTTCAGTAGCATATTTAGTCTCTGTTATTATAGCCAGTCGCGAACGGCGCAACAGTTGCATGAGGTCACGGCCAGTATCGATCAGGCGTTATTAGTGCAATCACCTGAAAATATCCGGTATTGGCTGCCGGGGATGATGAAAACGGCGGGCATTGTCGCGCTGGAGATCCAGGATAACGATGCGGCCCTCTATGCAATACAACTGCCCGAGGCCAGTTGGGAACGCACGCATCTCTATCATGAAGTCGAATTCCCGCTGATGCATCATCTGAACATGACGATCGCCTTAAAGTATGTCGATCCGCTGATCGGTTTACCGCGCTTTGTGGTGTCGACGCTGTCGGTGTTACTGGCCGCGAGCCTGATGCTCCTGATGCTTTACTTCTCCATTCGCTGGCTACGCCGTCAGACGGCCGGACAGGAAGAGTTGGAAAAGCGAGCACAGCGTATTCTCAAAGGTGAACGTGAATCGGTGATGCAGGGGGCGGTACATGAATGGCCCGTCAATACCAGTGGGGCACTTGACCAACTGTTGTCTGATTTAGTGGAAGCGCGTGAGGAACGCGGGCGGGTTGATACCTTAATCCGTGCCTTTGCCGCGCAGGATGCTGAAACCGGGCTGAACAATCGTCTGTTTTTTGATAATCAACTGGCCACGCAGTTGGAAGATGGTGAAGAGGTGGGGACACACGGCATCGTTATGATGATCCGCGTGCCTGATTTTGAAACGTTGCAAGAAACGCATGGTGATAGCACTCTTCTGCAGGAATACCGTTTTACGCTCGTCAACCTGCTGTCGACGTTTGTCATGCGCTACCCCTCTGCGCTGCTGGCGCGCTATTTCAGCAGCGATTTCACCGTATTACTCCCCCACAGTACGCTAAAGGAAGCCAATGCGATTGCCACGCAGTTGGTGAAAGCCATCGATATTCTCCCTGCCTGTGCGCTTATCGATCGTGAGGAGGTGCTCCACATTGGTATTTGCGCCTATCGCGGCGGACAAAGCGCTGAGCAGGTTATGGAAAGCGTAGAGGACGCGACGCGTAATGCGGTATTGCAGGGAGGTAACAGTTGGTGCGTGTTTGACAGGCAGGTGCCGGATAAAGGGCGTGGCAGCGTGAAATGGCGGACCTTGCTGGAACAAACGTTGGCGCGTGGCGGGCCGCGACTGTACCAGAAGCCCGCTGTCACCAAAGAGGGCGTTGTGCATCATCGTGAAATGATGAGCCGGATTTACGACGGAGAACAGGAGTTGCTCGCCGCAGAGTATATGCCTCTGGTTCAACAGTTGGGGTTGGCGGCTAGCTATGATCGCCAACTGGTCGCTCGAATTGTTGATTTGTCAGCGAACTGGCCCGGAGAAACTCTGGCTCTCCCAGTAAGTGTGGACTCACTTTTGCAAAAACCTTTCTTGCGCTGGTTGAACGAAATATTGCTGCAATGTCCGAAAACACAGCGGCAGTGCATTTTATTTGAACTTGCAGAGGCTGATGTTTGTCAATATATCGGTCGCTTGCGCCCGGTTCTTAATGTGATCCTGGAGTTAGGCTGTCGCTTGGCGGTAACGCAGGCGGGTTTGACACTGGTCAGCACGACGTATATCAAGTCGCTTCCCGTGGAGGTCATCAAGCTTCACCCCGGTTTGGTGCGCAGTCTTGAACGCCGCCCGGAAAATCAGCTTTTTGTGCAAAGTTTGACCGAAGCCTGTAAAGGTACGCAAACTCGGGTGTTTGCCGCTGGTGTGCGTACCAAAGAGGAGTGGCGGATGCTGTTAGGTAAGGGGGTTTATGGCGGGCAAGGTGATTTTTTTGCCGCATCAATCCCTGTAACGGATGAGCTGAAAAAATATTCACCGCAGCATCGTGTTTAGTATAAACGTCCTGTTCAAATTGACGTAGAATGAGGCGGTTGTTAAATCGGTTAGTGTGTGCTTACGTTAGCGCCAATCCGATTAAATGTTAGATTTTATGTCCTGTGTTAGCGCAATTCCGTCGGGTGGATAGGGGTAAAATGCCTTGCTGCCTGAGGAGAAGGCATTCTGTGCCTACATCCCCGATGTCGACGTGCGCAACTCAGACTTATTTTTCACCGAAGCAGAGCCTTTTCGTGCCTTGTCGCTGCTTCGTGTGGTTGGTAAAGTAGGCGGATTTATTTTTCGCCCCCAGCTTGCAGGATTATCCTTTAGTTATGTTTAAGAAATTTCGTGGCATGTTTTCCAACGACTTGTCCATCGACCTGGGTACCGCCAATACCCTGATTTATGTTAAAGGGCAGGGCATCATACTTAATGAACCCTCTGTGGTTGCGATCCGTCAGGATCGTACTGGTTCCCAAAAAAGCGTGGCAGCAGTAGGCCATGACGCCAAGCAGATGCTGGGCAGAACACCTGGGAATATTGTGGCGATTCGCCCGATGAAAGATGGCGTTATTGCCGATTTCCAGGTCACGGAAAAAATGTTGCAGCACTTCATCAAGCAAGTGCATAACGACAGCTTTATGCGTCCGAGCCCGCGTGTGCTGGTGTGTGTGCCAGTCGGTGCTACGCAGGTTGAACGCCGTGCCATTCGCGAATCTGCACTCGGTGCGGGTGCCCGCGAAGTGTTCCTGATCGAAGAGCCGATGGCGGCAGCGATCGGTGCGGGCATGCCGGTATCTGAAGCGACGGGTTCCATGGTCGTGGACATTGGTGGTGGTACGACAGAAGTCGCGGTAATCTCGCTGAACGGCGTGGTGTACTCCTCTTCGGTACGTATTGGCGGTGACCGCTTTGATGAAGCGATCATCAACTATGTTCGCCGTAACTATGGCTCACTGATTGGTGAAGCGACGGCAGAACGTATTAAGCATGAAATTGGCTCCGCTTATCCGGGCGATGAAGTGCTTGAGATTGAAGTGCGTGGCCGTAACCTTGCTGAAGGTGTGCCGCGTGGGTTCACGCTGAACTCCAACGAAATTCTGGAAGCGTTGCAAGAGCCGTTGACGGGTATCGTCAGCGCAGTCATGGCGGCGTTGGAACAGTGTCCACCGGAGCTGGCCTCCGATATTTCCGAGCGCGGTATGGTGTTAACCGGCGGCGGTGCGCTGCTGCGTAACCTAGATCGTTTGCTGATGGAAGAAACCGGTATTCCGGTTGTGGTGGCTGAAGATCCGCTGACCTGTGTCGCCCGTGGTGGTGGCAAGGCGCTGGAAATGATCGACATGCACGGTGGCGATTTGTTCAGCGAGGAGTAATCCTGTCTGGAAAAAGGGGGGACCGGATGGATGAACGCCTGCGTTTTTCATCTCTCGTGGTTACCCCTTTTTTATTTGCCTGTAGCCCTACGGGGTGCTGCTTTGTGACGTTAAAAATCGCCAGGAGCGATTTGAGGTTGCTGTCGAGGAATACGCAAACTTTATGAAGCCGCTTTTTAGCAGGGGGCCTTCCCTGCAATTACGACTTTTTCTTACTGTCGTTACCGCGATTGTTGTGATCGTTGCGGACAGTCGGCTCGGTTCGTTCGTTAAAATCAGAACGTACATGGATACTGCCGTCAGCCCATTCTATTTTCTGGCCAATGGGCCGCGTCAGGCGCTGGACAACATGTCCGCCTCACTGGCAACCCGTGAGCAATTAGGCCTTGAAAATACCGCGCTGCGTCAGGAACTGTTGATGAAAAACAGTGACCTTTTGCTGCTAGGTCAGCTCAAGCAGGAAAATGCGCGGTTACGCGAACTGCTGGGTTCTCCACTGCGTCAGGATGAGCAGAAGATGGTCACGCAGGTGATGTCCGCTGGAACGGATCCTTACAGCGATCAGGTGGTGATTGACAAGGGTCAGGCGAACGGCGTGTATGAAGGGCAACCGGTCATCAGCGATAAAGGCGTGGTGGGTCAGGTTGTGGCGGTTGGCCAGTTTACCAGCCGGGTTTTGTTGATTTGTGATGTTTCCCATGCGTTGCCGATTCAGGTGCTACGCAATGATATCCGCGTGATTGCCGCCGGTAATGGCTGTACCGACGATCTGCAACTGGAGCATCTGCCTAATAATACCGATATCCGAGTGGGTGATGTGTTGGTCACATCGGGTCTGGGTGGGCGTTTCCCTGAAGGGTATCCGGTCGGGGTGGTGTCATCGGTCAAAGCAGATACGCAGCGAGCCTATACGATTATTCAGGCGCGCCCGACGGCGGGGCTACAGCGCCTACGCTATCTGTTGTTGCTGTGGGGCGTGGAAAATAATGCCAATACGTCGCTGCCGCCAGCGGAAGTGCATCGGGTTGCCAATGAGCGCCTGATGCAGATGATGCCGCAGGTGTTACCTTCACCTGATGAAATGGGGCCGCCGCTTCCACCTAATGCCCCTGCGCCCACCGCTGAGCCGCAGAGAGGCCGTCAATGAACCGTTATCGCAGGCATGGCAACTGGATTATCTGGCTTTCTTTTCTGATCGCTATGGTGTTGCAGATTATGCCGTGGCCGGACGAGATCTACATGTTTCGCCCCTCCTGGCTGACACTGTTTCTTATTTACTGGGTGATGGCCTTGCCACATCGGGTAAATGTCGGTACCGGATTTATATTGGGTCTGATTATGGATCTGATCCTTGGGTCTACACTGGGCGTGCGGGCGCTGGCGTTGAGCATTGTTGCTTATCTGGTGGCGTTTAAATTTCAGTTGTTCCGGAATATGGCGTTATGGCAGCAGGCATTAATCGTCATGGTTTTGTCACTGTTGATGGATCTCACGGTGTTCTGGGCGGAATTTTTAGTTATTAATGTCTCTTTCCGACCGGAAACGCTCTGGAACAGCGTCGTTGATGGAGTACTCTGGCCGTGGCTGTTCCTGCTGATGCGTAAAATTCGTCGTCAGTTTACTGTGCAATAAGGTGATACATGACCCTGCTTTATCTGGCTTCCGCTTCTCCCCGTCGCCGCGAACTGCTCACACAGCTCGATATTCCTTTTTCTGTGTTGAATGCGGCGGTGGAAGAACAGCGTTTACCGGATGAAGCGGCGGACGTTTACGTCCGGCGTCTGGCGCATGAAAAAGCGACCGCAGGCGTCGCGGTTGCACCGTTGGATTTGCCCGTTCTGGGGGCCGATACCATCGTGGTACTGAACGGACAAGTATTGGAAAAACCGCAGGACGAAGCCCATGCGGCAGAGATGCTGAGCCAACTGTCCGGGAAGCAACATCAGGTGATGACCGCCGTCGCGTTGGCGGATAAAGACGATATGTTGAGCTGCCTAGTGATAACCGATGTCCTCTTCCGTCCGCTTTCGCCGCAGGATATCGAGCGCTACATTGTCAGCGGCGAGCCGATGGATAAAGCCGGGGCTTACGGTATTCAGGGCAAAGGTGGGTGCTTTGTCCGGTCGCTTAACGGGAGCTATTACGCGGTGGTTGGACTACCGTTGGTAGAAACTCACGAACTATTCAGTAATTTTGCTGCGTTGCGGAGTGCAAGAGGAAAACATGACTGCTGAGTTACTGGTAAACGTTACACCGTCAGAAACGCGCGTTGCCTATATCGACGGCGGTATTCTGCAAGAAATTCACATTGAGCGTGATGCGAAACGTGGCATTGTCGGTAACATTTATAAAGGCCGCGTGAGTCGCGTTCTGCCAGGCATGCAGGCGGCGTTTGTGGATATCGGACTGGATAAAGCGGCATTCCTGCACGCATCCGATATTATGCCGCACACCGAATGTGTGGCCGGTGACGAACAGAAGAATTTTCACGTCCGTGATATCGCCGAACTGGTGCGTCAGGGGCAGGATCTTATGGTTCAGGTGGTTAAAGATCCGCTGGGAACCAAAGGCGCGCGTCTGACGACCGATATCACGCTGCCCTCGCGCTATCTGGTGTTTATGCCCGGTGCCTCGCACGTTGGGGTTTCACAGCGTATTGAGAGCGAAGCGGAACGTGAGCGCTTAAAGAAAACGGTCGCGGAGTATTGCGATGATGACGGTGGTTTCATTATTCGTACCGCTGCGGAAGGGATCGGCGAAGAAGAGCTTTCGCAGGATGCCGCGTTCCTGAAGCGCCTGTGGGGTAAGGTCATGGAGCGCAAAAAACGCAACCAGACCAAATGTAAGCTCTACGGCGAAGTGGCGCTCGCACAGCGAATTTTGCGTGATTTCGCCGGGGCGGCGCTGGATCGTATTCGGATTGACTCCCGACTGACGTATGAAGCGCTGCTGGAGTTTACCTCCGAATATATCCCGGAGATGACGCGTAAACTTGAACACTATGCGGGCAAACAGCCGATTTTTGACCTGTTTGATGTGGAAAATGAGATTCAGCGTTCGCTGGACAGAAAAGTTGAATTGAAGTCTGGTGGCTATTTGATTATCGACCAGACTGAAGCGATGACGACCGTCGACATCAACACGGGGGCCTTCGTTGGTCACCGTAATCTGGATGAAACCATTTTCAATACCAATACGGAAGCGACACAGGCGATTGCGCGACAACTGCGCCTGCGCAACCTCGGCGGCATCATCATTATCGATTTCATCGATATGAATAACGAAGATCATCGTCGGCGGGTGCTGCATTCACTGGAGCAGGCGCTGAGTAAAGATCGGGTCAAAACCAGTATTAACGGCTTCTCTCAACTAGGATTAGTCGAGATGACGCGTAAACGCACGCGTGAGAGTATCGAGCACGTGCTGTGTCATGAATGCCCGACGTGCCATGGTCGCGGCACGGTGAAGACGGTGGAAAGCGTCTGCTATGAAATCATGCGTGAAATCGTGCGCGTCCACCACGCTTATGATACCGACCGTTTCCTGGTCTATGCTTCACCGGCCGTCGGGGAAGCGCTGAGAAGCGAAGAGTCGCACGCGTTAGCTGAAGTTGAAATTTTCGTCGGCAAGCAGGTCAAAGTACAAATCGAACCCCTGTATAGCCAAGAGCAGTTCGACGTCGTCATGATGTAAATTCGTGCGCTCGTCGTCGGCGACGAAAGAAGGAGAAATTAGTGAGGCGACTGCCCGGAATAGTAGTCATCACGGGTGCCACTCTTGTCGTGATGGTTGCGCTGTTAGTCAGCGGCTTAAGACTAGTGCTGCCACAACTCGACCATTTTCGGCCACAGTTGGTGGCCTGGGCGCAGTCCGCTGCTGGTGTCCCGTTAGAAATCGGCTCAATGACCGGGCGTTGGGAGTCCTTTGGCCCTACGCTGGAAATTGAAAAATTTCGCACCTCTCTGCCGGAATCGGACTGGCAGGTTGAACGCATTACGCTGGCACTGGACGTGTGGCAATCGCTGTTGCACGGGCGCTGGCAGTTTCGTGATCTCACATTTCATCAGCTAAAGCTCGATCTTAATAGCCAATTTAACGGGCAACAGCAGGATAGCAAACTGATGGAGTCAGGAAAGGTCAGCGATCTTTTCCTGCGCCAGTTTGACCACTTTGACCTGCGTGATAGCCAGATTACCTTTCTTACCCCTTCCGGTTCCCGAGCGGAACTCAGCGTTCCTCAACTGACCTGGCTGAATTCTGACAAACGCCATCGTGCTGAAGGTTTGATTAGCCTGTCGAGTTTTAACGGCCAGCACGGCGTGGTGCAGATGCGTATGGATTTGCGCGATGAACAGGGGTTGCTTGGCAACGGCATGTTCTACCTGCAAGCCGACAACATTGATATGAAGCCTTGGCTTAGCCGCTGGATGAAAAACAATACCGGGCTGGAAAACGCTGATTTTAGTCTGGCGGCGTGGCTCAACGTCCGTGATGGTGATATCCACAGTGGCGATGTGCTCCTCAATCAGGGGACGGCGAGTTGGGGTGAAGGCCATGATGCGCACCGCCTGAATGTGGATGATATGACGCTACATGTCAGCCGTCAGGAAAATGGCTGGCAGGTGGAGGTTCCTGAGTTGAATCTGGCAACGGATGGCGTTGCCTGGCCGAAAGGTCGACTCTCTGCCCTATGGCTGCCAAAAAACGAGCACATGCTGGGGCCCGATAGACAGGAAGAGCTACGCGTTCGAGCCAGCAATCTGGCGCTGGAGCGCGTAAGCACGCTGCTTCCGCTGTTGTCCAGCACGACGCCAGCCTTGAAAGCGCGCTGGGATGAGCTGCAACCGACTGGCACCTTGAATACCGTTGCTGTCGATATCCCTCTGCAACAGCCGGAGAGAAGCCGTTTTCACGCCAACTGGCAGGATGTGAGCTGGAAGCAGTGGAAATTGCTGCCGGGAGTCGATCATTTCTCCGGTTCTGCGCACGGTAGCGCCGAACGTGGTCAGGTCAGCGTCGCGTTACAACAGAGCACGCTGCCCTATGTGGATATGTTCCGTGCGCCGCTGGAAATCAAGCAGGCCAGCGGCACGATTGACTGGCGTAATGATGCGCAAGGTCTGTCACTCTGGAGTCATGGACTGGACGTGCAGGCGAAGTCGTTATGGGCTAATGGTGATTTTCGCTATGAGCAGCCCGCCAAGCAGGAACCGAAACTGGATATTTTGGCGGGTATCCGGCTGACCGATGCGGCGGATGCTTGGCGCTATTATCCTGAACTGTTTATGGGCACTGAGCTGGTGGATTATCTGAGCGGCGCGCTGAAAGGCGGCCGCGTTGATAATGCGACGCTGATCTTTGCTGGTAATCCGCAGCATTTCCCGTTTACGCATAACGAAGGCCAATTTGAAGTCTGGGTGCCAGTGAAAGAGGCGACTTTCGAGTTTCAGCCGGGCTGGCCTGCGCTGACGCCGCTGGATATCGATCTGGATTTTGCTAACAACGGCTTGTGGATGTTTGCGCCGCAAACCTGGCTGGGTAAGGTTGAAGGCAAAAATATTAGCGCGGTTATTCCCGATTATGAAAAAGAGATGCTGCTCGTTGATGGTGAGCTAGACGGTCCAGGAGCTGAGGTGGGCAACTATTTCCATCAGACGCCGCTGAAATCCTCGGTGGGTGCGGCGCTGGATGAACTAAAAATCGGCGGATCGGTGAAAGGCACGCTGCATCTGGATATCCCACTTGTTGGTGATGATGTCCGCGCCAGTGGTGACATTGCGCTGAATAATAACACCCTGTACATCAAGCCGTTGGATACCACGATTAAGGATCTCACGGGTAAGTTCCGCTATGAAAACGGCAACTTGCGCAGTGAGACGCTTCAGGCAAATTGGCTGAATCAGCCGATGGCGGTCAATTTCACGACGGAAGAGCAGGCGAAGGCTTTTTTGGTTAATGTGGGCTTGCAGGGCGACTGGCAGCCTGCACTATTGCCTGGTTTACCGGCATCGGTAAGTAAAGTTCTGTCCGGTGCGGCAGGCTGGAAGAGTACGGTCGCCATCAATCTGCCGCACTCGGGTAAAACAACCTATAATGTTGATGTACAAGCTGATTTAAACAAAGTAAGTAGTCACTTACCTAACCCGTTAAATAAGCCTGCTGGCGAGAATTTGCCGCTGGAGGTCAAAGCCAGCGGTGACCTGAATGGTTTCACGATGCAGGGGCGAGTGGGCAAGGATAACCGCTTTAATAGCCAATGGCTGCTGAAGGGCGATACCGTGACGCTGGCACGGGCAAGTTGGCAGAATGCGGCAACGGTGGCACCGGCATTGCCAGAAGATTTCGCATTGGTGCTCGATCTTCCGCCATTGGATGCTGAAAGCTGGCTGGGACTTTTGCCTTCGCTGCGTGCCTCGACGCCGGTGGAAGGGAAAAAAGCGCATAGCTCTCTTCGTTTCCCTGATGCGGTGACGCTGCGAACGCCTGAATTGCAACTGTTGGGACAACAGTGGCACGATCTGGAAATTACGCGCAAAAATACGCTCGGCGGCAGTGAAGTGCAGGCGAAAGGGCGCGAAATTGATGGAACGGTAGCGATCCCCCATCGTGGTATGTGGCGCAGCGACATTAATTATCTTTACTACAATCCTCAATGGAAAGGTAATGAAGCGACCAATCCAGTGGCATTAGCGGAGAAAAAATCGCCGTTGAACGACCCGAGTATCAGCTTTGAAGACTGGCCGTCGCTGACGGTTAACTGTCGCCAGTGTTGGATTCTCGGGCAGAATATGGGGCGTATTCAGGGAGCGATGGTGCCAGAGAAGGAAAAATTGACGCTGGCGGACGGTATCATTGATACAGGCAAGGCTCGCCTGACGGTAAACGGATCCTGGCAGGAAAATGCAGAAGGCGTGCGGACGGCGCTAAAAGGCCGTCTGACGGGAGAAAGTCTGGAACAGAATGCTAACTGGTTTGGGGTAGCTTCACCGTTGAAGGCCGGTTCTTTCGATGTGGATTACGATCTGTATTGGCGTGGGACGCCTTGGGCGCCGGATATTGCTAGCCTGAGCGGAATATTGCACACGCGCATTGGCAAAGGTGAAATTGCCGAAGTCGGTGCCGGTCAGGCTGGGCAGTTGCTGCGTTTATTGAGCTTCGATGCGCTGATGCGTAAGCTGCGGTTCGATTTTAGTGATACGTTTGGCCGTGGGTTTTACTTCGACTCGATTAGCAGCACCGCATGGATTAAAGATGGTGTGCTGCATACTGATGATATGTTGATCGACGGGTTGGAGGCGGATATCGCGATGAAAGGCGATCTCGACCTCGCTCAGCGACAGGTCAATATGGAAGCGGTTATTGCTCCGGAAATTTCTGCAACGGTAGGCGTAGCGACCGCATTTGCCGTCAATCCGGTTGTGGGAGCCGCGGTGTTTGCTGCCAGCAAAGTTCTGGCACCGCTATGGAACAAGATTTCGCTGATTCGCTACCAGATTTCCGGTAGCCTCGATCAGCCAAAGATTCAGGAAGTGCTGCGTGAGCCGAACAAAAAGAAAGGCGAATAATGCCGTTAGGGCGGCGCAGCGTACTCAGCCAATTATCTGATAAAGAGTGAAAAACTATGAGCCTTTCGTTTGTCAGTGAGCAATTACTCACCGCCAACAAATTGAATCTTGACGATCTCGCCGCTGTGCTAGGGTCGCTTAATGAACGTCGGCTGGACTATGCTGACCTCTATTTCCAATCCAGCTACCATGAATCCTGGGTTCTGGAAGATCGCATCATTAAAGACGGTTCCTATAACATCGATCAGGGCGTGGGTATCCGTGCGATTGATGGTGAAAAGACCGGGTTTGCGTATGCCGATCAGATCACGCTGAATGCGTTGCATCAGAGTGCGCAGGCTGCGCGCAGCATTGTGCGGGAACAAGGTACGGGTACGGCGCGCACGCTGGGTGAAGTGTCGCATCGTGCGCTCTATCCAACGTTGAATCCGTTGGATAGCCTGACGCGTGAAGATAAAATTGCGTTGTTGCAACGTGCTGATACGGTCGCACGTGCTGCCGATGCGCGGGTGCAGGAGGTGTCAGCCAGCCTGACCGGCGTGTATGAGCTGGTACTGGTGGCCGCGACGGATGGCACACTGGCGGCAGATGTGCGTCCACTGGTGCGTCTGTCGATCAGCGTGCTGGTTGAAGCCGAAGGCAAACGTGAGCGCGGCTCCAGCGGTGGCGGCACACGTGGCGGCTATGAGTATTTCTGGGAAGTGACGGACGGTGAACCTCGCGTCGATGCGTGGGCGAAAGAAGCGGTACGCATGGCGCTGGTTAACCTGTCTGCGGTGGCTGCACCCGCCGGGCCAATGCCTGTGGTGCTGGGTGCAGGCTGGCCGGGCGTGCTGCTGCATGAAGCGGTCGGTCACGGTCTGGAAGGCGATTTTAACCGTCGTGGTACGTCAGTGTTCAGCGGACAGATGGGTAAACTCGTCGCGTCAGAGCTGTGTACGGTGGTGGATGACGGCACATTGAGCGGACGTCGCGGTTCCCTCTCGATGGACGATGAAGGCGTTCCGGGACAATACAACGTTCTGATCGAAAACGGTATTCTGAAAGGTTACATGCAGGACAAACTGAATGCTCGTCTGATGGGGGTTGCACCGACGGGCAACGGTCGCCGTGAGTCTTATGCGCATCTGCCGATGCCGCGTATGACCAACACCTACATGCTGGCTGGCAAATCGACGCCGGAAGAGATTATCTCCAGCGTTGAATATGGCCTGTATGCGCCAAACTTTGGCGGCGGCCAGGTGGATATCACCTCTGGCAAATTCGTCTTCTCGACATCCGAAGCCTATCTGATCGAAAAAGGGCGCATCACCACGCCAGTCAAAGGTGCGACGCTGATTGGTTCCGGCATTGAAGCGATGCAGCAGATCTCTATGGTCGGCAACGATCTGGCGCTGGATAAAGGCGTCGGCGTGTGCGGCAAAGAAGGGCAAAGCCTGCCCGTTGGCGTGGGGCAGCCTACGCTGAAGCTGGAAAGCCTGACCGTCGGCGGGACCGCGTAATTTATTCTGATACCTAGAGTCCCTTTGAAACCGCGCTTTATGAGCGCGGTTTTTTTTCCTCCCCATGATCCTGCCGATAGGCTTGATAGGTTAGCGCGACGTTTTTGAAGTATTCCGTCATATAATTAATGCAGACCTGTACTTTCAGCGGCAGGTTATCTTTGCGGGTATAGAGCGCATAGACTGGACGCGGATCGGAATGGTAACGGTTGAACAGAATCTCGATTTCGCCACGGTTGATTTCGTCCACGATCCACATGAGTGGAACATATGCGATGCCTGCTCCTGCCTTGAGCCAGCGTACCAATGTTTGTGGGTCGTTGGTGACAAAGCGCCCCTGTGGTGTGACACGGGTCGAAATGCCTTCCGGTGCGATTAGCTCGAATTCACTGTCGGGTCGCACGCTGTATTCCAACCAGGAAAAATTCACCATATCTGCTGGCTTATCCGGCGTGCCGTGCTGCGCCAGATAGCTTTTCGCGGCACAGACCACCATCGGCATCGAGCCTAAGCGTTTCGAAAACAGGCTGGAATCCTGTAGTGCGCCGACGCGGATAACGATATCCAGTCCATCGGCGATCAGGTCGGGAGCCGGAATTCCGGTAACCAGATTGACGGATAAACCGGGATATTCCTTCAGCATCGCCGCCGTCATGGTGGACAACACGTTCTGCGCCATGGTGGACGAACTACCAATGCGCAGCGTGCCGATCGGCGTATTGTTGAAAGCATAAAGCTGTTCGTGTACCTCATGCGCTTCATGCAACATTCGACGGCAGCCGTGATAATAAATTTTTCCCGCTTCCGTCAGACCAATGCTGCGCGTACTGCGGTTCAGCAGCTTAATCTGTAGCTCATCCTCAAGCTTGCTGACGGTCTGGCTGACGGCGGATACGCTCATCTGTAACTGGCGGGCGGCGGCGGTAAAAGAACCAAATTCCACCACGCGGGCAAACACCGACATACTCTTTAGTCTTTCCATTATTCACTCTGGCTTAAAAGTGATTTAGATCACACTATGTAGATAAGGTGATAATAAGCATCCATAATATAGCCTATCCGGTGGTTCTGGGCAGAACAGAGCCATTCAATGATTGTGTTTATTTACCCAATTAGAGTAATACGCTGATTTCCCATCGTTAGTCAGTCCCTGCTGACATCGCTATTCATCAGTTTACCGCTATCCAATTCGTTGGCTGCCAGCCTGCGGGATGAAGCGCTTTTGTCGATGCTGAACGCCAGCACAACGCTGTGCTACTGCACGACATAATTTACCATCCGGTAGCACACCTGCTCGCTACCGCTACCTAATAGAAAAAAGGAAAAGAGGATGAGTTCACTCCCGGTTATGGTGCTGTTCGGGCTGTCATTTCCCCCCGTTTTTTTTGTCTTACTGGTGTCGTTGACCCTGTTTTTTGTCGTGAACCGTCTGCTGCAACCGACGGGTATCTATGACTTCGTTTGGCATCCAGCGCTGTTTAACAGTGCGCTGTTCTGCTGCTTGTTCTATTTACTGTTCCGTTACGGTCTGTGAGGTGTCTGTGAAAGGTTTCTTTTTAACACTGTTTAGGCAGCAGGCCGGACTGATCAAAAAATGGAGTCGTGTGGTCATCACGCTGGTGATTGTGCTGTGTGCGATTGTGGCAATCTTCCGTGTCTGGGCGTTTTATACCGAATCGCCCTGGACGCGTGATGCTAAATTTACGGCGGATGTAGTGGCAATCGCGCCGGACGTTAGCGGGTTACTGACCGATGTTCGCGTTACGGACAATCAACTGGTGAACAAAGGTGATGTACTGTTTGTCATCGACCAGCCACGTTATCACCAGGCCGTGGCGCAGGCGGAAGCCGATGTCGCCTACTATCAGGCGCTGGTGACCGAAAAACGCCGGGAGTCAGGTCGCCGAGCACGACTGGGTGTCAGTGCGATGTCGCAGGAGAATATCGATCAGTCCAGCAATGCGTTAGAAACCGCAACGCACCAGTTTGCTAAAGCGCAGGCGGTATTGTCGCTGGCAAAACTGGAGTTGGAGCGCACCGTGGTGCGCGCGCCTGCCGACGGTTGGGTGACTAACCTGCATGTGCAGAGCGGCGAATTTATCGAACGCGGTAATACGGCAGTGGCACTGGTAAAGAAAGATTCGTTTTACCTGCTCGCGTACATGGAAGAGACCAAGCTTGAAGGCGTTCGTCGTGGCTATCGTGCGGAAATCACCCCGCTGGGTAGCGAAAAGATATTTTACGGCACGGTGGATAGTGTGGCGGCTGGGGTAAATAACAGTAGCAACAGTGCAAACACTAAAGGCCTGGCTAACGTGGATTCCAATCTGGAGTGGGTGCGTTTAGCGCAGCGCGTACCGGTAAAAATCCGCCTCGATCGGCAAATGGGTGACCTTTACCCGGCTGGCACGACCGCGACCGTGGTGATCACTGGCGAGCAAATCAATAATGACAAAAAACCGTCGCCGCTCATTCGCCTGCTTTATCGCCTGCGTGAGTTTGGTTAAGTGAGGCGATGATGAAAACCTCGTCGTTGGCTGTCTCTATGTTCTTTACGACACCGAAATTTGCGCGCCTTCGCTTCGCTTTTAAACTGAGCTTTGCGATTGTGCTGTCCCTGTTTCTGGGTTTTCACCTACAGTTGGAAACCCCGCGCTGGTCAGTGCTCACTGCGGCAATTGTTGCTGCCGGCCCTGCATTTGCCGCAGGCGGTGAACCCTTTTCCGGTGCAATTCGCCATCGCGGTGTTTTACGTATTATCGGGACTTTTATCGGTTGTATTGGTGCGCTTGTCATCATTATTGCTACCGTTCGTGCGCCAGTGGTAATGCTGATGCTGTGCTGCATTTGGGCCGGCCTCTGCACCTGGGTTTCCTCGCTGGTTAAAGTCGAAAATGCCTATATATTCGGGCTGGCGGGCTATACCGCGCTGATCATTATTGTCTCTACGCAGGGGACACCGCTGCTGACGCCACAGTTCGCCGTGGAGCGCTGTAGCGAGATTGTGCTGGGTATCGTCTGTGCCATTCTGGCCGATTTGCTGTTCTCACCCCGATCGATCAAGCAGGATGTTGACCGCAGCATCGGCGAACTGCTGGTGGATCAGTATCGGTTACTGCAACTCAGCATGAGTGGGGCGGAGAAAGAAGCGATAGATGCGGCATGGCACGCACTGGTGCGCAAAACGACCGCGCTAAGCGGCATGCGCAGCAGCCTGATGCTGGAGTCTTCACGCTGGCAGAACAGCAATCGCCGTTTAACGTCGTTGCATACGCAATCGCTCACGATGATCACTCAGGCGTGTGAAACTTACCTGATTTTGCAGGATGTGCCGACCCCTGTAAAAAGCAGTCTGATGCAGGTGTTGAATCAGCCTGTTGAGTCGTTCCGTGATGTGCATTGTCGTGTGAAAGCATTGCGCCACCTGGTTGCGGCTGACAGCCGTGACGTGCCGCCTACGCTGATCGACTGGATTGGTGCGGCGACGCGTTATCTGCTGATGGCGAAGGGTGTGCAGACTAACGGACGCATCAATATGATAGAAGCTGACGTGCTGAACAGTGATGTAGAAATTAAAGCGCCCTCAGCCGAAACCCACCATGCCATGATCAACGGTTTACGCACCGGTGTGGCGACAGCGCTGGGCTGCCTGTTCTGGCTTAGTACTGGTTGGACGTCCGGCAGTGTGTGTATGGTGATGATTGCGGTAGTGACGTCGCTTGCTATGCGTTTACCGAATCCACAGATGATAGCGAAAGATTTTCTGTTTGGGACGATCTACGCGCTGCCGCTGGGGGCGCTGATGTATATGTTTATCATGCCATCAACGCAGCAAAGTATGCTGCTGCTGTGCCTGAGCTTAGGGGCGATGGCTTTCTTTCTTGGTCTTGAAGTACAAAAGCGTCGGCTGGGTTCGCTGGGTGCATTGGCCAGTACGATCAATATCCTGGTGTTGGATAACCCGATGGCATTCGACATCAGTCAGTTTCTGGACAGCGCGATCGGTCAGATCATCGGCTGCTTTCTGGCGCTGATGGTGATCCTACTGATCCGAGATAACACCAAAGCGCATACGGGGAGAACGTTGTTGAACCGTTTTGTTTATGGTGCGGTTTCGGCGCTGACCACTAACAGGGCGCGGCGAAAAGAAAATCATCTACCAGCGCTGTACCAACAATTGTTCCTGCTGCTGAACCGCTTCCCTGACGACATCGCTAAGTATCGCCTTGCCTTGTGGATGATCATCATGCATCAACGTCTGAGAACGCTGGATATTCCGCAAAACGCGGTGCTGTCTGCCTTTCATCGTCAGATTCGTGCGACGGCGGAGCAGGTGATTCTGGCCCGTCGCGATACTACGCGCAGTCGCTATTTCACGCAGTTGTTGGAGGAGCTTGAACGCTATCAACAGATACTGACAGAACAGCAACTTCCCCCGAACGTGACGGCGCCTGTGGGACGGTTGAGTGGGATTCTGCGTGATTATCAGCATGCGCTGAGCAACTAATATTGATAAAGCACGGGATGAGTGAATCATGCTCCTCATCCCGCTATCGCCATTATTCTGTGGTTTCAGCTAGCTCGCGCAGATACTGGAAGATCTGACGGGTGGCTTTCGGCGGTTTGTTTGCTGCTTTCTCTTTCTGCGCATTGCGTACCAGAGAACGCAGTTGCTGACGGTCGGCATGTGGATATAGCGCCAGAATCTCTGGAACCACATCGTCTCCTTCGGTAATCAGGCGGTCGCGCAACTGTTCCAGTTTGTGGAATAACGCCACCTGCTGATTATGACGGTTGTTCAGCTTATCCAGCGCGGTTTGGATCGGCTCTGGATCGCGGGCGCGCAGCATCTTACCAATGAGCTGTAGCTGACGGCGGCGGCCTTCTTTCTTGATCCGCTGCGCCAGTTCCACTGCGGCACGCAGATCGTCGTCCAACGGGATCTTCTCCAGCGCGTTTTTGCCCAGATCGACCAGTTCCGCGCCGAGATCTTTCAGCGCTTCGGCATCGCGCTTTATTTCGCTTTTGCTGACCCAGATAATTTCATCATCTTCGTCGTCTTCTTGATTGTCTGAAGCGTCGTTCAGCCAGTCTTCGTACTTTTGCTTCATGGTTGGCTCCTAAAAAGTGTCCAGGAGCAATGCCTAACGCGATGCGCGGTGGCTCCGGGATGGTGAACAGCGTGCCCACCAGAAAAAAGAGGCTGATACTAACAGGTTTGGGCTTTGTGCGAAATTGTCCGTAGATCCTGTTAGACTAGAAAGCATTATGCTACACCATTTTATGCTCGTCATACTTCAAGTTGCATGTGCGTTGGCTGCGTTTAGCCACCCGAATCACTTACTTGAGTAAGCTCATCGGGACTCCTTCGCTTGCCGCCTACCTGAAACTTGAATTATTTAGAGCATATTTCTCTACTACCCATACGGTTCGAGTGAGAATAATGGTGAGCTTTCTTCCACTCATTATGGCAGAACAATGACGATAACTACTCAGGTTGCAGAGCAGCGTAAAGCGCTGGAACTCGCGGTTGCTCAGGCGTTGGAACTGGCGCGTGCCGGTTCTGATGCGGCAGAAGTCGCGGTGTCAAAAACGACGGGCATTAGCGTCAGTACCCGTTATGGTGATGTTGAAAATGTTGAATTCAACAGTGATGGTGCGTTGGGCATCACGGTTTATCATCAACAGCGTAAAGGCAGCGCATCATCTACCGATCTCAGCCCGGATGCGATAGCCCGTACCGTACAGGCCGCGCTGGATATCGCACGTTATACCTCTGTCGATCCGTTTGCTGGCCCGGCGGATCGCGATCTTCTCGCATTTGATGCGCCGGATCTGGATCTGTTCCACCCGACCGAGCTGGATGCGGATCGTGGCATTGAGTTAGCCGCTCGCGCAGAGCAGGCTGCATTACAAGCTGACAAGCGTATCACCAACACCGAAGGTGGCAGTTTTAACAGCCACTACGGCGTTAAGGTGTTCGGCAATAGCCATGGCCTGCTGAAAAGCTACTGCTCCAGCCGTCATTCCATGTCCAGTTGCGTGATTGCCGAAGTGAATGGCGATATGGAACGGGATTATGCTTACACCGTCGGCCGTGCGCTGGAAGATTTACTTAGCCCTGAATGGGTGGGTGAAGAGTGCGCGCGTCGGACGTTATCTCGTCTGTCCCCGCGTAAATTGCCAACCATGCAGGCACCCGTGATGTTTTCTGCGGAAGTGGCGACGGGTCTGTTTGGTCATTTGGTTGGTGCCATCAGCGGCGGTAGCGTTTATCGCAAGTCCACTTTCCTGTTGGATAAACTGGGTCAGCAGATTCTGCCGGAGTGGCTGACGATTGAGGAATTGCCGCACTTGTTGAAAGGGCTGGCTTCTACGCCGTTCGATAGCGAAGGTGTGCGGACGCAGGCGCGTGAAATTGTGACGGCGGGCGTGTTGCAGACGTGGCTGATGACGAGCTACTCCGCGCGTAAGCTGGGGATGCAGAGCACTGGCCATGCGGGGGGGATTCATAACTGGCGGATTGCCGGACAAGGTTTGGATTTCAACGGTATGTTGAAACAGATGGGCAAAGGCCTGCTGGTGACCGAACTGATGGGGCAGGGCGTGAGCGGTGTGACGGGGGATTATTCTCGTGGCGCATCTGGCTTTTGGGTCGAAAACGGCGAGATTCAGTATCCGGTCAGCGAGATTACGATCGCGGGTAACTTGAAAGATATGCTGCGTAATATTGTGACGGTGGGGAACGATATCGAAACCCGGAGCAATATCCAGTGTGGTTCCGTGTTGCTGCCTGAAATGAAGATCGCAGGGGAATAAGTTTGCGCTGTGTGGGTAACCGTCGCCGTCGGCTGTGTCCGACGGCTGTTACTCTATAGCATTTATCTGGCTTAGCGGTGGTACTCGCCTGCGGCTTCTGGCTGATAGAGTAGTTCTAGTACTTCAATTCGCGCTTCTTCACCGTTTGGCAACTGCCAGGTGATAGCGTTTCCCACATGCATTCCCAATAGTGCTGCGCCCAGCGGAGCCATCACCGACAGCGGTTCTTTACTGTCTTTCACGGCAGCGGGATAAACCAGCGTGCGGATATGCTCTTCGTGGGTATTCAGATCGCGGAAACGCACCCGACTATTCATGGTGACGACATGTGAGGGAATCGATGCTGAAGGCAGAATTTCTGCCCGATCCAGTTCTTCATTCAACGCCTGTGCGATATCGCTGTCCGCAAAGGCGGGCTGCTCCAATAACTTATCCAGACGTTCTGCATCTAATTCACTGATTGTCAGGTTAGGTTTCGTCATACTCCTCTCCAGTTGGTATTTTCAGATGATATAAAAATAACCCCCGCGGATTAACGCAGGGGGTATAAGAAAATATGATATATGTGGATAGTAGGGGGTTCGGAGGGGAAAGTGAAGCACTAAGGTGTACAGATAGCCAGCTAAGGAAATGGCTAGTCTTCGTCGAACCCGGCTTCAAACAGCCCGATGACGGCAGCAAGCGCCTGTTCTTCATCTGGACCAGCGGCTTCGACCTCAATGAGACGTCCTTTAGCCGAGTCCAGCATCAGCATAGCAATCACGCTACTGGCTTCGGCTTCGGTGCCGCTGTCATTACGCAGTATCACTTCTGCATCAAAGCTCTGCACCAGCTCGAACAGCTTCATCGCTGGGCGAGCATGCATCCCGAGCTTATTTTTGATTTCAACCGTTTGCCGGACTGTCATGGGTCACCTGGCTATACTGGCTTGCTGAATATTACGTGGGTTTACGTTTTTCCAGTGTACGGTGGCGCGACTGTACGTTCTTACCGCGCGAGCGGAAGTAGTCTGCCAACTGCTCAGCGACGTATACCGAGCGGTGCTTACCGCCAGTGCAGCCAATGGCGACGGTCAGGTAGCTACGGTTATTGGTTTCCAGCATCGGTAGCCACAGTTCGAGATAGCTACGAGTCTGGTAGATGAAATTGTGAACTTCGGTATGTCTATCGAGGAAGGACGCTACGGGCTTATCCAGACCTGTCATCGGGCGCAATTTTGGATCCCAGTGCGGGTTCGGCAGGAAACGCACGTCAAAGACGTAATCCGCATCGATAGGAATACCGTGCTTGAAGCCGAACGATTCGAACACCATCGTAAGCTCGCGTTCCCGCTTGCCGAGCAGTCGTGTACGCAGCATTTCGGCGAGTTCGTGCACCGACATCTCTGAGGTGTCGATAATCAGATCGGCGCGTGAACGCAGCGGCTCCAGCAGATCGCTTTCTTCATCAATCGCACTTTCCAACGACAGATTCTTGCTGGACAGCGGATGCAGGCGACGGGTATCGCTGTAGCGGCGGATCAACGTATTGCGATCGGCATCCAGAAACAGCAGTTGGGGCGAGAAGCTGGATGGCAGTTGCTCCATGGCATGCTCGAAGATCTCTGGAGATTCCGGCATATTGCGCACGTCAATGCTGACCGCTGCGGAAATATTACGAGCCGCAAGCGTATTCGCCAGTTCTGGCAGCAGAACCACTGGTAGATTATCTACGCAGTAGAACCCCATATCTTCCAATGCGCGCAGGGCGACAGATTTTCCTGAACCTGAGCGACCGCTGACAATCATCAGTACCATCTGACGACTCCCCTCTGGCAACGTGATGGCGAATTTTCATTGCCATGATTTTTATGATGTATCGCTAAAAAATGACGGCTTAGCGCATGGATTGCAAGCATTCTCTCGTTCTACCGCGAATAGCCCGTCATCGTGAGTATGACTATCATCTAGCTTAATCCGCTTCCGTCATAATCTGGTACAGCTCTTCATCGCTTTGCGCCGCCCGCAGGCGTCGGCAAACTGTTTTATCCGCCAGCCGCTTGGCAACAAGCGACAGGGTATGCAAATGGGTTTTACATTGTTCAGCCGGAACCAGCAAGGCAAAAAGCAGATCAACGGCCTGATTATCAATCGCATCGAAAGCGATCGGTTGCTCTAGCTGGATGAAAACACCGATGGCACCCAGCGCATTATCGTCTTCCAGCTTACCGTGAGGAATGGCAATGCCGCCGCCGATTCCCGTGCTGCCCATCCGCTCCCGGGTCAGGATGGCATCAAAGATAATCTGCGAGGGAATGTTAAGCTGCCTAGCGGCCAGCTCGCTGATAATTTCCAATGCCCGTTTTTTACTCTGGCAATGGACGGTGCTTCGGGTGCACTCAGGACGTAATACGGTGCTGAGTTGCAATACGGGATCGTGGCTCATTTTATTTTCACTTCTGGTGATCCCGCCCTATCCATTGGATGGGGCGGGTTTGTTCCTTTGCCAAATGGCAAAGGAGAAAATTAGTGCTGCTTGAGTTTATCTTTATGCTTATTGAGCTGTCTTGCCAGCTTATCAATCAATAAATCTATCGCGGCGTACATATCTGCCGCTTCGGAGGTTGCATGCAGCTCCCCACCATTAACATGGAGCGTGGCCTCGGCAATTTGCTGAACTTTTTCCACTCTCAATACCACATTGACCTGATTAATCCGGTCAAAATACTGCTCTAATTTGGCAAATTTTCCATTTACAAAATCACGCAGTGGTTCAGTGATCTCGATGTGGTGTCCGGTAATGTTGAGCTGCATAGTGTCTTCCTTCTCTGTTGAGATCAAACCAGTTGTTTACGCTGATTTGATGGTGGGATAGATAAAGACTCTCGGTATTTTGCGACGGTACGGCGCGCCACGATGATGCCCTGCTCGGAGAGCAGTGTGGTGAGCTTGCTGTCGCTTAATGGCTTCGCAGGGTTTTCCGCTGCGATAAGCTTTTTCACCAGTGCACGGATAGCCGTTGACGAAGCTTCTCCGCCGCTATCGGTATTAACGTGGCTGGAGAAGAAATATTTTAGCTCAAAAATGCCGCGTGGGCTGTGTAGGAATTTCTGTGTCGTCACGCGTGAGATGGTGGATTCATGCATATCTACCGCTTGGGCGATGTCTGCCAATACCATGGGCTTCATGAATTCTTCACCCTGCTCGAAGAAATCCTGCTGCTGCTCGACGATGCAGCGGGTTACTTTTAGCAGCGTATCGTTGCGACTCTCCAGACTTTTGATGAGCCAGCGTGCCTCTTGCAGGTTACTGCGGATGAATTGCCCGTCGCTGTCGTTGCGCGCGCTGTTACCCAGCGCTGCATATTGTTGGTTAATCTGCAAACGGGGAACGCTGTCGGTGTTCAATTCAACGACCCACACTCCCTGCACCTTGCGCACCAGCACATCAGGGATCACATATTCGGATTCACCCGTGTTAATTGACTGCCCCGGACGTGGGTCGAGCGATTGGATCAGCGCCAACGCTTCTTTCAGCACTTCCTCTTTCAGGCGGGTCACGCGGATCAGGCTACGGAAATCGTGGTTAGCTAACAGATCAAGATGATCGCTGACGATCAGGCGAGCTTCGAGCAAGCGCGGCGTACGGTTGTCAAACTGGGAAAGTTGTACCAGCAGGCAATCGCGTAGATCGCGAGCAGCGACGCCAACAGGATCAAAGCGCTGCACGCGTTTAAGTACGGCTTCGACCTCTTCCAGCGTCACGTCGTCGTCACCGATGCTGTCAAGAATGTCTTCCAGCGGCACGGTCAGGTAGCCAGTGTTGTCCACCGCATCCACAATCGACGTTGCGATGGCCGCATCAGTATCCGAAAACGGCGTCAGCTCAACCTGCCACATCAGGTAATCCTGAAGCGTTTGCGTGGTTTCGCCTTGATAAATAGGCAGTTCTTCGTCGCGATAGTCAGAACCCGTGCCCGACGGTGTGCCTGCGGAATAAATCTCATCCCAGGTGGCGTCGAGCGGCAATTCTTCCGGCATGTCCCGTTGTTCAAGGGCTTCACCGGTATCCAGTGAATCGCTGTCTGCCTTTTCGAATGACTCGATTTCGTCGTGCTGATCCGTTTGTTCGAGCAACGGATTGCTTTCCAGCGCCAGTTGAATCTCCTGTTGCAATTCAAGCGTGGACAACTGCAACAGCCGAATTGCCTGTTGGAGCTGTGGAGTCATGGCCAGTTGCTGGCTAAGCCTGAGTTGCAAACCTTGCTTCATAAATCGCGCTAACGTCCCATAAGTACTGCAAAGAGAAAATATTACCCTATCAGAGTCGGAAGCCTTCGCCCAGATAGACGCGTTTCACCTGTTCATCGGCCAGAATATCGTTCGGTGAACCGTGGGCGATCAGGTTGCCCTGACTCACGATGTAGGCTCGTTCACAGACATCAAGCGTTTCGCGGACGTTATGATCGGTAATCAACACGCCAAGCCCGCTGTCACGCAGATGCTCAATGATTTTTTTAATATCCAGTACGGAGATCGGGTCTACGCCCGCAAACGGTTCATCCAGCAGGATGAATTTGGGATTTGCTGCCAGCGCACGCGCAATCTCTACGCGGCGTCTTTCCCCACCGGACAGCGATTGTCCCAGACTATCGCGCAAATGAATAATATGGAATTCTTCCATTAGTTCATTGGCACGATCTTCCTGCTGCTCGGTGGTCAGATCTTTACGGATCTGTAATACCGCCATCAGGTTGTCATAGACGCTTAAGCGACGGAAAATAGAGGCTTCCTGCGGCAGATAGCCGATGCCACGCAAGGCACGTTCGTGCAGAGGGAGCAGGCTGATATCGTCGTCGTCGATGACGATGCGCCCTTCATCGCGCGGGACGATGCCGACGACCATATAGAACGTGGTGGTCTTCCCGGCCCCGTTCGGCCCGAGTAGGCCGACGATTTCACCGGAATTCACGGTAAGGCTGACGTTTTCCACGACTTTACGGCCTTTGTACGCCTTGGCCAAATTTTCTGCGGTTAATGTTGCCATAGCTTATTCAGTAACCCGTGGTTGCGATTGTTGAGAACGAGAAGGCTGGCTCTTTTTCTCTTTTTCCTGAAGCTGAGAGGGGACTAACACCGTCGTCACACGTTTGCCTTTATCGCTGGTCGCTTCCATCTGCTGCTGTTTCACCAGATAGGTGATGCGATCGCCTTTTACATTGCTGTCCTGCTGTTCCAGATAGGCATTGCCTGTCAGTACCAGAAAATCAGTAGCCAGCTCGTAGCGGATTTTTTGCGCGTGGCCTTTTACGGGTTTGCCGTTGTCCTGCATCTGGTAGAACGTCACGGGGTTACCGTAACCTTCCACCACTTCACTGCCTTGCGTACCCTGTGGGCGCGTCACGACAACCTTGTCGGCTTTCACTTCGATCGTTCCTTGCTTCACGACAACATTGCCCGTGAACGTCACTGTGTTGCCCTGCATATCCAGAGATTGCTGTGCTGAATCAATGCGAATCGGTTGGTTGCTATCGCCCGTGACAGCAAAGGTGGAAACGCTGACGGCGAACAGCGAGCTGGCGATCAGGGTGTTACGCATCAGGTTATTGGTTTTGGATTTCATAAGAGGTTTTTACCTTTTCGATCAACTCGGCCGTTTTATTACGCAGATTTCCGCGCATTTTCATTCCGCTTGAGGTAAAGCTGGTGCCGTACAGGGTGACTTCATCATCGGAAGAGACGTCCTGCGTGACCAGATTCACTTGGGCATTATTCGTTGTGATACGCTGAAGCTGCGCGTCCTTCGTCAGGCTATTCACCTCAACGTGGCCGTACAGATAGAGCATCTTGTCTTTTGTCAGCTTGGCGCGATCGGCACGTACTGACCAGGTTGCAATGCCCTGTTCATTGAACAGCGTGGCAACGGGGGTCGTAAACCAACTCAATTGCTCGTTGTTGAAATACTCCGCCTTTTCCGAAATGAGTCTGTAGCTCAGCTTGCCCGCAGGGCTGTATACCTGAGTGTTGGTCTTTTCGCTGGTATAGACTGGCACCGTAGGGTCATTTGCATTCGGTGCCGGTACGGTGTCGTCATCCGCAATATTCCAACCGATGAGGACCAGTACCAACAGAGCCAGGAAAGCGGTCAGCCAACGCTTGGTGTTACTCATATTGACAACCCTTTGGCATGCTCCAGCTTATTCTGCGAGAACAGAATCAAATCACACAGCTCACGCACGGCACCACGGCCACCCGCAATGCGAGTGACATAATCCGCACGTGGTAACAGCAACGGGTGGGCGTCTGCCACGGCAACGCTCAGACCAACCTGTGCCATCACTGGCCAGTCGATCATGTCGTCGCCGATATAGGCCACTTGATCTGCTGTTACCGATAGTTTATCCAACAGATCGTTGAAGGCCAAAACCTTATCTGATTGCCCCTGATAAAGGTGGTTAATGCCCAGCGTTTTACACCGATCGACCAGTAGTTTTGCGGAACGCCCAGTAATGATGGCAACCTCAATACCAGACGTCAGCAGGCAGCGAATTCCATAACCGTCACGGACGTTAAACGCTTTCAGCTCTTCGCCGTGGTTACCCATGTAAATCAGACCATCGGACATCACGCCGTCAACGTCGCAGATTAACAGGCGAACTTCACGGGCTTTATCCAGTACCTGTTGATCGACCGGCCCATAACAGGTAGCGGTTTGCGCCCTGGTTTCACTCATTCACAATTATCCTTTCTTTTTAAACCACGCCAGCCCGCAACATATCGTGCATATGGACAATACCGACCAGACGATCGTTTTCTGCCACCAGCACTGAGGTGATGTGGCGCGACTGCATCAGGTTAAGTGCATCTACCGCCAGCATCTGCGGCGCGACCCGGATGCCGCCCGCGGTCATCACATCAGCAATACGCGCGCTGTTCAAGTCAATATTCATGTCGAAGATGCGGCGCAGGTCACCATCGGTGAAGATACCCTGAATTTTCATATCCGCTTCGCAGATTACCGTCATACCCAGATTTTTGCGCGTAATTTCCACCAGCGCATCACGCAGCGAGGCATTGTGTGGGACATGGGGGATCTCGTCGCCTGAATGCATAATATCGCTGATACGCAGTAAAAGTTTGCGGCCAAGTGCGCCACCGGGGTGAGATAGGGCGAAATCTTCGGCAGTAAAACCGCGCGCCTGTAGCAAAGCCACGGCGAGTGCGTCGCCCATGACCAGCGTTGCGGTGGTGCTGGTGGTGGGTGCCAGACCGAGCGGGCAGGCTTCCTGCGGAACGTTGACGCACAGGTGTATATCCGCCGCTTTACCCATCGTGCTTTCTGGTGCGCTGGTCATGCAGATCAGGAACACTTTCTGGCGTTTCAGAACAGGGATCAGCGACAGGATTTCATGGGATTCGCCAGAGTTGGAAATCGCGATCACGATATCGTGCGGCGTCACCATGCCGAGGTCACCGTGGCTGGCTTCACCCGGATGAACGAAAAAAGCGGGTGTACCGGTGCTGGCGAAGGTTGCGGCAATTTTGCAACCGATGTGGCCGGATTTGCCCATTCCCATCACCACCACTTTGCCCTGGCAGTGAAAGATCTTTTTGCAGGCGAGGGTAAAATTGTCGTCAATATACTGATCTAATTGCGCAAGCCCATCGCGTTCTATACTCAGTACCTGCTTGCCCGCCTGCTGGAAATCGAAATCGGGTTGTAGCCTATGTTCGGATAGTGCACGGTCAGACTGCTGTTTTAGGTGAGCGTCTTGTTCAAACGGTGACATACCAATAGTCCTGATTATGGTTAAAAACGGAACAGCATAATTATGAAAAACAGAACAACACCGTAAGGTAGGCGATAAACGCGCAGCATAATAATACGCCTGCGCCCTGTCCTATACGGCGTTTTTTGCTGAGGCACAGTGCAGTTAACAGCACGCTCGCCGCCAGCATGACCCAATAGTCGCGCTGAAAAACTTGAGGATTCAGTGCGCCTGGCGAGAGTAGTGCGGGTACGCCCAGTACAATCGCAATATTAAAAATATTCGAGCCAATCAGGTTGCCCAGCGCGATATCATCTTCTTTTTTCAATGTCCCGACGATGGCCGTAGCGAGTTCAGGCAGGCTGGTGCCGATCGCCAATATGGTCAGCCCGATGGTCAATTCGCTGACATCGAAGTAGCGTGCAATGACGGTCGCGTTATCCACGACCATACGGGCGGCCATGGGTAAAATAATCATACCGAGAATCAGCCACAGCACGGCAGCCATCTGATTGCTGTCGTCTTGCGGAAGCTCTGCCAATTGCTCACGCGTCAGGCTGTCGCCGCCTTCCTGCTGCGCCTGTTGTGCCATACGCAGTATTAACGCCAGACACAGAATAGCGGCAAAGAGCAGCATCATGCCGTCGGCACGGCTCAGGTAGCTATCATGCAGTAAAACGCCACACAATAAAGTGACGGACACCATGAGCGGCAATTCCCGGCGCAACAGGGCCGAATGTACGGTTAGTGGGCGAATGAGCGCTGCGCTGCCAAGAATGAGTAAGATATTGGTGATATTGGAGCCAATCACATTACCGACGGCCATGTCGTTCTGATCGTTTAAAGCTGCGGTAACAGAAACGATCAGCTCAGGTAGCGACGTGCCGAAGCCGACAATGGTGATGCCGATGACGAAAGGCGGTAAGCCGAGAGAACGCGCAAGCACAGCCGCGCCATAGATAAGACGATCGGCACCGTAAACCAGCAGTAGCAAGCCAACGAACAAGAGTAGTGTTGCAAAAAGCATGCAGCGTCCTTTAATAGGATATATACCCGTCATACTTCAAGCTGCATGTGCGTTGGCTTTTCTCTCTCACTCCAGTCACTTACTGCTGTAAGCTCCTGGGGACTCACTGCGCCGCCGCCTTCCTGCAACTCGAATTATTTAGTGTATAATCACTGGCTTGTTGTCGAATAAGTCAGTATTTCTGGACGATTTTCGCACAAAAAGCATTTTTCTGTGATGAGCGCTAATTCTGACGGTGCTTGGCGAAAAAGTAAAACCTGTCGCGATAAGTAAAATCAGGTAACGGTTTATGCCGCCATTTTGGACAAGAACTTACGGTAAGTTTTTGTAAAACTCTCACTCTGATGAAAGTCAGCCGTTAGGCTAATGCCGATCGTTTAAGAGCCGAGATACACGGAGCGACCACGGGGCGAGGTGTCCCTACGGGAACCTCATCCCCGTGTTTCTCCTAAAATGAGACTTAAGTGACCAGCATTAATCCGTTAGGCTGGAGTGAAAGACGCTCTATAAGCGTACTGGCGTACTGATTGGTAAGGAATGGAAATAATGAACCATGAGGCAACTAATCTGGTCGAAATCCGTGGTCTTAGCTTTCGGCGCGGAGAGCGAGAGATTTTCACAGACATCACGCTGAATGTCCCTAAAGGCAAGGTCACGGCAATCATGGGGCCTTCCGGTATCGGTAAAACCACGTTGCTGCGTTTGATCGGCGGGCAACTATCGCCGGACAGCGGTGAAATCTGGTTTGATGGTGAGAATATTCCGGCGCTGTCGCGTAGCGAACTGTACAACGCGCGCAAGAAAATGAGCATGTTGTTTCAGTCAGGGGCGTTATTCACCGATTTGAGCGTGTTTGATAATGTCGCCTGGCCGCTGCGTGAGCATACCCAACTGCCAGAATCCTTACTGCGTAGCATTGTCATGATGAAGCTGGAAGCGGTGGGGTTGCGTGGGGCTGCCGAACTGATGCCAGCGGAACTTTCTGGCGGCATGGCGCGGCGCGCGGCACTGGCGCGAGCCATTGCGCTCGACCCGCAGATGATTATGTTTGATGAGCCTTTTGTTGGGCAAGATCCGATCACGTTGGGGACGCTGGTGAAGCTCATTGATGAGTTAAACCATGCATTGGGCGTGACCTGTGTTGTCGTTTCTCACGATGTACCGGAGGTGATGAGCATCGCCGATTATGCCTATATCGTGGCCGACAAACGGGTGATAGCAGAAGGGACGGCGGATCAACTGAGGGCGAACGATGACCCGCAGGTTCGTCAGTTCCTGGATGGCATCGCCGACGGGCCAGTGCCTTTCCGTTTTCCTGCCGGTGACTATAAAACGTCGCTGCTAGGCTCAGGGGGTTAACGCAGTCATGTTATTACGGTCGTTGGCGTCGCTAGGGCGTCAGGGGATCTCCGCCAGTGCTGCGTTTGGGCGCGCTGGGCTGATGCTGTTTAATGCGCTGGTGGGTAAGCCCGAATTCAGAAAACAGTGGCCGCTGTTGGTGAAACAACTTTACAGCGTTGGCGTGCAGTCACTGCTTATCATCATGGTTTCTGGCCTGTTTATCGGCATGGTGCTGGGGTTACAGGGCTATATCATCCTGACGACGTACAGCGCTGAGGCCAGTTTGGGCATGATGGTGGCGCTGTCGCTGCTGCGTGAACTTGGCCCGGTGGTAACGGCGCTGCTGTTCGCTGGACGTGCGGGTTCCGCGCTGACGGCGGAAATCGGGCTGATGAAGGCAACCGAGCAACTCTCCAGTATGGAGATGATGGCGGTCGATCCGCTGCGCCGCGTTGTCGCGCCGCGTTTCTGGGCCGGGTTAATCAGCATGCCGCTGCTGGCGGTGATTTTTGTCGCCGTGGGGATCTGGGGGGGCGCGTTGGTCGGTGTGGACTGGAAAGGTATCGACAGCGGGTTCTTCTGGTCTGCCATGCAGGGCGCGGTTGACTGGCGTCAGGATGTGCTGAACTGCGTGATTAAAAGTATCGTATTTGCGATTACTGTGACCTGGATTGCACTGTTTAACGGCTATGACGCGATCCCGACGTCTGAGGGGATCAGCCGTGCAACGACGCGAACCGTCGTGCACTCGTCGTTAGCGGTACTGGGATTGGATTTTGTGCTGACAGCACTGATGTTTGGGAACTGAGTCGATGCAAACAAAGAAAACTGAAGTCTGGGTTGGTGTGTTTATGTTGATCGCGCTGGCTGGCATTCTCTTTTTATGCCTGAAAGTGGCCGATCTCAAATCGATCGGTAGTGAGCCGACGTACCGTTTGTACGCGACGTTTGACAACATTGGCGGGTTGAAAGCGCGTTCTCCGATCAGAATTGGCGGTGTGGTTATTGGTCGTGTAGCGGATATCTCGCTGGATGAAAAAACGTATCTGCCGCGTGTGGCGATGGATATTCAGCAGCGTTACGATCATATTCCCGATACCAGCTCTCTGGCCATTCGTACCTCTGGCTTGCTGGGCGAACAGTATCTGGCACTGAACATGGGGTTTGAAGATGAAGAGATGGGCACGACGATCCTGAAGGAGGGTGGTGTGATTCAGGATACCAAGTCGGCTATGGTGCTTGAAGATCTCATCGGTCAATTCCTATATAAGAGCGGCGGCAATAGCGAGGATAATGCCGGTCAATCGGGTACGGAGCCGGGTGCCGATCCTGCGGCAACCCCTGAGCACAGCAACGAACCTGTTCCTTCACATCCATAAGAGGATATCTGCATGTTTAAACGCTTACTGATGGTGGCTTTACTGGTGGTCGCGCCATTAGCCAACGCGGCGGATCAAATGAACCCTTATCATTTAATGAATGAAACGGCGGAAAAAACGTTTGACCGTTTAAAGAACGAGCAGCCAAAAATTAAGCAAAACCCTGACTATTTGCGTACTGTCGTGCGTGAAGAGCTGTTGCCGTATGTTCAGGTGAGATACGCCGGTGCGCTGGTTCTCGGTCGTTACTACAAAGATTCGACACCCGCTCAGCGTGATGCCTATTTCAAAGCGTTTGAAGCCTATCTGGAGCAGGCTTACGGCCAGGCTCTGGCGATGTATAGCGGGCAAAGCTATCAAATCGCCCCTGAACAGCCGCTGGGCAATGCTGATATCGTTTCCATTCGTGTCACCATCGTTGATAACGGCGGACGTCCTCCGATACGTCTGGATTTCCAATGGCGTAAAAACAGTAAAACCGGTAACTGGCAGGCGTATGACATGATTGCCGAAGGTGTCAGCATGATCACCACTAAGCAGAACGAGTGGGCGGCAATACTGCGTCAGAAAGGTGTTGATGGCCTGACTCAACAGTTAGAATCCTCGGCGAAGCAGACAATCACGTTGGATCAGAAAAAGTAATTTGGGTACGAATATGGCGAACGCATTGAACTGGCAGGCGCAGGAATCAACGCTGGCATTAACCGGCGATCTCGATCGCGAAACGCTGCTACCGTTCTGGCAGCAGCGTGAATCGTTGCTCGCGGGTAAAACCATGCTGGATGTGTCTGGCTTAAACCGTGTCGATTCTGCCGGGCTGGCATTGCTGATGCACGTTTATCAGCAACCGTGTTCAGGCGATGAGATCACGATTGTCGGTGCCAGCGATCGGCTAAAAACGCTCATTGCGCTCTATAATCTGAATGAAATCATCCCAGTGTCTTAAACCGTCTCGCCGATGCCTCATTTCTCCTTCAGGCATCGGCGCATTCTTTGTTTAAGATAGCGCCATATTCATCTAAGATACCTCCCTGTAAATCACTCCCCCTGACATAGAAATCGAGAGCGATGGAAAATAACGAAATTAAAGATGTGCTGATGAACGCATTAGCACTGGAAGAAGCCCATGTTTCTGGTGATGGTAGCCATTTTCAAGTCATCGCGGTGGGCGCACTTTTTGCTGGAATGAGCCGAGTCAAAAAACAGCAGGCTGTTTATGCGCCGCTGACGGAGTACATCGCGGATAACCGTATTCATGCATTGTCGATTAAGGCCTATACGCCGGAAGAGTGGCAACGCGACCGTAAACTGAACGGCTTCTAAGTATTCCCCGAGCGAGCGGGAAGAGAATGCCTATATCAGTGTGACGAAATATTGAATTAAGACATTGAGATACAACGACTATGGATAAATTTCGTGTTCAGGGGCCAACCCGCTTAGCGGGGGAAGTGACCATTTCCGGCGCCAAGAATGCTGCGTTGCCCATCTTGTTCGCTGCGCTACTTGCAGAAGAACCAGTAGAGATTCAGAACGTACCGAAACTGCGCGATATCGACACCACCATGAAGCTGCTTAGTCAGTTGGGGGCGCGTGTTGAACGCAATGGTTCCGTTCATGTGGATGCCAGTGAAGTGAACGTGTTCTGCGCGCCGTATGATCTGGTGAAAACCATGCGTGCCTCTATCTGGGCTTTAGGGCCGCTGGTGGCGCGTTTTGGGCAAGGACAAGTATCGCTACCCGGCGGCTGTGCGATTGGCGCGCGTCCGGTAGATTTGCATATTTATGGCCTTGAGCAGCTTGGTGCGCAGATCGTCCTGGAAGAAGGCTATGTGAAAGCCACGGTTGATGGTCGTCTGAAAGGCGCACACATTGTGATGGACAAAGTGAGCGTGGGTGCCACGGTAACCATCATGAGTGCGGCAACGCTGGCGGAAGGCACCACGATTATTGAGAACGCGGCGCGTGAGCCGGAGATTGTCGATACGGCAAACTTCTTGAATACGCTGGGTGCGAAAATCAGCGGTGCAGGTAGCGATAAAATCACCATCGAAGGCGTCGCGCGTTTGGGCGGCGGTGTGTATCGCGTTGTGCCTGACCGCATTGAAACCGGGACATTTCTGGTTGCGGCCGCGGTATCTCGCGGTCAGATTATCTGCCGTAATACCCGTCCTGATACGCTGGATGCGGTATTGGCAAAGCTGCGTGAAGCGGGCGCGGATATTGAAATTGGAGAAGACTGGATCAGTCTGGATATGCACGGTAAGCGCCCGAAAGCGGTTACGGTTCGCACGTCGCCGCATCCGGGGTTTCCGACCGATATGCAGGCGCAGTTCAGCCTGTTGAATCTGGTCGCAGAAGGGACGGGTGTGATTACCGAAACCATCTTCGAAAACCGCTTCATGCATGTGCCTGAGCTTATCCGTATGGGTGCACAGGCGGAGATCGAGAGCAATACGGTGATTTGCCACGGCGTTGATAAGCTGTCGGGTGCTCAGGTGATGGCGACTGACTTGCGTGCGTCAGCCAGTCTGGTGTTAGCGGGTTGCATCGCGGAAGGCGTGACGACGGTAGACCGTATTTATCATATCGATCGTGGTTACGACCGTATCGAAGATAAGCTGCGTGCGCTAGGCGCGAATATCGAACGCGTTAAAGAACACGAATAAGCACTTCACCCGTTTGCTCTTCAAATGATGTACGCCAGCCGGGTGGGTTCCCCACCCGGTTTCTTATTTACCTGCCGATAGTGTTTTATCAACGAGCCTTGGATGCCGTCATTGGGTAGGGAATTCCTGTATCGTCATTTGTAGCGTAATTTGTTTATTATCGCGCTCAATCGTGACGGGAATAACGGTACCGGGGTGTATTTCTGAAACCTGTTCCATAGTTTCGATAATCGAGCGTGCGGGCTTATTGTTCACGCTAACAATGACGTCTTCAATACGGATACCCGCTTTATCCGCCGGTCCACTGGGATCGATAGTCTGGACGAGAATACCGGTCAACCGACCCTGAGCACCACGATTGTTGGCTAACGTGCTGTTTTCAATATTTTCTAGCTGTACGCCGTTGATGCCAATATAGCCGCGAACCACACGACCATCGCGAATCAGTTTACCCATCACTTTGGTTGCCAATGCTACGGGGATGGCGAAGCTAATGCCTTCTGGCGTCTCGCCATTGCTGCTTTTATCAAAAGAAAGGGTATTAATACCAACCAGTTCACCGAGCGTGTTGACCAGCGCACCACCAGAGTTTCCGTGGTTAATTGACGCATCGGTTTGCAGCAGATTTTGGCGTCCTACCTGGCTTTTTTGCTGACCGTAAGTGCTAAGGCTAACGCGGCCGGTGGCGCTGATAACGCCCTGGGTGACGGTTTGCCCCAGGTTATAAGGATTGCCAATCGCCATCACGACATCGCCGACGTGCGGGATACGATCTGGATTCATGGGAATGACGGGCAGATTAACGCCATCAATTTGCAACACTGCCAGGTCGGTTAGGGTATCGGAGCCGATCACGCGGGCCTCGTACAGCCGGCCGTCTGACAGCTCAATCTGGATCTGCTGCACATTATTAATCACATGCTTATTAGTTAAAATATACCCTTTGTCATTCATGATGACGCCAGAACCCAGAGGATGAATGGCGACTTCATTGGGTTTTTCCGTATTGGCAACCCGATTATAAATATTAACCACAGCAGGAGCCGCACGGTTGACGCCCTGATGGTAGCTTACGGGCGAGCCATCAGTATTTCTGTCATTGCTTTTCAGAAACGACGTGCCAGATCCGATAAACGGCAGTACGGCCAGAATAATTCCGGCGACAAGGGCACCAAATAGTGCTGAACGTAATAATTTAGCAAGCATGGCCGCGATTTACTGTGGAAAGGGAGATAAAGGGAGGATATCACGAGAAGTTCGGACACCGCATGACTCGGTGTCCGATTTTTTATGGCGCGCGATCCTTGGCCGATTAGACTATCGTAAAAAACGACAAGCGATTAACGCAGCAGCAGATAGATCGTTTCTTCGCCTCGGACGATATTCAGCGCCAGAACGGAAGGTTTCGCTTCCAGCAGCTTGCGCAGTTGCGTGATGTTTTCAATACGTTCACGGTTTACGCCGATGATGATATCGCCTTTTTGCAGGCCAACCTGCGCTGCTGGTGTGTCCTTGGCGACGTTATCAATCTGCACCCCTTTGCTGCCGTCTTTCAGTTGACCATTAGTCAGGGAGGCGCCCTGTAATGAGGGTGAAAGCGTTTCGGCACTAGTCGATGCCGATGTGCTGTTATCCAACACGACGGACACTTCCTGCGGTTTGCCATCACGCAGCAGGCCGATTTTCACGGTTTTACCTGGCGCAGTGGTGCCGACTTTGGCCCGCAGTTCGGCAAAGCTGCTGATTGGTTTGCCATCCAGCGTAGTCAATACGTCGCCCGCCTTAATTCCGGCTTTGGCCGCGGCAGATTTCGGTAAGACTTCGCTGACGAAAGCACCGCGCTGGGCATCGACGTTGAAGGCTTTCGCCATTTCTGACGTCATCTCGCTGCCTTTAATACCCAGTAGCCCGCGCTTAACTTCGCCGAATTCAACCAACTGCTGCGCCAGATTCTGGGCCATGTTGCTGGGGATAGCGAAACCGATACCGATATTCCCGCCGCCTGGAGCCAGGATCGCGGTGTTAATACCGATCAGATCGCCGTTGAGGTTCACCAGCGCGCCGCCGGAGTTGCCGCGGTTGATAGAAGCATCGGTCTGGATGAAGTTTTCTAACCCTTCAAGATTCAGACCGCTACGTCCCAGTGCGGAGATAATGCCGGACGTTGCCGTCTGGCCAAGGCCGAACGGGTTACCAACAGCAACGGCAAAATCGCCGACGCGCAACTGATCGGAATCTGCCATTTTCACGGAGACCAGGTTTTTGGCACCATTCAACTGGAGCAGGGCGATATCGGTCTGTTCGTCACGACCGATCAACTTCGCATCATATTCACGTCCGTCATTAAGCTGGACGCGGATTTTGTCGGCGTTATTGATAACGTGATTGTTGGTGAGCACGTAGCCTTTTGCGGCATCAATAATCACGCCGGAACCCAGCCCTTCAAACGGACGAGAATTTTGTTTGTCCGTCGGGAAGTTCGGGCCAAAGAAGAACTTGAACTCTTCCGGTACGCGCTGGCGCTGTACCTGTGTACCTTCAACATGCACGCTGACGACGGCTGGTAAGACTTTTTCCAGCATCGGGGCCAGGCTTGGCGTCTGTTGCCCTTGAACCACGGCAGGCAGCGCAGCATTCGCTGCGGGAAGCGTGGACAGGGTCAAACCTATGCTTATTGCCAGTGCACTAAATAATAATGATGTTTTTTTCATTGTTATTAACTCTCTTGCGGCCTGCGGATGAATAAAACGATGATATATAAACTTAAAGACACGGTGAAGAGTCAGACTGACGATCAATGTGTAAAGTTCACTGCTGTTTCGTCAGCAGATTGTAACTATCGCTTTTTAATGGTGTGTGATCGGACGATGACAGCGCGCGGTGCACGTTTTAATAAGCGTAGAACAAGGGAGGGAAAGCGTGAGGCCAGAAAGCCTCACGTTTAGGGTATAATTAGTTGATATTATTTACGAATTGGGCGTTCGCCCCGCAACAAGCCTGACGCACCATCGGAATAATCGCGTGGTGGCATGTTCACCGGTGCCTGATCGTTATCCGCTTCTGACTCGGTCAGACGGTATTTAAACGGATTATCCTGGCCGGGAACGTTAGGTAACAGGTTATTGGAGCTTTTCGCCATGTGCTGATAAAGCTGACGATAGTCATCCGCCATGTTATCCAACAGTTCCGCACTGCGGGCAAAGTGTCCAACCAATTCCTGACGATAGTCTTCCAGTTCGGTTTTGCTTTTCTCCAGCTCATTTTGCAATACCTGCTGTTGCCGCAGCTTACGGTTACCAAAGCGCATGGCGACAGCACCAATAATAATACCGACGACTAAACCTATCAGCGCATACTCCCAAGTCATAATAGCTCCTATTTTGACGTTGTTGTCCCGTAGGGTTTTTCACTTAATAATAGTCACTATAACCGTTAACCTTGCCTGAGTGGAATCCTGATGCTCGATGACTGAGGGGAATGTTGACCTACCGCAGACATCAAGGTTGTTAACTGCGACGATTACGGCTTAAATCGACGGCAACACACAGCAAAACACGACTAACTTTTTTCTCAGGGATTGCGATGGCTACTCCACAGACAACACCGCAGCAAACAACCCCCTTGGCGCTTTACCAGCAGGCGCTTTCCGCTGGTGAATATCAACCGGACGAGGTACAGCAGCAAACCGTTGAGCGTCTGGAGGCAATACATCAGGCACTATGCGAACGTGCAACGGATGACGGAGTGGGAGCCCCCGGTCGTGCAGGGAAATGGCGTAACTGGCTGGGACTGCGCGATAAACGCGAACCTGCCCCGGTTCAAGGGCTGTACATGTGGGGCGGCGTCGGGCGTGGTAAAACCTGGCTGATGGATATGTTTTTCCATAGCCTGCCCGCCGAGCGCAAGATGCGCCTGCATTTCCATCGCTTTATGCTACGCGTGCATGAAGAACTGAACCAGTTTCAGGGGCAGGAAAATCCGCTGGAGAAAGTGGCTGATGGCTTCAAAGCCGAAACGGACGTGCTGTGTTTCGATGAGTTTTTCGTCTCTGACATTACGGATGCGATGCTGCTGGCCGAACTGCTGCGAGCGCTGTTTGCCCGTGGTATTGCACTGGTGGCGACGTCGAATATCCCACCAGACGATCTCTACCGCAATGGATTACAACGTGCACGTTTTCTTCCTGCGATTGCGTTGATTAAACAGCATTGTGAAGTGCGTAATGTCGATGCCGGTATCGATTATCGTCTGCGTACGCTGACACAGGCACACCTTTATCTCTCGCCGCTGAATGAAGAAACGAATACGGCAATGCAGCAGATGTTTACGCGCTTGACCGGGAAGAAATGGCAAACGCCGGGACCAGTGCTGGAGATCAATCATCGTCCGTTAACGACGCTTAGCGTGAGTGACGGCGTGCTGGCGGTCGATTTCCACACGTTGTGTACGGAAGCACGGAGCCAGAATGATTACATCGCGCTGTCGCGCCTCTACCATACGATGCTGTTGCACAATGTAACGGTGATGGAGACAAAGGAAGAGAACACCGCCCGCCGCTTTCTGGCGCTGGTGGATGAGTGTTACGATCGTCGCATTAAGCTCATTATCTCTGCGCAGGCACCGATGTTTGCTATCTACCAGGGAGAGCACCTGAAATTTGAATATCAGCGCTGTTTATCCCGTTTGCAGGAAATGCAAAGCGAAGAGTACCTACGGCAGCCGCATTTGGCGTAACACTGGCTGTGGTTTTTCGTGATTTTCGTGTGAAAAAAGGTCGATTTTTGAGAATGACTTCTCTATAATCTTGCGACCCCACGTTACAACAAAGTTTTTTTCCCAAAAACTTTATAGTGCCGGCAATGGCTATTCGAAGGGGTAGGTTTGCTGGACTTGATGGTCGTGTGAGCCTCAACTGTTTTCGAGCGTTAGGGTGTTCACCAACGTGTAACTAATTATTGGGTAAGCTTTTAATGAAAACTTTTACAGCTAAACCAGAGACCGTAAAACGTGACTGGTACGTTGTTGATGCGAACGGTAAAACTTTAGGCCGTCTCGCTACTGAACTGGCTCGTCGTCTGCGCGGCAAGCATAAAGCGGAATACACCCCGCACGTTGATACGGGTGATTACATCATCGTCCTGAACGCTGACAAAGTTGCTGTAACTGGCAACAAGCGTACTGACAAGATTTATTATCATCACACCGGTCACATCGGTGGTATTAAACAAGCGACCTTTGAAGAGATGATTGCCCGCCGTCCTGAGCGTGTGATTGAAATCGCGGTTAAAGGCATGCTGCCGAAGGGCCCGTTGGGTCGTGCTATGTTCCGTAAACTGAAAGTTTACGCGGGCACCGAGCACAATCACGCGGCACAGCAACCGCAAGTTCTGGACATTTAATCGGGATTATAGGCAATGGCTGAAAATCAATACTACGGCACTGGTCGCCGCAAAAGCTCCGCCGCTCGCGTGTTCATCAAACCGGGCAACGGTAATATCGTTATCAACCAGCGTAGTCTGGAACAGTACTTCGGTCGTGAAACTGCCCGCATGGTAGTTCGTCAGCCGCTTGAACTGGTCGACATGGTTGGTAAATTTGATCTCTACATCACCGTTAAAGGTGGTGGTATCTCTGGTCAGGCTGGTGCGATCCGTCACGGTATCACCCGCGCTCTGATGGAGTATGATGAGTCTCTTCGTGGCGAACTGCGTAAAGCAGGTTTCGTTACTCGTGATGCTCGTCAGGTTGAACGTAAGAAAGTCGGCCTGCGTAAAGCACGTCGTCGTCCTCAGTTCTCCAAGCGTTAATTTCTGGCTGCTTTGCAGCGAAATCAATGCGAAAAACCCGGTGCTTGTCACCGGGTTTTTTTTATATGTATGCTTCATCATTAACGCACGGTTTTTCTCTTTGCCGTAGTTATGTCTATTGTTCCGTTGCGTTTCTCACATCGTGCAGGTCGCGATCTTTGACTTCTGGCATCAAGAAGGCGGATAGCAGACCAATGCAGGAGTAGCAAATTAGCATCACAACGATGGGATACCACGACCCCGTTATTTGGCAAAAGATACCAGCCAACAACGGTCCCAGGCCCGTAGCGAACAGCCCCCCGATTTCTTTGGAGATCGCCATCTGGGAGAATCGGTTTTTTGAACCAAACATCTCCGCCATCGTAATCCCTTCGATAGCTGCTTGTCCCAGCACTGCGATATTATGAATAAGAATTAAACATACCGTAATCGTGGCGACGGCTTGCTCTTTGTTCACGATGATTGAGAGCATCGGGTAGGCGAGAAGAATCGAACCGAATGTCAGAAAGATATAGGGAATTCGCCGCCCAATTTTATCAGATAACCAGCCTATTAACGGAATCGTCATAAAGCCAATGGCTGAACTTATCATGATGGCGTCGGTTGGAACTGCTTTACTGAATAGAAGTGTCTGTACCATGTAGCCGGCAAGGAAAGTTTGGATAATGCCCGAATTCCCTGCCTGACCGAATCGTAGACCTGTCGCGATCCAGAATGATTTCCCTTTCAGTAAAGACCAGAAAGGCGTGTGCTCTTGCGGTTTATGCGTAACCTCTTTTGCTCCCTGTACCCCTTCAAATACCGGGCTTTCTTTCAGGTTCAACCGTAACCAGATGGCAAATCCCATGACAAGGAAGCTGGCAAGGAAAGGAAGACGCCACGCCCAGGAAATAACCTCTTCATTGCTAAAAAAGTAAAACATCGCCGCCCAGATAGCCGTTGCACTCAACGTACCGCAGTTGGTTCCCATTGCAACCAATGAGGCAATAATGCCTTTTTTACCCGCTGGCGCATACTCTGCCAGCATGGTGCTGGCACCAGAAATTTCTGCGCCCGCTCCAAGCCCTTGAATAACTCTAAGCGCGACCAATAGAATAGGAGCTAAAATGCCAACTTGCTGATAAGTTGGGAGTGCGCCGATTAATGTAGTACAGACCCCCATTAACGCAATAGTAATGAACAGCACTTTTTTTCTGCCTACTTTATCTCCCATTTTTCCGAAGAAGACGGCACCCACAATACGGGCAATGTACCCTGCGCCATAGGTACCCATGGCAAGAATTAATGCCATTGCCGCAGATTGCTCAGGAAAGAATATTTCATGAAAAACGAGTGCGGCACCAAGAGAATATAACTGAAAGTCCATGAATTCTAATGTTGTGCCAAGCCAACCAGAAACAGATGCCCTGGCAAGGTCGGATGAACTTCTTTTCACTTTAATTGAGGACTGACTCATTGTATCACCATATGATTATTGAATTTAATTTAAGATGTGGTGAGGTATAGATATGTTGTGTTGTATGCGATTTATTTCCCAGGGTAATATATGGGAGTGAATCGGCAGTTAAATAAAAACACACCGTATCCAAATTTTTTTGGTCAAGAAATTATTGTTAGCATTCCCTTGCTACATCTTCCTGGTAATACATTAAAATTTAACTAAGACTTTTGACGAAATGTTTTTATCGCTTGCGGTAATTAATGCTTTTTCTATATCTTGATAGGCGTATTCGGCCGATATAATTGGCTGCGGATTAATAATTCCTTTCTCCAGCCATTTAACAGCGGTGGCAAATTCGTTAATGAAGCGGAATGAGCCTTTCCAGGACAATTCTTTCACCAGCATTTGTGCAACGGGGTACTGCACAGGGCTTGGCCCCATACCAATCTGTACAATTAGCCCGTTAGGGCGTGTCATGAGTACCGATGAAGCAATGGCCGCAGGGGCACCGCTAGCCTCGAATACGACATCAAAATAGCCTTTATTTTGGCAATATAGCGCTATTGAATGTTCATCAAGCGGGTTCACCGCGCTATCGGCCCCCATCTCCAGCGCGATATCTCTGCATCTTTCGCTGATATCGGAGGCAACAACTTCTACCGCGCCCGAAGCCTTGGCGGAGGCAATCGTTAACGCGCCAATTGGACCAGCACCGATGACTAGTACCTTTTTCCCGACTAGGCTTCCGGCTATATTGATGGCATGAATGACGACGGCTGTTGGTTCAGCGAGTGACATAATCTGTGAAGGGATTTTCTCATCATAGGGATAACACTGTGATTCAGAAACCGTGACGTATTGGGCGAATCCACCGTTTACGTGTGGATTGAACTGTGCGCTACCCATAAACCGCATAGTGGAACATTCGTTCTGTTTGCCTTCCAGACAATAATCACATTGATTACAAGGTTGGGAAGGGTTAATCGCAACGCTTTGTCCAACTTTTAATTGGCTATTTTCTGATGCCTTATAAATTTTCCCGACGAATTCATGTCCGATAACCATCGGGTGTTTTATTACAGATAAACCAGCGTGACCTTCATGGTAATAATGGATGTCTGATCCACAAATACCGCCACATTCAACCTTAACCACAATATCACTATCGGTATAAACCAGTTCACGGTCTTCTACTTTTACATCCTTTTTTCCGTGAACAATACACGCTTCAAATTTAAGTGTATCTTTTTTCATTTTTGGTGCCTCTGAATATATAATCACATGGTTTTTATTTATCTAGTATGAATAGATATAAAACCAGTTTTATTCATGAAATTTTATTTTCTGGTTACGCTAATTTTTTATGAAATTTAAAGAACGGCTAACCATCCGCCATCAACATAAATGACCTGGCCATTGATGTAATTAGATGCATTGGCAGATAAGAAAATAGCTGTACCGATCAGCTCTTCTGTTTTCCCCCAACGTTTAGTTGGGTTGCTGCTTTTTACCCACTTATCGAATTCGACATCTTTAATTAAGGCTTTGTTCATGTCGGTAAGGATATAGCCGGGGCCGATCGCATTAGCCTGGATGTTATACTCTGCCCATTCGGCGGACATGGATCGCGTCAACATCTTGATACCCCCTTTGGCTGCGGTATAAGGTGCGACGGTAGGTCGCGCTTGTTCGCTGGTCAATGAGCAAATATTGATAAATTTCCCACCACGGTTGCGTTTTATCATGCGTACAGCCGCCTCACGTGACACAAGGAATGTTCCCGTCAGGTGAATATCCATCACGCGTTGCCAGTCTTGCAGCGCGAGTTCGACTAAGGGTTGGCGATGTTGAATTCCAGCGTTATTAATGACAATATCGATTTCTATACTGGCAGCATCCATCAGGTTGAATGCATTGACGATTTGATCTTCTTTTGAAACATCAATTACATAGCCTTTAGCGTTATAGCCCTTTGCTGTTAGTTTCTGAACGGCTTCATTCAGCGTTTCTTCCCTGATATCGCTGAGGATAATGGAGGCACCCGCCGAAGCCAGCCCTTCCGCGTAGGAAAAGCCGAGGCCTCTGGCGGAACCGGTGATTAGTGCTGTTTTTCCTGATAAATCAAATAGTTTTGCGGCATCCATCGTTAACTCCTTACGATTGTTGAGCAGTAGAACATCGTTATTTGAAGAGATAGTGTTGTCATACATCATGTTGTAATACAACACATGAGTGGAACTGATGGTGTCGCTTTGTTATACTTCAATCAACAATCAAAGCGTTTTTTTGTGATCATGATTCCAATAATTGATTTGAGGCATTATGGACAATATAGAGTCAATACCAAGAAATAACATTGCCGAAGCGGTTTACCAGAAAATGCAGAAAAAAATACTCAGCGGGGAATGGAAACAGGGCGAAAAGCTACCGTCTGAGTTTGAGCTAAGTGAGGCTTTTGATGTAAGTCGAACCAGTATTCGCAGTGCGGTTCAAAAGCTGAGAAACTTAGGGATAATTTATACTAAGCATGGTAGAGGCTCTTTTGTTTCGAATGAAATTGATAGCTTTCGTATGCAGGCGAATGACAAGCCTATCCTTCACCTAACGAAAGGTGAATTTATGGATATGATGGTTTTTCGGCAAACCGTGGAGTTTAAGTGTATCGAATTGGCTGCTAAAAATGCGACAGACGAAGATATTTATCTTATAGAAGATGCACTTAACAGAATGCTTATCAACAAGAATGACTATAAAAAATATTCTCAGGCCGATTTGGATTTTCATCTGGCGATCATTAACGCGGCGCATAACAAAGTGTTTTCACATGCCATTAAGTATGTGAAGGGTATGTATTATTTTTATCTGGAAGAGTTGAACCGTGTTTTAGGTATAACGCTGGATAGCATTGATGCACATATCAAAATTTTTATGGCGATAAAGAATCATGATATTGAAACGGCCAAGCTATGTCTGGATCAGGCAATGGAATGCAATATTGTCATGATTAATAATCTTGAGAATAGCTAGCGCGTAAATATCATTGCGTTTTCCAGGCCGAACGCCTTTCTTATTTCAGAATCCCCGTAACGGCCTGCTGATGTTTTCCTCTTGATGTCACCGTCAGAAACCGTGTTATTTTACCGTGTTTTTTGTATCTGAAATGTGTCTATAGTGGGGCATTATTTGTTTAATTCATTAATTTCATTGAATTTAATAATATACCCCGTTTTTTGTGCTTTTCTGGTTTTCCTTCGATATCAGTTGCTTTTATTTTTCCCTTTTGATAGTAATACCACTAAGATATATGATGTCATACAACGTGTGGTATCTACCTGATTTTGATTGTGGCTATCAAAGGAGTTTTTTGCATGATAAAGGTAACAAACGTAAAGACCATTCTAACGTCACCCGGCGGCATTGATCTGGTTGTGGTTAAGGTCGAAACCAATCAGGCCGGTTTATACGGTTTGGGATGCGCGACTTTTACCCAACGTATTTTCGCAGTTGAAGCGGCCATTAATGAGTACATGAAGCCTTTCCTGATAGGGAAAGATCCGTCACGCATTGAAGATATCTGGCAGTCTGCCGTCGTGAGTGGCTACTGGCGCAATGGACCGGTGATGAACAACGCGATCTCGGCTATCGATATGGCGCTGTGGGATATCAAGGGTAAAGTGGCTAACTTACCGGTCTATGAATTGCTGGGCGGCAAATGCCGCGATGGTATTCCGCTTTATCGCCATTGTGATGGTGCGGATGCGGTTGCGGCGGAAGATAACATCCGTGCGGCAATGGAAGAAGGGTACCAATATGTTCGCTGCCAGATGGGGATGTACGGCGGTGCGGGGACGGAAGACCTCAAGTTGATCGCCACCCAGTTGGATAAAGCTAACATTACGCCAAAGCGTTCACCGAGAACGAAAACGCCTGGCATCTATTTCGATCCTGATGCTTATGCCAGAAGTATTCCGGCATTTTTTGATCATCTGCGTAATAAGATCGGTTTTGATGTTGAATTTATTCATGATGTCCATGAGCGTGTGTCACCCGTTACCGCTCTGCAAATGGCGAAATCTCTGGAAGACTACAAACTCTTTTACCTTGAAGATCCGGTGGCACCGGAGAATGTTGATTTCCTTAGTGTGATGCGCCAGCAAACATCTACCCCAATAGCGATGGGTGAGTTATTTGTTCATGTCGCTGAGTACAAACACCTCATTACCAATCATCTTATCGATTTTATTCGTTGTCATATTAGTATGATAGGTGGGATTACCCCAGCCAGAAAACTGGCCGCGTTAGCCGAATTACACGGTGTGAGAACCGCCTGGCATGGCCCGGGTGATATTTCTCCTGTCGGTGTGGTTGCGAATATGCACATTGATATGAGTATTACCAATCTGGGTATTCAAGAATATACGCCAATGAACGAGGCACTCAGGGACGTGTTCCCCGGCTGCCCAGACATTGAAGGTGGATACGCTTACCTGAATGATAAACCAGGGCTGGGGATCGATATTGATGAAAACAAAGCAAAACAGTTCCCTGTTGAAGGGGGATTGCCGTCATGGACGAATGCCCGCTTGCCGGATGGCACTGCGGCGCGCCCTTAATCAGAAACTTAGTGGCGTCAATTCGTTTTAATGTTGCTTTAAAAGCCGGCAGCTATCGTCGGCTTTTATGCGATTGATGGATTAATAAAGACCAAGGCGAGGTATAGATCCCTTCCAGTCGGGTTGTTTGGACTTCGTTATTGCAGGTGAAATATTTGCATTTAATAAAAATAATGTTATTTATCATTTATATGAATAAGATTTCCTGCCTATCCCCCCACAAAACGAACAAAATCTGATAAGCTATTCGCCGATTTTATGCCCGTGTGTCAACTGTCGTCGCTGTTTGAAACGACGTATTTTTTCAGGTGATGTTTACACATTGGCGAGCAAAATTTCGAATAGCGGTTTGCAGATTACCCATTGCACGGCTATTCGCCGTATTTTCTCGATAAACTTGGAGGTTTTCATGGCTGTCGCTGCCAACAAACGTTCGGTAATGACGCTGTTTTCTGGTCCATCCGACATTTTTAGCCATCAGGTCCGCATCGTATTGGCGGAAAAGGGTGTGAGTGTCGAGATTGAACAGGTGGACATGGATAATCTGCCTCAGGATCTTATTGACCTCAATCCTTACGGTTCCGTGCCGACGCTGGTCGATCGCGAACTGACGCTCTATGAATCACGAATTATCATGGAGTATCTGGATGAACGTTTTCCTCATCCGCCGTTAATGCCCGTCTATCCGGTTGCGCGCGGTAACAGCCGCCTGATGATGCATCGCATTGAGAGCGACTGGTATTCTTTACTGAAAAAAATTACGCATGGCAGCGCTCAGGAAGCGGATGCGGCGCGTAAGCAATTGCGTGAAGAACTGCTGGCTATTGCCCCGGTGTTCAATGAAGCGCCTTATTTCATGAGTGAAGAGTTCAGCCTGGTAGATTGCTACCTGGCTCCGCTGCTGTGGCGTCTGCCGCAGTTAGGTATTGAACTGAGTGGGTCGGGCGCGAAGGAGCTGAAAGGCTACATGACACGCGTCTTTGAGCGTGATGCGTTCCTGGCTTCCCTGACGGAAGTGGAACGTGAAATGCGTTTGCAAACCCGAGGTTAAACTGTATGGCGTTGTCTCAACTGTCTCCGCGTCGTCCGTATTTATTACGGGCTTTTTATGATTGGTTGCTGGATAACCAATTAACGCCTCATCTGGTAGTCGATGTCACTTTGCCGGATGTTATGGTGCCGATGGAGTTTGCCCGTGACGGCCAGATCGTGCTGAATATCGCACCGCGTGCTGTTGGTGGCCTTGAGTTAGCTGATGACAGCGTTCGTTTCAATGCCCGTTTTGGCGGCGTACCGCGTCAGGTTCATGTGCCGATGGCGGCCGTAATGGCGATTTACGCGCGTGAGAATGGGGCTGGAACGATGTTTGAGTCCGAACCTGCTTACGAAGGCGCAGGCGAATATGAAGACTTTCAGGAAGGCGCACCCGCTTCAGGGACGGTCATGTCGATTGTCGATAGCTCGCCTGATTCTGAAGCACCTGAGGATGGCTCAGGTTCTGATGACGAACCGCCACAGCCGCCTAAAGGTGGCAGACCCTCGTTGCGGGTCGTTAAATAAATTCGTTCCCAAGGGCACCTCTACGGTGCCCTTTCTTATACCCGTCATACTTCAAGCTACAGGTGCGTTGGTTACGTTCATTCACCCGAATCACTTACCTAAGTAAGCTCATCGGGATTCTCTCTCTTGCCGCCTTCCTGTAACTCGAATTATTTAGGGTATATCGTTAGAATTACTATGACTCAAGTGCGCAAAGCACATGTTCCTTTTGGGTTCGCAACGTATCGTTAATTGAACACCATTCCGCCATCAATGAGTAACGACTGTCCTGTCATATAGTCTGAATCGTGGCTGGCCAGATAGGAGACGCAGGCGGCGACATCTTCTGGTTCGGACAGACGACCCAGCGTGATGCGTTTGGCAAACTCTTCCGTTGCATACCCACGTGGTTTTCCTGCTGACTCAGAAATTTTCCGATCGATTTCATCCCACATTGGCGTTTTTACGATACCCGGGCAGTAACCATTGACCGTAATGCCCAGCGGGGCTAAATCGCGCGCGGCAGTTTGCGTTAAGCCGCGAACCGCAAATTTACTCGAACTGTAGACGGCGAGTTCAGGGTTGCCCACATGCCCCGCCTGTGAACAGGCATTGATGATTTTGCCACCGTGCCCCAGAGATTTGAAGGCATCGAGAGCCGCCTGAATACCCCAGATAACGCCTTTGACGTTGATGTTATAAACGCGATCGACAACTTCTGGCGTGATATCTTCAATCAGGGTTGAGGGAGCCACTCCGGCGTTATTGACGATGACGTTAAAGTCACCAAAGCGTTTTTTGGTTTCTGCGACGGCAGTGAACACTGCCTCACGATCTGCGACGTCGGCCTGTAATGCGATGGCCTGTCCGCCGGATTTTTCGATTTCTTGCGCCACACTGCGCGCGGTTTCTTGGTTATAGTCCACGATGGCGACGGCAAACCCGTCCTTCGCCAATCTGAGAGCAATAGCGCGGCCAATACCTTGACCAGCCCCTGTTACCAGTGCCACTTCGGTTGTCATATTTACTCCTTAATGAAATCCAATCTCAATAAAGACAAGTAAATGCCGAAGATAAGTGTACGCCTTTATCGTGATGCTGAAGGATTTATTACGAAAAGTTCTTTAAAACGAAGTGGAAAGATGAAGGGTTTATGAGCTTATCTGGTGTGAAATTCTAAAAAAGAGAGTGGATTGTTGCCATCGGTTGCTAACAGGCGCTTCAGATACAGCCGGAAAAGAAAAGGGCAGCTAGCGCTGCCCTTAAGAGACGTGATGCGTTTCTACACTTCCAGATAGTTCATGATGCCGTCAGCGGCTTTACGACCTTCTGCGATGGCGGTAACCACCAGATCGGAACCGCGAACCGCGTCGCCGCCCGCAAAAATTTTCGGGTTGCTGGTTTGGAAAGCGTTGTCACAGCTTTCTGGTGCAACAATGCGCCCTTGATCGTCCAGTTTGACGTCATGCTCTGCCAGCCACGCCATTTTGTGCGGACGGAAGCCGAACGCCATGATGACCGCATCGGCTTCCAGAACGTGCTCGGAACCCTCTACGATTTCAGGACGACGACGCCCGTTGGCATCCGGCGCACCCAGCGCGGTACGCGCCATTTTCACACCGCACACTTTGCCTGAGCCGTTAACCTCGACGCTCAGCGGTTGCAGGTTGAATTTGAACTCGACGCCTTCTTCACGCGCGTTTTTCACTTCGCGCTTGGAACCCGGCATGTTCTCTTCATCACGGCGATAGGCACAGGTCACGTGCGTTGCGCCCTGACGAATAGAGGTACGCACGCAGTCCATCGCGGTGTCACCACCGCCCAGCACCACAACGCGTTTAGCTTGCATGCTGACGTAAGGCTCGTCTGCTGCGGCTTCAAAGCCCATCAACTGCTTGGTGTTAGCGATCAGGAACGGCAGCGCATCGTAGACACCCTGAGCGTCTTCATTGTCCAATCCGCCACGCATAGACTGATAGGTGCCGACGCCGAGGAAGACCGCATCGTACTCATCCAGCAGCGCTTTCATCTGCACGTCTTTACCAACTTCGGTATTCAGACGGAATTCGATGCCCATCTCGGTGAAGATCTCACGACGTTTCACCATCACTTCTTTTTCGAGCTTGAAAGAAGGGATGCCGAAGGTCAGCAAGCCACCGATCTCAGGATGACGATCGAAAACAACAGCCTGTACGCCACTGCGTGCCAGCACGTCGGCACAGGCCAGCCCGGCAGGGCCAGCGCCAATGATAGCGACGCGTTTGCCGGTCGGTTTGACGTTGGCAACGCTCGGCTTCCAGCCCATCTCTATCGCTTTATCATTGATATAGCGTTCGATGTTACCGATGGTGACCGCGCCGAATTCATCATTCAGCGTACAAGACCCTTCACACAGACGATCCTGCGGACACACGCGGCCGCAGACTTCCGGCAGGCTGTTGGTCTGGTGCGATAACTCAGCCGCTTCGATAATGCGGCCTTCGTTCGCCAGCTTCAGCCAGTTCGGGATGTAGTTATGTACCGGACATTTCCACTCACAGTAAGGGTTGCCACACGCCAGGCAGCGATCTGCCTGTGCTTTGGACTGGCTTTCTGAGAACGGTTCGTAGATCTCAACAAATTCAATTTTACGAATCTTCAGCGGTTTTTTGGGCGGATCAACGCGCTGTAAGTCGATAAACTGGTAAACATTCTGACTCATGATGACCTCTTACTGCGCCTGAACCCGCAGCTCGGCTGCGGAACGACTACGGTGACCCAACAATGCCTTCACATCACTTGACTTCGGTTTCACCAGAGCAAATTTCGGTGCCCAGGTCGGCCAGTTAGCGAGGATCTCTTCTCCGCGGTGTGAACCGGTCTGCTGCACATGCTCGGTGATCAGGCCACGCAGATGCTCTTCATGAATAGCCAATTCTTCAACATCCAGCACTTCTACCAGCTCTGGATTTACGCGTTTACGGAATTCACCGTCTTCATCCAGCACGTAGGCGAACCCACCCGTCATACCTGCGCCAAAGTTCACGCCAGTACGACCCAGCACGCAGACGATACCGCCCGTCATGTATTCACAGCCGTTATCGCCGATACCTTCTACCACGGTGATACAGCCGGAGTTACGCACGGCGAAACGTTCGCCAGCGCGGCCTGCGGCAAACAGCTTACCGCCGGTAGCGCCGTAGAGGCAGGTATTACCGATGATGCTGGCTTCGTGGCTACGGAAGGCTGAACCCACCGGAGGACGCACGGAGATACTACCGCCCGCCATACCTTTGCCCACGTAGTCGTTGGCATCGCCCGTTAATTTCAGTTCAAGGCCGCCTGCGTTCCAGACACCAAAGCTCTGTCCTGCGGTACCGGAGAAGTGAGCTTTAATCGGATCGCCAGCCAGCCCTTGATCGCCATGCTTCTCGGCAATTGCGCCAGACAGCGTCGCGCCGACGGAGCGATCGGTGTTGCGGATATCGAAGTAGAGTGCTTTGCCCTGTTTCGCATCGATGTGCGGCTGTGCTTGTGCCAGCAGCTCTTTGTTCAACAAGCCTTTATCGAACGACAGATTGCTTTCAGTACAGTACAGCGCTTTGCCTGGCTGAGGCTGTGCGGCGTGCAGCAGTGGCGACAGGTCCAGTTTGTTCTGCTTAGCGCTGAAACCGTCTAGCTCAACCAGCAAGTCAGTACGACCAATCAGATCCACCAGACGGCTGACGCCCAATTCTGCCATCAGCACGCGGGTTTCATGTGCGATGAAGTGGAAGTAGTTGGTTACGCGCTCAGGCAAGCCGTGGTAGTGATCGCGACGCAGCTTCTCATCCTGCGTTGCAACACCCGTTGCACAGTTATTCAGGTGGCAGATACGCAGGTATTTACAGCCCAGCGCCACCATTGGCCCGGTGCCGAAGCCGAAGCTTTCTGCACCCAGAATCGCCGCTTTGACGATATCCAGACCGGTTTTCAGACCACCGTCCACTTGAAGGCGGATTTTGTGGCGCAGTCCGTTGGATACCAGAGCCTGCTGTGTTTCAACCAGCCCCAGCTCCCACGGGCAGCCCGCGTATTTCACGGAGGACAACGGGCTGGCACCTGTGCCGCCGTCGTAACCGGCGATGGTGATTAGGTCAGCATAAGCCTTGGCAACGCCGGTAGCGATCGTACCAACCCCCGGCTCGGACACCAGTTTCACCGAAATCATCGCTTTCGGGTTGACCTGTTTCAGATCGAAAATCAACTGTGCCAGATCTTCGATAGAGTAAATATCGTGGTGTGGCGGTGGTGAAATCAGCGTCACGCCCGGTACGGAATAGCGCAGACGGGCAATGTACGGCGTGACTTTATCACCCGGTAACTGGCCGCCTTCGCCCGGCTTCGCGCCCTGCGCCACTTTAATCTGAATGACATCGGCGTTGACCAGATAGGCTGGTGTGACACCAAAGCGACCAGAAGCAACCTGCTTGATACGTGAAACTTTATTGGTGCCGTAACGCGCTGGATCTTCACCACCCTCACCGGAGTTGGAGAAACCACCCAGTCCGTTCATCGCTTCTGCCAGCGATTCATGGGCTTCGGGGCTGAGTGCGCCGATAGACATGGCTGCGGTATCGAAACGTTTGAACATTTCAGTGGCTGGTTCAACGCTGTCGATAGCGATGGCCGCACCTTCTTGCGGTTTCAGCGCCAGCAGGTCGCGTAATGTTGCGGCCGGACGCTCGTTAACCAGTTTGGCGTATTGCTCATAATCGCTGTACTCCCCGGTTTTCACCGCGGTTTGCAGCGTGGTGACGACATCCGGGTTGTAGGCATGGTATTCGCCGCCGTGAACAAACTTCAGCAGGCCGCCTTGTTCCAGCGTTTTGCGCTTCAGCCAGGCACGCTTGGACAGGTTCAGCAGATCCTGTTCGAAGTCGCTGTAGTTTGCCCCGCCGATGCGGCTGACTACGCCCAGGAAGCATTCCGTCGACACATCTTTATGCAGACCCACGGCTTCAAACAGCTTGGAGCAGCGATAAGACGCAATCGTCGAGATGCCCATTTTGGACATAATCTTGTACAGGCCTTTATTGATGCCGTTACGGTAGTTCAACATCACGGCCCGATAAGGTTTGTCGATGGTGTGGTTATCCACCATCCGCGCCAGCGTTTCGTAGGCGAGGTAAGGGTAGATAGCCGTCGCACCAAAGCCTAACAGTACGGCAAAGTGGTGCGGGTCGCGTGCACTGGCGGTTTCCACAATGATGTTGGCATCGCAGCGCAGGCTCTTTTCCACCAAACGGCGCTGAACGGCACCCACGGCCATTGGTGCAGGGACAGGCAGACGAGATTCACTGATGCCGCGGTCGGACAGCACCAGCAGAACGGCGCCGTCTCTGACTTTGCTTTCTGCTTCGTCACACAGTTTTTCGATGGTCTGTTGCAGTGATTGCTGCGACGGATCAAACGTCAGATCCAGTGTGTCGGCGCGATAGTGCAGCTCATCCTGCGACGTCAACTGTGTGAAGTCGGAGTAAAGCAGGATCGGCGATTTAAAGCTTAGACGGTGGGCCTGACCTTCCGCTTCGCAGAAGACGTTCATTTCACGACCAATGCTGGTCGCTAGCGACATCACATGTGCTTCGCGTAGTGGATCGATCGGCGGGTTGGTGACCTGCGCGAACTGTTGACGGAAGTAGTCATAAATGATGCGTGGACGGCTCGACAGCACGGCGAACGGTGTATCGTCACCCATGGAACCGGTCGCTTCCTGACCATTTTCACCTAGTACGCGGATAACCTGATCCAGCTCTTCGCTGCTGTAGCCGTACTGTTTCTGGTAGGTTTCCAGCAGCTCGTTGTTGAATTCACGGCTACCGACCTGATCGTCTGGCAACTCTTCAAACGGCACCAGACGCTTAACGTTTTTCTCCATCCACTCTTTGTAAGGATGGCGGCTTTTCAGATCGTTATCGGTTTCGGCAGAGTGCAGAATGCGACCGCTGCGGGTGTCGATTACCATCAGCTCGCCCGGACCGACGCGGCCTTTTTCAACCACTTCATCCGGCTGATAATCCCAGATACCGACTTCAGACGCGCAGGTGATCAGTTTGTCTTTGGTGATGACATAGCGCGCGGGGCGCAGGCCGTTACGATCCAGGTTACAGGCTGCATAGCGCCCGTCGGACATCACGATACCGGCTGGGCCATCCCACGGCTCCATGTGCATGGAGTTAAAGTCGAAGAATGAGCGCAGTTCAGGATCCATATCCGGGTTGTTCTGCCAGGCTGGCGGAACCAGCAGGCGCATGGCGCGGATGATATCCATCCCGCCGCTCAGGAACAGTTCCAGCATGTTGTCCAGCGAGCTGGAGTCGGAGCCGGTTTCGTTAACGAACGGTGCGGCATCCTGCAAATCTGGAATCAGCGGGGTTTTGAATTTGTAAGCACGTGCGCGCGCCCATTGGCGGTTACCGGCAATCGTGTTGATTTCACCGTTGTGCGCCAGATAGCGGAACGGCTGCGCCAGTGGCCAGCGCGGTACGGTGTTGGTTGAGAAGCGCTGGTGGAACAGGCAAATTGCTGACTCCATACGCAGATCGGCCAGATCGAGGTAGAAACGTGGCAGATCCGCTGGCATGCACAGACCTTTATAGATCGTCACCAGATTGGAGAAACTACACACGTAGAACTCTTTGTCTTCGATGCGCTTTTCAATACGGCGACGCGCCATAAACAGGCGGCGTTCCATATCTCGTTGACGCCAGCCTGCCGGGGCGTTAACGAAAATCTGCTCAATACGTGGCATAGATGACAGGGCAATTTCACCCAGTACATCTGGGTTGGTCGGAACTTCACGCCAGCCTAGTACGGACAGCGTTTCATTCTGCAACTCTTCTTCTACAATCCGACGCGTAGCGCGAGCCAGCTCTTCGTCCTGATTGAGAAACATCATGCCAACGGCGTAATTTTTGGCTAAGCGCCAGCCGTGCTCTTCTGCCACCAGGCGAAAGAAACGATCGGGCTTCTGAAGTAATAAACCGCAGCCGTCGCCAGTCTTGCCGTCAGCAAGGATTGCGCCACGGTGCTGCATGCGTGCGAGTGCGTGAATAGCGGTACGCACTACTTTATGGCTCGGCTCACCTTCTATATGGGCGATTAGTCCGAAACCACAGTTATCTCTCTCTTGGGATGCATCGTACAACATATTAGTGAACCTCCCCAGGCTCTGTGTGACTCTCACAACCTACTGCGAGAAAGCACCGTGGCGTTGAGCGGCTAGTATTACGCTCTCTTCTTCGGCCTCTCGTGACGGTCTCACAAGTGGTAAATGACTTGTTTTTAGAGGGAGTCTTCATTTACTGCATAAATATGACGAATCATGGACCCGTCAGGAAAGCTTCCAGCGGATCCCCAAATTAGCGAGAAACCCTGTTCAGGTCAAATACCAGTGCAAAATGTGCTGATAAGCGATAATTTTTAGTTATATCTATGAAAGATAATGATTTTTTTAGAAAAATCATCTCGGTGGATGGATATGGGATTACATTGAAATGTGAGCTGTATCACTATACAAAAGCATAAGAACCCTTATCCATGCTAGGTTCTTTCTGCGTTGTAGAATATTCTGCTGCATATGGCTACTTTTAGATTTTATGAAACTATTTTTAAGTATTGCTTCATCTTCTCATCAGGTGTGTCGACGAGATAAGAAAAATTAATTGGCACGGACGTGAGTTTATTTTCACTAAAAGCGAATAAAAATGCATTTCATTGGCATGTGTGTGATTGATCGCGGTCATCGCGAAGGGGGCAAGAGAGAGGTAGTCTGCTGTTCCTTAAGGGAGCAGGCTAGAATATGCAATTGCAAAAATTAATCAATATGTTTGGCGGAAATCTTCAACGTCGCTATGGCGAGAAGATCCACAAGCTGACACTGCACGGCGGGTTTAATTGCCCCAACCGCGATGGCACGCTGGGGCGAGGTGGTTGCACGTTCTGTAATGTCGCCTCGTTTGCCGATGAACAGATGCAGCAACGCAGTATTGCGCAGCAGTTGGAAGCACAGGCGGGAAAGGTGAATAGGGCCAAGCGCTATCTGGCCTATTTTCAGGCGTATACCAGTACCTATGCCGAAGTTCAGGTACTGGAGAGTATGTATCAGGAAGCGTTGAAGCAGGCCGAGATGGTGGGGCTTTGCGTGGGGACTCGTCCCGACTGCGTGCCAGATGCCGTACTGGATTTATTGTCCCGTTACCACGATCGCGGCTATGAAGTTTGGCTGGAGCTTGGGTTGCAAAGTGCCTGTGACAAAACGCTGCACCGTATTAATCGTGGGCATGATTTCGCCTGCTATCAGGAAACCACCCGCCGCGCGCGTGAACGCGGTTTGAAGGTGTGCAGCCATCTGATTGTCGGTTTACCGAGAGAAGACGCACAGCGCTGTTTAACGACGCTGGAGCAGGTCGTTGAGACCGGGGTGGAAGGTATTAAGCTTCACCCACTCCATATCGTGGAGGGCAGCACGATGGCTAAGGCCTGGCGAGCCGGAAGGTTGCCCGAATTGGCCTTGGATCGCTACGTCGAGACGGCGGGAGAGATGATTCGCCATACGCCGCCTGACGTGATCTACCACCGCATTTCCGCCAGCGCCCGACGTCCGACCCTGCTGGCCCCGCTCTGGTGTGAAAATCGCTGGACGGGCATGGTAGAGCTGGACCGCTATCTGCAAACGCATGGTGTACAGGGTTCAGCACTCGGCACACCTTACCAGTACGATGGCGTCTGATACGTCAAAAGACACGGGCGGTGGACGCCGACATTTCATGTCGTGAATCTACGGTGCAGCCCGTATAAGCCGCTATTTTGCGTTATGATGCGTGGGTTGGTGACTAAGGGAAATCGCTATGAAGCAAATTCGTCTGTTGGCTCAGTACTATGTTGATTTAATGGTAAAACTGGGGCTTGTCCGTTTTTCACTGCTGCTGGCCTCGGTATTGGTGCTGCTGGCGATGGTGGTGCAAATGGCGGTCACCCTGTTGCTCAGCGGGGAGGTCGAGAATATCGATGTCGTCCGCTCTATTTTCTTCGGGCTGCTGATTACGCCCTGGGCTGTTTATTTTCTCTCTGTGGTGGTGGAACAGCTTGAAGAGTCGCGCCAGCGGCTATCGAAGCTGGTGGCGAAGCTGGAAGAGATGCGCCATCGGGATCTGGAGCTGAATGTGCAGCTTCAGGAGAACATCGCGCAGCTCAATCAGGAAATTGCCGACCGTATCAAAGCGGAAGAGGCTCGTGTGCTGGTGATGAGCCGACTCAAAGAAGAGATGTCCCGCCGCGAACAGGCACAAATTGAGCTGGAGCAGCAATCTGCGCTGCTGCGTTCGTTCCTCGATGCCTCGCCAGATCTGGTTTACTACCGTAACGAAGAAAAAGAATTCTCCGGCTGCAACCGCGCAATGGAGCTGCTGGTAGGCAAAAGCCAGAAGCAACTGATTGGTTTGACGCCGCAGGATGTTTACGCCCCTGATATTGCCGAGAAAGTGATGGAGACGGACGAAAAAGTGTTCCGTCATAACGTTTCTCTGACCTACGAACAATGGCTGGTTTATCCCGATGGGCGCAAAGCCTGTTTTGAGCTGCGTAAAGTGCCGTTTTATGACCGGATGGGCAAACGTCACGGGCTGATGGGATTCGGACGCGATATAACGGAGCGTAAGCGTTACCAGGACGCGTTAGAGAACGCGAGTAGGGAGAAGACCACTTTTATCTCAACAATCAGCCACGAGCTTCGTACGCCGCTTAATGGCATTGTCGGGTTAAGTCGCATCCTGCTGGATACGCAACTTGACCCTGAGCAGCAAAAATACCTGAAAACCATCCACGTCAGCGCGATTACGCTGGGCAATATCTTTAACGACGTGATTGAGATGGACAAACAGGAGCGTCGCAAGGTGCAACTGGATAATCAGCCGATCGATTTCACCGGTTTTCTGGTGGATCTGGAAAACCTCGGTGGCCTGCTGGCGGAGCCGAAAGGCTTGAAGCTGATTATGGACCAGCACCAGCCTCTGCCGCAGAAAGTGGTGACCGACGGCACGCGCCTGCGGCAGATTCTATGGAACCTGCTCAGTAACGCGGTGAAATTCACACCGAAGGGTGAGAAAGGCGAAAAGGGCGAAATTGTGGTGCGCGTCTGGCATGAAAAAGGCGACCGCCTGCGCTTCGAGGTTGAAGATTCTGGGATGGGTATCCCGGCGGATGAATTGGAAAAAATCTTTGCTATGTATTATCAGGTCAAAGACCAGCACGGTGGGAAACCGGCAACGGGCTCGGGAATTGGTCTGGCGGTGTCGAAGCGTCTGGCGCAGAACATGGGAGGCGATATCCAGGTTTCCAGCATGCAAGGTAAGGGCTCCTGCTTCACCCTGACGGTGATTGCGCCGAGCGTCGATGAAGCGGGAAGCGGTCTGGAAGACGATGATGACATGCCGCTACCTGCGCTACACGTTCTGCTGGTGGAAGATATCGAATTGAACGTGGTGGTTGCGCGTTCGGTTCTGGAGAAACTGGGGAATAGCGTAGACGTCGCCATGACCGGACAGGACGCGCTAGATATGTTCGATCCCGATGAGTTCGATCTGGTGTTACTTGATATTCAACTGCCGGATATGACCGGGCTCGATGTGGCGCGTCAGCTACGTTCGCGTTATGCCAACCGCAATATGCCGCCGCTGGTGGCGCTGACGGCGAATGTGCTGAAAGATAAACGCGAATATCTGGATGCGGGTATGGATGACGTGCTCAGCAAACCGCTGTCGGTGCCTGCGCTGACGGCCGTCATTAAACAATATTGGGATAATCACACGGTGTGGGCGGAAGAACCTGTGGCTGAGGACGGTGATGAAATGGCAAAAGCAAAAGAAGATCTGCTGGATATCCCGATGCTGGAGCAGTATCTGGATTTGGTGGGGCCGAAATTGATTCATCAGAGCCTGGAGATGTTTGAGCAGATGATGCCGGGCTATCTGGCGATTCTGGATTCCAACATGACGGCACGCGATCAGAAAGGCATTACGGAAGAAGGTCACAAAATTAAAGGGGCGGCGGGTTCCGTTGGGTTGCGGCATCTGCAACAGATTGCTCAGCAGATTCAGACTTCATCGCTACCAGCATGGTGGGATAACGTACAGGAATGGGTCGATGAGCTTAAGCACGACTGGCGTCATGACGTTCAGGTACTGCGTGATTGGGTAGCAAAAGCAGAAAAAGAGTCCTGATTTGGTATTTGGGCTGATTCAGTGTGCTGCGGCCACAAGGATGTGGCGAGTAACGCGGTTAGAAATTTTTTTTCGTATCACATGACATCATGTAAAAAATGCAGAACGGCGTCAGATTGAGTGGTGTTTACGATGAAGAGGGATGGGGAATGCGAGGGCTTTGCACGTTTCCATACGGTAGAACAAAATGACCCCGGCCGAAGCCGGGGTGCGCGAATTATGCGCCAACACCAGGGAAAACATGCACCTGCATTTAGATCTCAGGGTTTGTAAACTCGCAAGTGCGGATATTCGTGTCTTTAACGTGTCTTAACTACAACAACTTACAACAGTAACTAAAGAACTTACAACAACAAGTAAAGCCCAAGTACTGTACATCTTCATCAAGCAACAAAATAGCAAATGTGGAAATCTTTGTTACAAGAATCATTAAAATGTGTGATGTAGATTAGTGTTTGTCAATTAAAAAATCAATTAGTTGATGTAATGAAATGAAGGAAAAGATGATGAAACGAGTCGGCATTGTCCTCAGTGGCTGTGGTGTTTATGACGGTTCAGAGATTCATGAAGCCGTGTTGACGTTACTCGCGCTGGATCGCGCGGGCGCACAGGCGGTTTGCTTTGCGCCAGATAAGCCGCAATTACAGGTGGTTAATCATCTGACGGGTGACGTAACTGGCGAGAATCGCAACGTTTTAGCAGAATCAGCACGGATCGCCAGAGGAAATGTCCAGCCGCTTTCTGCTGCGAATGCACAAGATTTAGACGCGCTGATTGTGCCGGGTGGTTTTGGCGCTGTGAAAAATTTAAGCGACTTTTTTACGCAGGGTTCGGCCTGTCAGATCGATGAAATGCTGCAATTGCTCACACGGGAAATTTATAAGCAAAGTAAACCAATTGGTTTGCTTTGCATCTCGCCCGTGTTGCTGCCGAAGATTCTGGGTGTACCTGTTCGCGTAACCATTGGTAACGATATCGATACCGCTGAGGCCGTCGAAGAGATGGGTGGTATCCACGTCGTTTGTCCGGTCGATGATATCGTGGTGGATGAGGAACATAAAATCGTGACGACACCGGCCTATATGTTGGCTAACTCCATCAGCGAAGCAGCACAAGGCATTGATAAGCTCGTTGCCCGCGTATTGGATCTCACCGAATGAGGTGGAACCGAAGGCGTGGAGGCTTACTCACGTGGCTGAAGCGTCTGGTTGTTAGAAGTGTATTGGCTGTCGTCGGTGCGTGGCTAGCTGGCATCCTGCTGTTTTCCTTTCTGCCCGTACCGTTTTCTGCGGTAATGGCCGACAGGCAGGTCAGTGCGTGGCTGAACGGCGAGTTTTCCTATGTTGCCCATTCAGACTGGGTGGCAATGGACGATATCGCACCGGAAATGGCGCTGGCGGTGATGGCGGCAGAAGACCAAAAATTTCCCCAGCATTGGGGCTTCGATATTGATGCGATTGGTCGGGCACTGAAACACAACGAGCGCAACACGCAGCGGGTTCGCGGTGCGTCTACGCTGTCACAGCAGATGGTGAAGAATCTGTTCTTGTGGGATGGGCGCAGTTGGGTGCGTAAGGGGCTTGAGGCGGGTATTACCACTGGGGTGGAGCTGGTCTGGACAAAACGGCGGATTCTTACCGTGTATCTTAATATCGCTGAATTTGGCCCCGGGATTTTTGGCGTGGAAGCGGCCGCCAGACGTTATTTCAACAAACCTGCCAGCAGGCTGACTGCAAGCGAGGCTGCTTTGCTGGCGGCGGTGCTGCCTAACCCCATTCGTTTTCGCGTCAATGCGCCCTCCAGCTATGTCATTCAACGTCAGCAGTGGATTTTGCGCCAGATGCGGCAGATGGGTGGCGAGGCGTTTTTGCGAGATAACAACCTGAATTAATCAGCCTTACACGTTTAGTATACCGAGAATTTTTTGCGTTAACGGTCGTGTTTTCGACATCAGGAGAAAGTATGCGGTTACGTTATTGGTCAGGTTTACTGGTTGTCTTGTGTTGTGTGACCTCTGGTGTCCGTGCGGACGCGGAGCCTAACGTGTCATCCCCCGATAATCCCTACGCCTTCTTACAGTCGTCTCAGCTATCCGCAGTAAAGCAGCAACTTCAGCAGAAAACGGAAAAACCGCAGACGCGAATGGCGTATGAGCAGCTTATTTCGGAAGCCGACCGTGCGCTGAAAAGTGATAACCCTAGCGTGACGGAAAAGAAAACCACGCCACCCAGTGGTTCAAAGCATGATTATTTGAGCCTCAGCGCCTACTGGTGGCCCGATCTCGACAAAGCTGATGGTTTGCCTTGGATCCGTCGTGATGGGCAGGTAAACCCTGCCAGCAAGGATGAGGAGACGGATGGGGTAAGGCTGGCAAAATTTACTGCCCAAACGCAGGCGTTGACGCTGGCGTGGTATTTCTCTGGAAAACAGGCGTATGCCGATAAGGCCATGTCGATGATTCGTAGCTGGTTTATCGACCCTGATACGCGGATGAACCCTAATCTCGATTTTGCGCAGGGTGTACCTGGTATTGCTCCAGGCAGGGGATCGGGCGTGCTGGACGGACGCTATTTCTCCACCCGTATTGTCGATTCTCTGATTATGCTGCGTCAGGCACCAGGCTGGACGACGCAGGATGAGCAGCCGATGCAGAAATGGATGAGTGATTATCTACACTGGTTGCAAACCAGTAAATTGGGGAAAAAAGAGGCAACAGCCAAGAATAACCACGGTAGCTGGTATACCGTACAGGTTGCTGGCATCGCCTGGTATCTGGGAAAAATCGACGTGGTGAAATCCATGGCGCAATTGCAGCGAGAGAAATTGGATCATCAACTGCAACCGGATGGTTCTCAGCCAGAGGAACTGGCGCGTACTCGTTCTTTCCATTACAGCTACTTCAATCTTCAGGCGATAACAGATATGGCTATTCTGGCTTCCCGTATCGGGGAGAATATCTGGCAGTACCAAACGCCGAAGGGAAGCAGTGTGATAAAAGCGCTGGATTTTATGGCCCCGTATCTGGATGAAAACAAAGCATGGCCGCGCAAGACGATGGACAGGCAAAGCAGCCGCCTTATCCCGCTGTTATCGCAGGCGGAGCGGAGTTTGAAAACGCCACGTTACCAGTTGCAAATCAAGCAGGCGGGCTTTGCTGAATTGCTTACCGGCGAGGCGAGTGCGCGCGATAAAGAACCGAGTCATATTAGCGTTGAAACGCGCCGTGCACTCTGGCTGCTTAATTCTGTAAGAGGTTGATTATATTAAGTTATGGTTCTGGCGGGGAAAATGCGCTTTCGTCGCACAGAGCTAAAAAAACCGCTGATAGAGACATCAGCGGTTTTTGTTCGTAAAAGCGTCGTATTATTGCAGGTAGGTAAAGGCTGTCGTCACGTGCTTAACACCGCCAACCTTACTGGCAATTTCTGCGGCGGAAGTGCCTTCACGCGGTGTCACCAAACCTAACAGGAAGACTTCGCTGTTTTCCGTGGTGACTTTTACGTTAGAGGACTTAACCGTGTCGCTTGCCAGAATCTGTGAGCGAACTTTGGTGGTGATCCAGGTATCCAGAGAGGCGGTTCCCATTGAAACCGGGGTGCCTTGACGTATTTCGTTGTAGACTTCGACTGCACCTTCCACGCCGAGGGCGATTTGTTTAGCCCGGCTTGCCATCTCTGTGCTTGGAGCCTGCCCCGTTAACAGAACTTTCCCCTGATAAGCCGTCGCAACGATACGGGCATCTTTTTTCAACTGCTCGTCTTTGCTGATTGCATTCGTCACGCGGACTTCCAGTGTGCCATCGTCAACCTGCGTGCCGACGGTACGCGGGTCGGTAGCCGTTTTGGTCGCCACAGCACTGCCAACCGCGACAACCCCGACACAGCCTTGTAGCAGCAGGGCGATAGACAGCACGGCAAATGCAAAACTTATCCTCATGTAGTGCTCCTTCAATCGTTCTGGTGTGGAAAAAGTGTGTTATCAATCAAATCGCACAGGCAATTTACTGTCAACATGTGCATTTCCTGAATACGGGCGCTGCGGTGTGACGGGATGCGAATTTCCACATCCTGCGGCCCGAGCAACCCGGCCAGTTCTCCGCCATCGTAGCCGGTCAAGGCGACAATCGTCATGTCACGGGTAACGGCAGATTCTACGGCTTTAACAATATCGCGGCTGTTGCCACGGGTTGAAATTGCCAGTAGTACGTCGCCTGCCTGACCTAACGCTCTGACTTGTTTGGCATAGACTTCTTCATGCAAGCGGTCATTGGCTATCGCAGTTAAGACCACATTATCTGCATTTAGTGCGATGGCGGGTAAGCTGGGGCGCTCTGCTTCAAAGCGGTTAATCATGCTGGCGGCAAAGTGCTGTGAATTGGCTGCCGATGTTCCGTTACCGCAGCACAAAATTTTGTTGCCGTTTAGCAGAGATTGCACCATTGCAATCGCGCCACGGGAAATAGCGTCAGGCAAGGCTTCTGCCGCTGCAATCTGCGTTTGAATACTCTCGGTAAAACAAACTTTTATTCTATCCAGCACGTTGAGTTAACCTACGTAAATTGAAATCCATCAAGGATGTATTATCCCTGTGCAGCAAAGGCATTGGGGAGCCAGTTGAACTCTTTGCCCGTAATAGCCAGCACGTCAAAACGGCAATCTACCGTGTCAAAACTGGCGCCTCGCTGCGCTAACCACACGGCAGCGGCATGCAGCAACCGCTGCTGTTTGCGTCGGGTGATGCTGGCTGCCGCATCGCCAAAATGCGCGTTGCGCCGATAGCGTACTTCGACAAACACCCAGATATGGCGATCGCGCATGATCAAATCCAGTTCACCGCCGCGTAGCGTAACATTCGCGGCGGTGAAGGTCAGGCCCGCGCGTTCAAGATAGCGCCGAGCTTGCTGTTCGTAAACTGCGCCAGCGGCTCGCTGATTCAGAGAACGGGTACCAACTGGCCCTGACGGTATTGCTGCCAGGTTAACTGCCGATTGATCGTGCAATCCGGCCCTGCGCTTAACATTCCTGTTGCACCAGGAATCTGGTGGCCTGGAATTTGGCGCATTTCACCAAAGTGGCTGGCGAGCGTCCAAGCATCCATCCCCATGGCATACAGGCGGACTAACGAGTAATCATTTTTAAACTGGCTGCTGACCTGTTGCATCAGCGCCGGGTTTGCGCCGGCTAACAGCGGGATATCACTGAACTGTAAACCTTCCATTTCGAGGCGGAAGTCAGGGCCTAATCCAGCCTGGAAGCTGCGTGAGCTGGCGTAGAGCGCAGGACGAGCGCGTGACGTGGTACGCATATCGATCATCGGCTTAATTAGTGCCAACTCATCCGGTGTGGCGATGATATAGACCGCATCGACATTACCGCTGACGGACGAACTGGCCGTTGGTTGAACCTGTGATGGGATAGTCAGCCCACCGATGGTGGTACCCGCCTGTGTCTGCTGCTGCGATAGGTTAACGGGCTGGCCGTTCAGGCTTAAACCTGCGCCGCTATTGATGGCTTGTTTTAACTCTGCCGAATTACCAAAGCGTTGTTGCAGAGAGCTGGTACCGCTTTGCTGGTTCCAGGCCTGCGCGAAGGCGTTGATGATACGGTCACCCAGCGCACCACGAGGGGCTAAGACCAGAGGCTGCTGTTTACCCTGCTGGTGGATAAATTTTGCCGCGTCTCTGGCCTCATCTTCTGGCGAGAGCGCGAAATAGCAGATGTTAGGGCTATTTTCGACGCGTTCCGGCTGGTTCAGTGCCAAAATATTCAGCGGCGACTGGCTGCTCGCCAACTGATCCACTTCATTTTTCAGCAGTGGACCGATAACCAGCGATGCGCCATCCTGTTGTGCCTGTGTGAGAATATTGGCCAGCGGTTGTGAAGAGGTGTCATATACTTTTACCGGGAGCGAGCTGGACAGCCCGGCGCCAGTGGCCTGTGTTGCAGGTGCTGGCACCGCCTGATCGCTGTATGGCGCGGGTGATTGAGCGTTCTGACCATCTGATGGTGAGGTTACCTGTCCGGCTTGTGCGGTATCCGTTGGCGGTGCGACGGGCGCAGAGACGGACATGGTGGCTATCTGACCATTCTTTGCTGCGTTAAAACCTTGCTGGATAGCATTAGCGAAAACCTGTGCCTGGCCGTTAAGCGGTAACAGCAGCGCGATGCTATTTACAGCCGATGGCTGATAATTGACGACCTGATTTAACTGCATAGGCAGGTTTTTCGCGGCAGGATGATGTGGATAACGGGTTTTCCAGTCCTGAATCGCGCTCTGTAATTGGTCAGGAGACTCGCGGTTGTTCTGGTAGTTATTCAGCAAATCCACCCAGCCCTGAAGCACGTTTTCATCCGCGTTAATCAGCAGCGCCCCAGACTCCTGTGGTGACATTTGCGTCAATGCCAGCCAGGTCTGATCGAGATTCATCTGGTGCTCGTCGCCTTTCAGTAGCGGCTCCTGCGCGATGTAGGCCCGCAGCAGCTCAATGGAAGGACGCCCTTGTGCCGTTTTGATTTGTGTCTGGTAGTAACGCTGCTTCTGCTGGTCGGAAAGCGCACTCACATCAAGCTGGCTCAGCGCTGCCTTGGCCGCATCCATATTGTTTTGGGCGGCGGACAGTTCCGCACTGAGTAACTGCTGTTCTTGCTTTTGCGCCGCGCTCAGTTTTTCTGGCAGGGTGCTGAACTGCTGGCTTGCCTGCGGGGCTTTTCCTTCCTGTAACAGGGAACGAATAGCAAGTAATTGCCAGTCAGCCTTGTTATTATCGCTACTTTGCTGCATCTGTTGCAGATAATAATCGGATGATGCGTCAGCTTTGCCCTGAACCTCGGGTGGCGGGCTCTGCGGTGCATGGCTTGGACAGCCTGCGAGAAACAGTGCCGCTAACAAAACAGGGATAACACGCCCTGCCTGGGTACGGACTAAATGAAAGGGAAGCATACTGTATCCAGTGGTTTCTTTTAAAGATGCTCAATATTAAATCGGCAACCCGGATGAAACAATGAATCAAGACCAACAAGCAAACATTTCTGCATCTACCCTCTATATTGTCCCCACACCAATCGGCAATCTGGGCGACATCACGCAGCGTGCGCTGGCGGTATTGGCAAGCGTTGATCTGATCGCCGCAGAGGATACCCGCCATACCGGTTTGCTGTTACAACATTTTGCGATTAATGCGCGACTGTTCGCATTACACGATCACAACGAACAACAAAAAGCGGATGTGCTACTGGCTAAATTGCAGTCAGGGCAAAGCATCGCGCTGGTTTCAGATGCGGGCACACCGTTGATTAACGACCCCGGTTACCATTTGGTTCGGCGCTGCCGCGAAGCGGGCGTGCGCGTGGTGCCACTGCCGGGCGCTTGTGCAGCGATAACGGCGCTCTCCGCGTCCGGTCTGGCGTCTGACCGTTTTTGCTATGAAGGTTTTTTGCCCGCTAAAACCAAAGGGCGTAAAGATAAGCTGCGTGAGCTAGGGGAAGAAACCCGCACGCTGATTTTCTACGAATCCACACATCGTCTTTTGGACAGCTTGCAGGATATCAGCGAGGTGCTGGGGGCTGAGCGCTATGTGGTGCTAGCACGCGAGATCACCAAAACCTGGGAGTCGATTCACGGTGCACCTGTAGGCGAATTGCTTGCCTGGGTGAAAGAAGATGAGAATCGCCGCAAAGGGGAGATGGTGCTGATTGTCGAAGGGCATCAGATTGATGATAGTGCGCTCTCTTCTGAGGCACTGCGCACGCTAGCGCTATTGCGTGCCGAACTGCCGCTGAAGAAAGCGGCGGCGCTGGCGGCTGAAATTCACGGCGTGAAGAAAAACGCGCTTTACCGCTATGGGCTGGAACAAGAAGGCGATAGTGGTGAATCGGGGGATGACAAGTAGGGCAATTTACCCTATTATCCGCGCCGGAGTTGACCAGACAGTCGCCGCTTCACTGCCGTCCCTTTCGGGGGAGACAGGTGGAGGGGAGGAAAGTCCGGGCTCCATAGGGCAGGGTGCCAGGTAACGCCTGGGAGGCGCAAGCCTACGACTAGTGCAACAGAGAGCAAACCGCCGATGGCCCACGCAAGTGGGATCAGGTAAGGGTGAAAGGGTGCGGTAAGAGCGCACCGCGCGACTGGCAACAGTTCGTGGCACGGTAAACTCCACCCGGAGCAAGGCCAAATAGGGGTTCACATGGTACGGCCCGTACTGAACCCGGGTAGGCTGCTTGAGCCAGTGAGTGATTGCTGGCCTAGATGAATGACTGTCCACGACAGAACCCGGCTTAACGGTCAACTCCCTTCATCATAAAACCCCGCTTCGGCGGGGTTTTGCTTTATGTGGGTAGGCAAGATGAATGACTGTCCACGACGCTTTTTATGAAAGAAAGCGGCTTAGCGGTCAATAGGAAGTACTGGCTGAAAAACACTATGGTGGGTATTTTTAAAGGTGCTATTATTAGTATCTTTAAGCGGTCTTTAGCTAACCTGATTGAGAGATGGAGATTATGGCTTTCAACATCCTAACTAATACAGCAGCCAGTATCACTGAGTTGAAACGTGATCCAATGGGGACGGTGCGGTCTGCTGAAGGTGAAACTATCGCTATACTGAACCGCAATGAGCCTGCGTTCTATTGCGTGCCTCCTGCCGTATTCGCTTACTTGATGGAACTCGCTGAAGATGCAGAATTGGGGCATACCGTCGATGAGCGGATGTCAGAGATAGTTGATGCGAAAGAGATTTCGCTCGATGACTTATAAGTTGAAATTTGTTCCTTCTGCAATGAAGGAATGGAAAAAGTTAGGGCATCCTGTTCGGGAACAATTCAAGAAGAAGTTGGCCGAGCGCCTAGAGAATCCTCGTGTTCCTTCGGCTCAGCTTCATGGTCGCAAAGATCAGTATAAAATTAAACTGAAGTCTGCTGGCTACAGACTGGTGTATTTAGTTCAGGATGACACCATTACTGTAATGGTTATGGGGGTTGGAAGGCGTGAAGGAAACCAGATTTATTCTGATACTAAAGATCGGTCTATTTAACTCTGCCTTTTACGCTTTATGCTTCTTCCTCGGTGGTTTTTTCTTACTGCGTTATTCCTTTCAAATTAATTGATGTTCTCCATCACATAACTCTGACTTTTTCTGTGTCATAAAGCGCGTAAAGTAACGTCATCGCGTGCTGCGGCACGTTCGCTGACATCTTTCAGAGGATATGACTATGAACAACACTTCCCGGATGCCCGCACTGTTCCTCGGCCACGGTAGCCCGATGAACGTGTTGGAAAACAATGCGTATACTCAGGCGTGGCAAACGCTGGGTGAGACGCTACCACGTCCGAAGGCGATTATTGCGGTTTCTGCTCACTGGTATACCCGTGGTACGGCGGTGACGGCGATGGAAAATCCGCGCACCATTCATGATTTTGGTGGCTTCCCGCAGGCGCTGTTTGATACGAAGTACCCAGCACCCGGTTCACCTGAATTGGCGGCGAGGATCCAGCAGGCGCTGGCTCCGTATCCCGTTACCGCCGATCAAAGCCAATGGGGATTGGATCATGGTTCTTGGGGCGTGCTGATAAAGATGTACCCCGACGCGGATATTCCCGTTGTGCAACTGAGCGTCGATGGCACGCAACCTGCCGCGTATCACTACGAATTAGGGCGCAAGTTGGCGGCACTGCGTGATGAAGGCATTATGATTGTCGCGAGCGGCAACGTGGTACATAACCTACGAATGGTGAAATGGGACGGCGATGCAGACGCGTACCCGTGGGCGATATCATTCAATCAATTTGTGCGTGATAACCTAGCCTATCAGGGCAACGACCATCCGTTGGTTAATTTTATGCAGCATGATGGTGCGGCATTGTCTAACCCGACACCCGACCACTATTTCCCGCTGCTTTATGTGCTGGGAAGCTGGGACGGCAAAGAAGCGATGAGTATTCCGGTCGATGGGCTTGAGATGGGATCGCTGAGCATGCTGTCGGTGCTGGTGGGATAACCCACACTTTGCTTTAGAAATGAGAAGGCACGGTGAAAACCGTGCCTTGTTACTTTCAATTTTGCTGCTTAATCCAGAATGGTGTGTGGATAAAAGCGCGAGAGATCCTGAGTGATCAGGGCGCGATCTTCACGTACACCGATACCACAGGGCAGATCGTTCACCAGCCAACTACCAATCAGCGTGTAGCTGTCGCCGAACTTCGGCAATTGATGGTATTGCTGGACGATCATGCCTTCCTCGCCGTAAGGGCCATCGGCTGACGCTATCTCTTTGCCATTTTCGACGATCTGGATGTTTGCCCCTTCGCGTGAAAACAGCGGCTTAATGACGTAGCTGTCTAGCTCAGGGTGTTCATCTTCCGCGAAATAGGCAGGAAGTAGATTGGGGTGATTGGGGAACATTTCCCACAGCATCGGCAGCAGCGCTTTATTGGAAATGATACTTTTCCAGGCTGGCTCCAGCCAACGCACACCTGCATCCTCCAGCTTGGTGGAAAACACCTCACGCAGCATGAATTCCCATGGATACAGCTTGAATAGGTTACTAATTACCTGATTTTCAGGATCGGTAAACTGACCTTTCTCACCGAGGCCGATTTCCTCGATGTACAGAAATTCGCTCGGCAGACCCGCTTCCAGCGCGCAATCCTGGAGATATTGCACCGTACCGCGATCTTCTTCCGTATCCTGACAGCAGGCAAAGTGCAGCAAGCCAAAGCCGTGATTCAGCTTCAGTTCCTCAAAGCGTTCAATCAGCTTTTCCTGAATGCTGTTGTACTGGTCAGAATTCTGCGGCAGCTTCCCGGCGTTGATTTGATCTTCCAGCCACAGCCATTGGAAAAAAGCGGCTTCGTACAGCGACGTCGGCGTATCCGCATTGTTTTCCAGCAGTTTGGCTGGGGATTTGCCGTCATACGCCAAATCGAGGCGTGAATACAGCGAAGGCTGATGGGTGCGCCATGAGTGCCTGACGAATTCCCAGGTGTGCTTGGGAATGCGGAATTTGGTGAGCAGTGCGTCGCTGCTGACGACTTTTTCCACCACCTGCAGACACATCTGGTGCAGTTCTGCCGTGGTTTCTTCCAGCTCTTCGATCTGGGCAAGCGTGAACTGATAGTATGCCTCTTCGCTCCAGTAGGGTTCGCCGTACATGGTGTGAAAACGAAAACCAAACTCGGTGGCTTTTTCCTGCCAGTCAGGACGTGCTGTAATATCTATCCGCTTCATTCGATACGTCCTCAGCCGCCCATACTACGGGAAGAGCTGGAACTTGAACTGGCGCTGCTACGCTGCATGCTGGTTTGTTTGGCGACGGTTTCACCAAAGCCGCCGCGCGTAATGGTGGATGTCGTTGCAGGCTTCGGTGCCAGTGCAGTTTTAGGCACTGTCATCGTGCGGCCTGTCGTCGCGTTGCCGTAGTTTTTGCCGGTAGCATCGACGAATTTGCCGTTAGCCGGGCTGGTGGGGGATTTTGAACTGAACAACGGCTGCTGTGTGAAACCGGCCCCGCCACTCATCATGCGGCCCATCATGTAACCGGCCATCAGCGGCATCCAGGACATGCCACCGCCCTGTTGCGATTCTGCTGCCATACCTGCCTGCGCGGGGACTTGAGTACACTGTGCTTCGCCAAATTCCGCTACGCAATCTTCTTTTGTCGCGTATTTTGGTGCCGTTTTTTCCGCTTCTTTTAATGCATTATTGTACGCGGTGGTGCATTGGGCAGCCATTGACGGGTTAGCTGACGAACAGTCATCCGCATTCTGGTAAAGGGAGACGGTTTCATCGGTTTGTTCGCAGCCCGCGAGGAAAAATACCGCGCTGACGGCTAAGGCAACGGGTGCCAGGCGATACGTTCTCCATTCTTTGCGGAACGTTTCCTGATTAATATTTTTTGTACGTTTCATTGTGTTTATCCCAGAGCAAAGTGTCATGATTAATGACAAATATGTGTCGCTAAGAATAGGGGAACGTTGCCTGAATTTAAAGCGCCAATGGGACTAATGGTCGTAACGAACGGACTCTTTACGTTGTTATACACTCTGTTGTGCGACATTTCGCGTTATGGAGCACGTAACCGTTTCGGCATTTTGGCGCAGCCACATTCTTCTGTGGAAAGAGTGTAGGTATGAAAAAGGGGGAACGGTGGTTCCCCCTGTATCGGGCGTTGGTTTAAAAATCGCTACGGATTAACGCTGCGCCGAGGCGGTCGTCGTCTGCGGAGCGCTGTCGTCCGTTATGGTCGGCGTGGTTGACACCGGTTGACCCAGCGACGCATTCAGCGCTTGCAGATCGCTTTCATTCAGCGTTCCCTGCGCGGATTTAATGTTTAACTGGTTGATCAGATAATCATAACGTGCGCTGGAGAGCTGCTGTTTGGCGTTATACAACGTGGTGGTAGCATCCAGCACGTCAACGATGGTACGCGTTCCGACCTGATAACCCGCTTCCATTGCATCCAGAGAGCTTTGTGCAGACACTTCAGCCTGCTTGTAAGCGTTGATGCTGCTGATGGAAGCAGAGATGTTGTTGAACGATGAACGGACTACTTGGATCACTGAACGGTGCGCACTTTCTAGCTGCTCACTGGCGCTGACATAGCTGTGCTGTGCCTGCTTGACCTGAGAGTTGGTGATACCGCCGTTGTACAGTGGGAGCGTAAAGTTGATGCCAACTCTGTGTTGCCCTGCGTCGGTGTCGTTGAAGTTGCCGCTATTCGTCCGTGAGCCGGAATAACGGGTATCGCTTACGCCCGTCGATGCGGTGAGTCCTAGCGTTGGCATATAGCCGGTTTCGGATGAGCGAATTTGCTCACGGGCCAAATCCTGACTCAAACGTGCGGACAACAGGTTCAGGTTGCGGTTTTCCGCTTCTTTTAACAGATTGTTGACGGCTTCGGGTTTCTGAGTAGAAAAATGAGTGATATTCAGGCCAGCGAGCTGCGGGTAGAAATTGCCGGTAATCTGGCGCAGTGATTCCAGCGCATTGTCCAGCGTATTACGCGTCAGAACTTCATTTGCCAGCACGCTGTCATACTGTGCCCGGGCGTTCTGGACGTCGGTAATCGCAACCAGACCCACGTTGAAGCGCTGTGTCGTCTGGTCTAACTGACGATAAATTGCCTGTTTCTGAGCGCTGATATAGGACAACGAGTCAATCGCGCGCAGCACATTGAAATAGGCGGTCGCTGTGTTCAGCATCAGATTTTGCTGTGCCGTCTGGTACACAACATCTTCGATACCGGCTTGTTTTTCCTGCAGCGTCAGCGCACGCCATCTGGACATGTCGAACAGCGTCTGGGTTAGTTGTAATGACGCGCTTTTCTCATTGTTATTGACGCCGTTACTGTCACGGTAACCCTTGTTATAGGTATACCCTGCGTTGATCCCCAACTGCGGCAGTAACGTGCTGCGTGCTTCGTTGATTTTTTCAAACGCGGCGTCGCGTGTTGCCGCAGAGCTGCGTAAATCAGGGTTGGTGCTTTTTGCCTGCTGGTAGACCTGTAACAGGTTTTCCGCCTGGCTCATGGCGCTAAAACCGCCCAGGCTCAGACCAATAAGAAGAGGGAGCAATTTCTTCATTTGCATTCCTTGTTGTGCAGCAATCTCGCTATGGTAGCGCTGTCTGTAGACGAATAATTGTCGATTCTATCAGAATCTGCCAATAGGATAAGGTAGCTGAACGTGCCATCTTTCAGCGAAATACGTTCGAAGAGTCAGGTAAATTGACCTTTCGGGTGATTCAGTGTGACGCGTTGTTGTTCAGTAAGATACCGAAAAGCAATGCGGTGTGTGGGTATAACCCTCGGTTTCGCTGACGTCACGCCTAATAAATGCTCAAAAACAATGATGAGTATAATGACAGTGGGTTCCGCCCTACAATACTGGATTCCATTAATACTTGTTACAGGAGTGCAGCCGTGGTGTCTTCCGTGTCCGGTCCCGTTACTTTCACCAAAGATGATGTAGAAATTATTGCACGTGAAAAACTGTATGACGGTTTTTTTGCGCTGGAGCGTTATCGCTTCCGCCATCGTCTGTTTAATGGCGGTATGAGCGGCGAAGTCAGCCGTGAGATCCTGGAGCGTGGCCACGCTGTCGTGCTGCTGCCTTACGATCCGGTACGGGATGAAGTGGTGCTGATAGAACAGATTCGTATCGCCGCCTATGACACCAGCGCGTCTCCCTGGCTGTTTGAACTGGTGGCTGGCATGATTGAGCCAGGAGAAAGCCACGAAGAGGTGGCGCGGCGTGAAGCAGAGGAAGAAGCCGGATTAAGGGTTGGCCGCTGTCGACCGATAATCAACTATCTTGCCAGCCCCGGCGGCACCAGCGAACGTCTGGCGGTGATGGTGGGCGAGGTGGACACGCGTTCGGCGCAAGGGATCCACGGCCTGGCGGAAGAAAACGAAGATATTCGCGTGCATGTGGTGAGCCGAGAACAAAGTTATCAATGGGTTGAGGAAGGCATCGTTGATAACGCCGCCTCTGTCATTGCCTTGCAATGGTTAGCGTTGCACCATGAAGAACTGAAACGTGCGTGGGTGGATTGAATTGATGAAACGTTATACCCCGGATTTCCCAGCCATGATGAGGTTATGTGAAACTAACTTCATGCAATTACGGCGTTTGCTGCCAAAAATTGATGAAGTTGGTGAAATCGCGGTTTATCACGTCAATAATGCGGTCTATCAACTGACGATCCTTGAATCTACTCGCTATACGTCATTGGTTGAGATTAAGCAGACGGCACCTGCTGTCAGCTATTGGAGTCTGCCAATGATGAGCGTTAGGTTGTATCATGACGCGTTGGTTGCGGAAGTGTGTGCCAGCCAGCAGATCTTTCGCTTCAAAGCACGTTATGATTATCCTAATAAGAAGTTACATCAACGTGACGAAAAGCATCAAATTAATCAGTTTCTTGCTGATTGGCTAAAATATTGTTTGGCGTATGGTTCGATGTCGATACCGGTTTTTGATACCCAATAGATTTCAATGTGCAGGAAAGTGGCCGCCGAGCCACAAGGGAAACCAACGTATACCCTAAATAATTCGAGTTGCAGGACAAAACGTTAACGTTTTGAACAACGCGAAGCGTTAGCCCTTTAGGGCGATGCTCAGCGATGAGCATCGTAACGCGGCGACACAGTGACAAATTCGTCAAAGGCGAATTTGAGCAGCCAAAGGCTGACCTCTGGTGAGAGACAATATGTCTCTCATTCATCCCCGGGAGCTTACATCAGTAAGTGACTGGGGTGAGCGAGGAAAGCCAACGCACATGCAGCTTGAAGTATGATGGGTATATTCTGCAATTTGAAAGATGACGGGTAGAGACAGATTTACGTAACCAAGGACACCATTTGGAAAGCCTGTTGACACTGCCTGTGGCGAGTGGCGCCAGAGTCAGAATTTTACAAATAACAGATACCCATCTTTTTGCGGGCGAGCATGAAACCTTGCTGGGTATCAACACCTATCGTAGCTATCACGCTGTGCTGAATGCCATCAAGGTTCGGCAGGAGGCGTTTGATTTGATTGTCGCGACGGGCGATCTGGCGCAGGATCATACGCTGCAAGCCTATCACCATTTTTCGAGTGGGATTGCACAGATCCCAGCTCCTTGCGTATGGCTTCCGGGTAACCACGATTTCCAACCCGCGATGGTCGATGCGCTGGCTGACGCCGGTATTGCGCCATCCAAACACGTGCTGCTGGGTGATAAATGGCAGATCATTCTATTGGACAGCCAGGTGTTCGGCGTGCCACACGGTGAACTGAGTGAATACCAGCTTGAATGGTTGGAGCGTAGCCTGCAAGGCCAGCCCGACCGTTTTACCTTGCTGTTGCTGCACCATCATCCGCATCCTTCCGGCTGTACCTGGCTCGATCAACACAGCCTGCGCAATGCGCATAATTTGTCTGCGGTACTGGATCGCTATCCGAAGGTGAACACCGTGCTGTGTGGGCATATTCATCAGGAGATGGATTTTGACTGGCATGGTCGCCGCTTGCTGGCAACGCCGTCAACCTGTGTGCAGTTCAAACCGCACTGTACCAATTTCACCATTGATGACGTGGCACCGGGATGGCGCTATTTGGACCTGCTGCCGGATGGCTGCCTGGAAACGGAGGTCTATCGTCTGTCGGGCAGCGAGTTCCTGCCTGACATGAATTCGGACGGTTACTAATGCCTACGCTTCTTTATTTGCACGGTTTCAACAGTACGCCACAGTCGGCGAAAGCGACCGCGTTAAAAGCGTGGCTGGCAGAACAGCACCCTGAAATTGACATGGTGATCCCACAGCTTCCACCGTATCCGTCGGAGGCGGCTGAGATGATGGAATCGTTGATTATGGCTCGGGCGGGTCGTCCAGTGGGGATTGTTGGCTCTTCCCTCGGTGGTTATTATGCCACCTGGTTATCTCAGTGTTTTATGCTGCCTGCCGTGGTGGTGAATCCTGCTGTGAAGCCGTTTGAACTGCTGCTGGACCATCTGGGAGAATATCAGAACCCCTACACCGGTGAACAATATGTGCTAGAGTCTCGGCACGTTTACGATCTAAAGGTCATGCAGGTTGACCGACTGGAATCGCCGGATTTGCTCTGGCTGCTGTTGCAGACGGGGGATGAGGTTCTGGACTATCGTCAGGCAGTCGCGTATTACACGGCCTGCCGTCAAACGGTGGAGTCAGGGGGCAGTCATGCCTTTGTCGGATTTGAGCACTTCTTCACACCGATCGTGAATTTCTTAGGGCTTACGACAGACTGAACCGCCGCATATGCATTGAAAAACGAATCGCTGAAAGCGGTTCGTTAAACACCATTCACTGAACTCAAAGAATTAACGCAAACTATGGCTCAATCAAGTTATAACGCTGATGCGATTGAAGTACTCAGCGGGCTGGAACCGGTGCGCCGTCGTCCGGGAATGTACACCGATACCACGCGTCCTAACCATCTGGGACAAGAGGTCATAGATAACAGCGTTGATGAAGCGCTGGCGGGTCATGCACGCCGTATTGATGTGATTTTGCACGCCGATCAATCGCTGGAAGTGATTGATGATGGTCGTGGGATGCCGGTAGATATCCACCCGGAAGAGGGTGTCCCCGCCGTTGAGCTGATCTTGTGCCGTCTGCATGCGGGCGGCAAATTTTCTGGTAAGAATTACCAATTCTCAGGGGGCTTGCACGGTGTAGGGATTTCCGTGGTGAACGCCCTGTCTACCCGTGTTGAAGTCACCGTGCGTCGTGACGGTCAGGTGTATGACATCGCCTTCGAAAACGGCGATAAAGTGCAGGAACTCACCGTAACCGGCACCTGTGGTCGTCGTAATACCGGGACACGCGTGCATTTCTGGCCGGATGAGACATTCTTCGACAGCGCCCGTTTTTCGGTCTCTCGTTTGACGCATCTGCTGAAGGCCAAAGCGGTCTTATGCCCCGGTGTAGAAATCATCTTCAAAGATAAAGTGAACAACACCGAGCAGCGATGGTGCTATCAGGATGGCCTGAATGACTATCTGTGTGAGGCGATAAATGGCCTGATCACGCTGCCAGAAAAACCGTTTTTGGGATCGATTACTGGTGAGACTGAAGCCGTAGATTGGGCGCTGCTCTGGCTGCCGGAAGGCGGTGACCTGCTGACGGAAAGCTACGTTAACCTTATTCCGACGCCGATGGGCGGGACGCACGTTAACGGCCTGCGTCAAGGGTTGCTGGATGCGATGCGTGAATTCTGCGAATTCCGCAATATTTTGCCGCGCGGCGTGAAGCTGAGCGCAGATGATATCTGGGAACGCTGTGCCTATGTGCTGTCGGTAAAAATGCAGGAACCACAGTTTGCTGGGCAGACCAAAGAACGCCTGTCTTCACGGCAGTGTGCTGCGTTTGTGTCCGGCGTGGTGAAAGACGCGTTCAGCCTGTGGCTGAATCAGAACGTGCAGGCTGCGGAACAACTGGCGGAGCTGGCAATTTCCAGCGCTCAGCGCCGTATGCGCGCCGCCAAAAAAGTGGTGCGTAAAAAGCTGACCAGCGGACCGGCGTTGCCTGGCAAACTGGCGGATTGTACCTCGCAGGATCTGAGCCGGACGGAACTGTTTCTGGTGGAAGGGGATTCGGCGGGCGGATCGGCGAAGCAGGCGCGCGAGCGAGAGTTCCAGGCGATCATGCCATTGAAAGGTAAGATCCTGAATACCTGGGAAGTCTCGTCTGACGAAGTGCTGGCGTCGCAGGAAGTACATGATATTTCTGTCGCGATCGGTATCGATCCTGACAGCGCCGATCTCAGCCAACTGCGTTACGGCAAGATCTGTATTTTGGCGGATGCGGACTCCGATGGCTTGCACATTGCGACGCTGCTGTGTGCGCTGTTTGTCCGTCATTTCCGGGCACTGGTTCAAGGTGGACACGTTTATGTCGCGATGCCGCCGTTGTACCGTATCGATCTGGGCAAAGAGGTTTACTACGCGCTGGACGAAGAGGAAAAAGCGGGCGTGCTGGAACAGCTTAAGCGCAAGAGAGGCAAGCCGAACGTACAGCGCTTTAAAGGTCTGGGTGAAATGAACCCGCCACAACTGCGCGAAACCACGCTGGATCCCAATACTCGCCGTCTGGTGCAACTGACCATCAACGACGAGGAGATGGATCAGACGATGGCGATGATGGATATGCTGCTGGCGAAGAAACGCTCGGAAGATCGTCGCAACTGGCTGCAAGAGAAAGGCGATAAGGTGGAGCTCGAAGTATAACGCCTTGATCGGATACCTCATCGATGGCAGGTATATTCGCTTATGAAAGTCACGCTTGAGGAACTTCAGGCTTTTGTCGTCGTGATTGAGACGGGTTCGATCACGGCGGCGGCGGAACAGCTTGGGCAAACCACGTCTGGCATCAGCCGGGCGTTGCGGCGTCTGGAGGACAAGCTGGGGACGACCCTGCTGCACCGTACCACGCGACGTCTCTCGCTTTCCGAAGAGGGCACGATGTTTCTTGAGCATGCCCGTAGTGTGATTCATGCTGTGGAATATGCCGAAGAACAGGTGTTATTGCGGCACGAGCAACCGAGCGGACGGCTGCGGATCAACTCGGGTTCGGCGTTTATGCAGCATGTGATTGTGCCTCTGGTGCCGGAGTTTCGCCGCCGTTATCCTAAGATCGTTCTTGAACTCAATACCGATGATTTCATTATTGATTTGCTAGAGCAGCATACCGATATTGCGATTCGTATCGGCACACTCAAAGACTCCACTATCCATGCGCGGCCGCTTGGCGCAAGCAAGCTGCATATTGTTGCCAGCCCTGATTATTTACAGCAGCACGGTACTCCCACGACGGTCGAAGCATTGGCCGATCATCTTTGCCTGGGATTTACTCAAGCGGAGTCGCTGAATCGCTGGCCGCTGCGGCACGAGCTTCATGACTTCTATCCCATCACACCTGTACTATCCGCATCAAACGGTGAGATATTGCGTCAGTTGGCGCTAAAAGGTGAAGGGATTATGCAAATGTCTCACTTCCTGATCCGCGACGATTTGGCAGCGGGACGACTGGTGCCAATCCTTGTCGAGGAGACGGTGGAGGCCCGCCTGCCAGTTTACGCGGTGTATTATCGCAATAGCCAACTGGCGGCGCGCATTAGCTGTTTTCTTGATTTTATGAGCGAGAAGCTCACGGAAAATCCGCTGTGAGATGTGGCCCACCGCGGTGGAAAGCTACCTAAAACGCCAATCAGGCAACATGTTCGTCCAGATGCTGGCGGTAATTTGCAAGATAAGTAGGGACATCCGGTTCTTTCATCACATCATTGCAGATGAAGGTCGGCAGTGGGGATAACCCGATAAACTGATTCGCTTTATGGAACGGCAGATAAACCCCATCCACCCCCACACCGTGAAAGAACTGGTCGGGATCGTTGAAGGCCTCCAGCGGTGCATTCCACGTCAGAGACAGCATGTATTTCCGGCCCTGCAACAACCCACCAGAACCGTATTTCTTGCTGGCATCCGAACGGCTGCGGCCATCGCTGGCATAAAGAGAACCGTGGCCGGCGGTAAACACCTCATCAATGTATTTCTTCAGGATCCACGGCGTATCCATCCACCAACCCGGCATCTGGTAAATGATGGTGTCCGCCCACAGGTAGTTCTGAATTTCCTGTTCAATATCATAGCCGTTGTCCACGACTGTCACGCGGATATCGTGGCCTTTATCGCGCAGGAAACTGGCGGCGACATCGGTAAGGGTATGGTTCAGTTCACCTTTGGAATGGGCGAACGATTTGCCTGCGTTAATCAGCAAAATATTCTGCATAGGTCTGTTCTCGAATGAGTTATCAACGAAGAGGTTGGGCGTAGTCTAGGGGAGCGAGCGATGAAGAAAAATGGGGGATGGTGCATAACACTGTTGACTGAATATCAACAATAAGAAAAAGAATGACGCTATGCTGAAATAATACGTAGAAGATAAAAGGCAAGAGAATCTTCCCCTTGCCTTGTTCCGATCGTGTGGCGTATCTATCGATATAAATCGGCTTTTCCTGTTGAGCCGAAGAGCGCCATTTTGTAGCGGATCACCTCTTTTGCCGCGTTAATCGGTTCTGGGTAGATGGCATTAGGATCCCACCAGGTTTCACGGCTGAGTATTTCCCGCGCTTTTTGGAAATAGGCGAATTTCATATCGCTGGAGATATTGATTTTGCCCACGCCCAGCGTCACCGCTTCGGCAATTTCGGCGTCCGGGTTCGCTGAACCGCCGTGCAGGACGAGCGGGATCGATACCCGCTGCGAGATATCCCGCAGGATATGCATTTGCAGCTCTGGCTTCAGATCTTTGGGGTAGATACCGTGTGCGGTGCCGATGGCAACGGCTAATGTATCGACACCCGTCCGGTTGACGAAATCTTCCGCCTGCTCGGGGTCGGTATAGATCACTTTGCTGACGCCGCCTTCTATCGTGGTGCCCGTATCACCAATCGTGCCTAATTCCCCTTCCACGGAAACGCCAACGGCATGCGCGAGTTTCACCACTTCAGTGGTGAGCGCGACGTTCTCTTCATAAGGCAGGAGCGATCCGTCGATCATCACGGAGGTAAACCCGCATTGGATAGCGCGCAGAACATGCGCAATCGAGGCACCATGATCGAGGTGGATGACAAATGGCACCGGACTGCGCAGCGTTCTTTCTCGCACGTAAGCGAAGAACTCATCGGTGACGAAGGCCAACTCGCTCGGATGGATAGAGATAATGGCGGGGGTATTCGTTGCTTCGGCTTCTTCCACCACAGCGCGGATAAAGCAGCTATCGGCTACGTTAAACGCCCCGATAGCGAAGCGGTGCTCACGCGTGGGTTGAAGCATATCAGTCATAGAAATCAACATGTTATTTCTCTCCTGTGTCGGATAAAGAGCAAAGCATTCCTGTACCAGTGGATAACCACTGATGGCGAAAGTCGGTAAAGAGCGAACGGTCAGGCTTTGTTAGTTGAACCAGACCAACTGAGATAATCGACGACCACGTCGCGGCAGGCAGTCTCCATCGTCGCTAGCAGGTCAGATAGTTCCATCGTTGGGTGCTGATGTAGCGCCTGCTGCAATGCCGTTTTCCCTGCCTCAAAGACGGCTGCGCCGACGTTGATTTTGGCGACGCCGTGACGGCTGACGCGACGGATGTCGTCGGCTTTAGTGCCGCTACCGCCGTGTAGCGCCAGTGGCACCGTGGATTCCCGGTGCAGCGCTTCCAGACGCTCAAAATCAATCTGTGGCGTTACCTCAGCAGGGTAAATACCGTGGGCGGTGCCGACCGATACGGCAAGCAGGTCGATACCGGTTTGGTTGATAAAGGGAACGACATCTTCCACCTGCGTCATTTTCACCGTGGCATCCTCAAGGTCGTAGACGGGGCATCGGCGATATGCCCAAGCTCACCTTCCACGCAGACGCCAGCGGTCGCGGCTATCTTCACCACCTGATGCGTGCGCAGGATGTTTTCCGCCAGCGGGTGGCTGGAAGCATCGATCATCAATCCGGTAAACCCTGCGCGGAACGCCTGCCCAATCAGGTTAAATGCCTTGCCATGATCCAGACTGAGCGCCACAGGAATGGTTGCCTGTTCAGCCAATGCCTTGACCAGCGGCACCGCGAGAGGCGGTGGAAAGTGCGCACTGTGCCCTTGGTACACATTCAAGATCAGCGGCGCACGCTGTTGCTCGGCGGCGGTAATGGCCGCACGCGCAGTTTCCAGATTGAAACAGTTGATGGCGAGCACGGCATATTGCTGTTGATACGCGTCATCAATGAGGGTTTTCATTGCGGCATACATGGCGGCTCCTGTTATTCGAGAGTGAATTTAATGTCTTCGTCACGCACGCGACTGTCGTCAACATCGTCGAACTCTTCATCAGCCTGCGTGACGCGCTTTTTAATCAGCGACAGCATCACGCCGCAGATTACTGTGCCAATACCGAGTGCCAGACAGAACATCAGCGGCTTGGTAAACAAGGGAACAACAAACATGCCGCCGTGTGGCACGGGAGCCTCCACACCCCAGACCATGATCAGCCCGCCCGCAATGGCGGAGGCGACGACGCAACTGGCAACGACCCTGAACAAATCGCGTGCGGCAATCGGGATTACCCCTTCGGTGATCATGCAGATCCCCATCGGGAAGGCGGCTTTCAGCGCTTCTTTTTCTGCACGGGTGTATTTGTAGCGGGTCAATAGGAAAGAAAGCGTGATGCCGAAAGGTGGAATGATTGAACCGACAAATTTGACGGCTTCCGGCCCGTAAATGCCATCGACCAGCATGCCGTCCGCGAAGAGCGACATCGTCTTGTTCACCGGTCCGCCGAAATCGAAGGTCGCCATCGCCCCCAAAATCGCGCCCATCAGGAATTTCGACCCCCCTTGCATGGATTCCAGCAGATGAATCAGCGCTTTTTGCAGCCAGACGATGGGTTGACCGATAAACGTCATCATCAGAAGCCCGGCGATAATGGTGCTGAGCAACGGCAGGATCATGACGGGCATCAGCCCCTGCATCGACGTGGGGAGTTTGATGTAGCGGCGCAGCAGCAGCACGGTGTAGCCGACCAGAAAGCCACCGAGAATACCGCCGATAAACCCGGTTTGAATCTGGCCACAGATAAAGCCCACAATCAGGCCGGGTGCGAAGCCGGGGCGGTCGGCAATGGAGTAAGCGATCGCCGCGCTGATCAGTGGCACAATCAGGCCCATTCCCCAGCCGCCGATCTGATTAAGCATCCATGCGATGCTGCCGGTTTGCTTACCGACATCCGGGCCACCGATGACCTGACCGAGTGCAATGCAGATCCCGGCTGCAACAATCAGCGGGATCATCCAGGAAATACCGGTAAGAAGATGCCGTTTTATTTCCTGTCCAACAGTGATTTTTCTGGTGTTCATAATGATTACCCCGAAATGGATATATTCAGGCACCCGCTAAAGAGCTAGCGACTTTTTCCAGAAACTTGATGGGAGATTTAATAACGACCTCCGTTTTTACCCGAACGATAGGTTTGCCTTTAAATCGCTCCTCTCCTGTTATTTTGATATCGATAGCCAGAATAACGACATCGGCAGCGGCTATTTCGTCGTGGGTTAATTCATTCTCCGTACCAATGGTGCCTTGGGTTTCCACTTTTATCGCGTAATTTAACGCGTTGGCACCTTTAATCAGTTTCTCGCGTGCGATATAGGTATGCGCGATACCCGCCGTGCAGGCGGCAACACAAACAATATTCATTTTGAGCCTCGTCTTATGTCGGAGTGACAGGCGCTGTTTCTGCATACTGACTAAACAGCCGAATAATTTTATGGGGATCGGATTCGTCCAACAGTTGAGCAATCACCTCATCGTCGGCCAGTGCACTGGCAACCTGAGACAGCAGGCGAATGTGTGTCGTGTTCTGATCTTCCAGACGCACGGCAAAGAGAATAATGCAGCGAACCTGGCTGCCGTCGAGTGTTTCCCAGGGAATATCCTGACGGGTTCGGCCAATCGCGAGCGTGGTTTGTTTTACGGCGGATGATTTCCCATGAGGGATCGCAATATGGTTTTCAAAACCGGTCGACCCTTCGGCTTCACGTAACCAGACATCGTGAATAAAATCCTGTTTGTTGATAATGGCACCATCGGCATACAACAGATCGGCTAATTCATTAATCGCTTCATCTTTATTGGTCGCGGACATGTTTAATTTTACGCGGTTGGCATTCAGTATTTTATTGATATCCATTTATCACACCTCATCTATAAATTTAAAAAATTAACGTTCGGCCAATAATCAATGGAGGACGACCTGATGCAGTTGATTAGCGATAACTTTTTCGGTAACGCGTTTAATGTCATCGTCATTAAAAAAGGCAGAGACATAAACAACAGGGATCTGTTGCTCTTCCAGATGAATCGTAGAAATAATCAGTTCAATATTTTCCTGTTGGCAAAATATCTGCATATTACTGGCTGAAATAACGCCAACAATAATCCAGTCAGGAAACGCACGCAGAATACGATTTTTTAGCAAATGTGACGTACCTACACCGCTGGAGCACACCACCAGAATACGTTTGTGAGCAATTTGGCGTTCCAGCGCGGCTTGAAAATGAATGGTCAGATAGCCGACTTCATCTTCAGCGACCGGTTTTAATTGAAATCGCAGACAGACTTCATTCATGGCTTGCTGAGTCATTTCATAAATATCGATAAATTCGCTTTTGATATCGTCTAATAATGGATTGCGAATGTGTATTTGATACTTTAATCGGTTAAGTAATGGCTTGATATGAATGAGCAATCCTTCATGTAATAACTTATCTGTGCGCAAGTCGACATTGATTAAATCAGAAAATACCTGCGTTAATGCACGCGTAATTCTGCGCGATTCACTATTAGAAAATTGATAGTGGAGCAACTGATTATCTGCACGCTCTTCCATCACAATGCCTGAAGAAATAATATATTGGTAAATAAACCAGACTTCATCAGAAGGTAGCGTGCTCTCGACGCGTTGCTCTATTTGGGTCACCATATTTTGAGCAATGGAGAATATACGATTATCAACCTGCTGATGCACCGATTCTTCCGCCATGATGAGCGCTTTTCCCTGCGCAATGCGGTGCATCATAATTAAGGTATGGGTGAAAATATTGATGTAATAAGGCTCGCCGAGTGGATAAGAAAGCTGCTTCTCCATGTCCTGTAACAGTGCTTCAACGAAGGAAACGTCTTTTTCGCCGAAATAATTGATCAATGCCTTATAGCTACTGGGGTCGAGACGAGAGTGGTTAAGCGGGCCGGGTTCTTTATGGTGCATAACGTCATTAATCAGTGATGCCATCGCCTGGCGCACCTGATTCTCACTGCCTTCAATGTGCGTGCCGCTCTGGCTGCGCACCAGCGATAATCCCAGTGGGTGTAGCCAGCTTTCGATGATTTTCAGATCGTTAACGATAGAGGCGCTGCTGATGAAATAGCGTTCAGACAGCTTGCTGATGGAGGTTTCGTGAGGCGTGTCGCTTAACAACTGTGAGGCGATTTTGACGCGCCTAGCATTATTGATCAGGGCGTCGGTATCTCCATCATCTACGACAAGTTGCTGTTCCAGTAACGTGAGGTGTCGATCGTCATCCGTTGTTAACATGATCCCCGCACCGACCTTTTTGTCTGGATAAATATTCCAGACAGAAAGGAAGGCTTCAACAAATTGCATATCGCGATAGACGGTTTTTTCTGACACATCCAGGTAATGTGCAATATCTTTAACTGTTACATATCCCTGGTGTTGTAACAGATATTTCAATAAACGGCTCTGGCGGGCGGTGAGTGGCTGCATCATATTACCCTCTGTGATTCGTTAGATTTTCTGATGCTTATCGGATTGATAATTTTTTCTGAATAATTTCCTGTTTTATTTTCCCTGTGCGTTTATTTAAATAGGGTGTGGTAATGATTAATCTAGTCGTGATAGTCGATAGGGACAATACTAAATGCTGTCCGCTGAATAGGACAAAATAAAAACATAGCGATGATTGAATATTAATTGAGATCGCGATCACGTTACTATGGGTAATAATTGTGATCTCATCTGCATATTAATTGTTTCGTTAAACAATGCAGTGAAAATAAGAATATGGGCAAGCCAGAATTCGGGGGAATAAAAAGGCAAGAAAGCCGTACTGCGCATTCTTGCCTGATTAAAGAAGCGATGCCTGAGCTGAACATCGCCTTCTTTTAGTGAATCAGCGTGTTATACCGATTAGAAATCGACATTCACACCAAGCTGGAAGGAACGGCCGGGCGCGGTAGACAGCGCGCGATCGTATTGCCCTTGTCGGTCATCGGTTTCGATCTGACGGCTGCTCAGGTAGTCCCAGTATTTACGGTCAGTCAGGTTATACACGCCACCGCTGATTTTCACGTCTTTGGTCACGCGATAGTAGGCGGTCAGATCCACCATGCCATAGCCAGGGATCCGCATATATTCGGCAGTCGAAGCGGTGATTGCTGTGCCAGCATTGGTGTAGTTTTGACGATTGGTATCCTGCGCCTGCTTCCCTTTCTGGAAGGTTGATGTCAGAGCAGCGCCGTAGCGTTGGGAAGGATCGTCATAGGCGATGCCAACAACCGCTTTCATCGGCGCGACGCTGTCGAGATCGACATAGCGGTCGCCAAGGTAGCGCGACTGCGATTGACCTTTGGTATAGCCAAACGCCAGCGTGGTGCTGAGCCCATCAACCGCTGGGAACCAGGTGCCTAGCTGTATTTTGCTGCTGACTTCGCCGCCATAAATGTAGGCTTTATCGCGGTTTTCCGCCTGGTATATCGTACTGATATTGCTCGGAACGTTGGTGAATCTATCTGGATTAGCGCTACGACGGTAGCGGGTATTGGCGATAAAATTCTTATAGGTGTTGTAGAACAGTGCTGTCCGGAATGTGACTCCCTCCGTTGCTTCGCCTTTTAAGCCCCATTCTACGTTGTTGCTGGTTTCTGTCTTGAGGTCGCTATTGCCGATAAAGGCATACTGAAACGGCCCGGCATAGTTGGCGTCAAGATTTGTGCTGCCATAAAGCTGGCTGGCATCGGGGAACTGTGCGCCGCGGCGATACTGCAAATAGGTGGTTAGCGTTGGAGTGATGTCGTAGAGGAAGCTCAGTGAAGGCAGGATTTGTGTATCACTGTTGGCTTTACCGTACAGTCTGTTGACATCGGATCCACTGATGACACTGCCGTTGCCGCTCAGGCTAACCGCGTTGGTCGCTTTGGTTCGTTGATGAACAGCGCGCACGGCAGGGACGACCGAGAAGGCGTGCCCAGCCAGATCCCAAGAGACGGTATCCTGCACGAAGCCGCCGACGGTGTAGCTGTCACTGTCGGCTTCTGGCTGCATGATGTTATTCGCACCCGTTTGATTAGGCGATTGTCTGAACGGACGCTCTGTCTTGGTTTGGCTGGCATTGAGGCCCCAGCTAAACTCGTGACGATCCCAGCTTTTCACCAGATGGGTATCGAAGCCGTACGTTTTTACATTGTAATCAGAATAGACACGATGGCTATCGGCGGCTGCCATTCCCGTGGTTGCAGGTAGCCAGGTGTTGTCATGTGATTCACTGTTTTGGAAGTAAATGCGGCTATCAACTAAATCAACCAGCGTGTTGTTGGCGGGCGTCCAGCGGTCTTTCAGGCTGGCGCTCCAGCGGCGAGTCTCGCTGCTTTGTTGTGCGGTGCCATAAATCGTATTATTGTTGCTTGGCAGGCTCCCCCAGTAATCGTAGTGGGTGTGGTTGGTTTTATGATAATAATCTAGCGTACCGGTGAGCTGGTGTTCATCATTCGGTTGCCAGATGGCCGATGCCAGAATGGCGTTAGAGTGCCAGTTTGCTGGGTAAGCGGCGATCTCGTCGCTGTTGTTACGCGTTTGCTGGCCGTCACGACGGCTGAGCACGACAATGCCGCGCAGTTCGGCATCCCCGCCTGCGGCGGTGATGCCGTTATGCCAACCATGGTTGGCAGAGTCATAATCACTCTGGAAGCCGACATACTCCTGTTTATTTGCGCTTAAATAATCATCTGCTGATTTGGGACGGAACGAAACACTTCCGCCTAGCGCATTGATCGCATTTTCCGCTGAGGTCACACCGGATTCGATATTCACCCGTCCATAGAGATAAGGGTCGACATAGTCACGCCCCATGCCAAACGTATTAAACCCAGCTCGGCTGGCATAACTGCGCCCTGTTGCATTAGGCAGAGCGATCCCGTCGGTATCAATGGCGACGCGATTGCTTTCTATCCCGCGAATGTTGTAGCCCGTGTAGCCGCCGCGATCGAAGCCACTTTTCCCTGTATTACTGCCGCCGCTGGAGCCCGTGGCGCTGATTAACGGCTGGTAACGCATAATGGTGCCAAAATCGTTACCGCCATTCTTCTGCATATCATTGGCTGTGATTGAAACGGAGGAGCCTGCTTTTTTCTCAACTTCAGGTGCGTGTACGGTCATGACGTCACCCGTCTGTTCCGTTTTAGCCGCCGTGTTGTCTTCATTCTTACCGTTGAGTGCGCTATTGCCCGTGGTGCTATCCGCTGCCATGCTGTTCAGCGCGACGCTAGTCAAGATGCCGGTGAGAAGAATTTTATTTAAATTCTTGTTAATTAACATAATGATACTCTGCTATAAGGTGGTTCTGACCAGCGGCGTTGAGGAAACATGGCGTGCTGGTAGCTAACGTCTGCAAGGGAAATGCAAAACGGCGAATAACATTAATTATCATGTGGTAATGATAATTATTATCAATATGTTAATCATTATCGTTTGTCGCGGCAATGAAGATGAATAATTCTTAATGAAACGGTCTGTTTGCCATCAAGGTGCCGAACGCTGTCGAATGAAATAACGGAGTCTCGCCCCGAGTGATGATTTTCTGAGACGACATCATTTCCTGTGGTGTGGTTCTCTACGAATGGCTTCCTGCGAATGGTTCCTTGTGACATCACCTCATCAGATAAGGTACTATTCCCGCCAAACATACCGCCGCTATGGCGTGTCGGAAAGCGTAACAATCGCGCCGCGATGTGAGGAAAGTGAGATAAATGAGTGAGATGACTCATGACGGCGCAGAAAGCCTTGCGCTGCGCACGTTTACCGAAAATGCATACCTGAATTATTCCATGTACGTCATCATGGACAGGGCATTGCCGTTCATTGGCGATGGCCTGAAGCCTGTGCAGCGTCGCATTGTGTATGCGATGTCCGAGCTGGGACTGAATGCCAGCGCCAAATTTAAAAAATCCGCCCGTACCGTGGGTGACGTGCTGGGTAAATACCATCCGCACGGCGACAGCGCCTGCTATGAAGCGATGGTGCTGATGGCGCAGCCGTTCTCTTACCGCTACCCGCTGGTGGATGGTCAGGGAAACTGGGGGGCGCCGGACGATCCGAAATCGTTTGCCGCTATGCGTTATACCGAATCGCGGTTGTCCAAATACGCGGAAGTGCTGCTGTCAGAGTTAGGGCAGGGCACGGTCGATTACACCCCGAATTTTGACGGCACGATGCAAGAGCCGAAGATGCTGCCTGCGCGCTTGCCGAATATTCTGTTGAACGGCACCACCGGGATCGCCGTCGGCATGGCAACGGATATTCCGCCGCACAATGTGCGTGAAATCGCTGCGGCAGCCGTCATGCTGCTGGAAAACCCAAAAGCCTCGCTGGACGATCTGCTCCAGCATGTGCAGGGGCCGGATTTCCCGACGGAAGCCGAAATCATCACGCCGCGTGATGAAGTGCGCAAACTCTACCAGAACGGTCGTGGTTCGGTGCGGATGCGCGCGGTCTGGAAGAAAGAAGACGGCGATGTGGTGATTACTGCGCTGCCACATCAGGTTTCCGGTGCCAAAGTGCTGGAGCAGATTGCCAGCCAGATGCGTGCGAAAAAGCTGCCGATGGTGGAAGACCTGCGTGATGAATCCGATCACGAGAACCCAACCCGTCTGGTGCTGGTGCCGCGCTCGAACCGTATCGATATGGACCAGGTGATGAACCATCTGTTCGCCACTACCGATCTGGAAAAGAGCTATCGCGTTAACATGAACATGATCGGTCTGGATGGTCGTCCCAGCGTGAAAGGGCTGGTCGAGATCCTGAGCGAGTGGCTGGTATTCCGTCGTGACACCGTGTGCCGCCGACTGAACTACCGTCTGGAAAAAGTGCTCAAGCGTCTGCATATTCTTGAAGGCTTGCTGATTGCGTTCCTGAACATTGATGAAGTGATTCATATCATCCGCACGGAAGACGAGCCAAAGCCCGTTCTGATGCGCCAATTCAGCCTGAGTGAAACACAGGCTGAAGCGATCCTGGAGCTGAAATTACGTCATTTGGCCAAGCTGGAAGAGATGAAAATCCGCGGTGAGCAGGATGATTTGGCCAAAGAGCGCGATCAGTTGCAAGCGCTGCTGGCGTCAGAGCGTAAGCTCAGCAATCTGATCAAGAAAGAAATTCAGTCAGATGCGCAAGCCTATGGTGACGATCGTCGTTCGCCGCTGCATGAGCGCAGTGAATCAAAAGCGATGAGTGAACACGACTTTGTGCCGTCTGAACCGGTCACCATTGTGCTGTCGGAAATGGGCTGGGTACGCAGCGCCAAAGGGCATGATATCGATCCTACCGGGTTGAGCTATAAAGCGGGCGATAGTTTCCGCGCGGTAGCGAAAGGCAAGAGCAACCAGCCCGTGGTGTTCATTGACTCCACCGGCCGCAGCTACGCGCTGGATCCGATCTCGCTGCCTTCTGCGCGCGGTCAGGGCGAACCACTAACGGGCAAACTCACGCCGCCGCCGGGTGCGACGATTGAACAAGTGCTGATGGCCGCAGACGATCAGCCGTTGCTTATGGCATCGGATGCAGGCTATGGATTTGTCTGTACCTTCAACGATCTGGTGGCGCGTAACCGTGCGGGTAAAGCGATTATTACGCTGCCGGATAATGCGAAAGCGCTGACGCCGATCGAGATCAAGGGCGAGGATAATCTGCTAATGGCGATCACTGCCGCGGGCAGAATGCTGCTGTTCCCTGTCTCTGATTTGCCACAGTTGTCGAAAGGCAAGGGTAACAAGATCGTGTCCATCTCCTCGACTGACTTTGCGGAAGGTAAAGACCGTCTGACCTGGCTGTATCTGCTGCCACCACAGGCTTCCGTCACGCTGTATTTCGGTAAGCGTAAGCTGGTGCTGCGTCCGAACGAGCTGCAGAAATATCAGGGTGAGCGCGGACGGAAAGGCACGTTGCTGCGTGGGCTACAGCGTATCGACCGCATTGAGGTGGATGCACCGCAGCAGGTTAATACTGGCAGCAGCGAAGAATAAATCCTCTGTATATAAAAGAGTGCAAAGGCGGTGTTATACCGCCTTTCTTTGATGTCTGGTTGCTATCCCGCAGCAAATTGAATCACCGTGTGTTTTAGCGCGAAATCGCTATACTAGCGGCGGCTGTTGGTTAATGAGGTTGCTATGTTATCCATTTTGCGTTTTTTTGTTGTTGTTATATTTTCGATTTTGATCTGTATTTTCGGCTTGTTTTACTGCCTGTTCAGCCCTAGAAATCCCCGCCATGTGGCGACCTTCGGCCATCTGTTTGGTCGCTTATCCGTGGTGTTTGGCCTGAAAGTCGACATGCGGATACCGGAAGACGCGGCGCATTACGGCAACTGTATCTATATCGCGAATCATCAGAACAACTACGATATGGTCACGGTATCCAGCGCGGTTCAGCCTCGCACCGTTACCGTGGGTAAGAAAAGCCTGCTGTGGATCCCGTTCTTCGGCCCGCTATACTGGCTGACGGGTAATTTGCTGATTGACCGTGAAAACCGAACCAAAGCGCATGGCACCATCGCTCAGGTGGTGAAACACATTAAAGAGCGTAATACTTCCATCTGGATGTTCCCCGAAGGTACACGTAGCCGTGGGCGCGGTCTGATGCCATTCAAAACGGGTGCGTTCCATGCGGCGATTAGCGCAAACGTGCCGATCGTGCCGATTTGTGTTTCTACTACCAGTAATAAGGTGAAATTGAACCGCTGGAATAACGGCCTCGTTATCGTAGAAATGCTGCCACCCATTGATACCCGTGCGTATACCAAAGATCAGGTCCGTGAACTGGCTGCACATTGCCATGATGTGATGGCTGCCAAGATTGCTGAACTGGATGCGGAAGTCGCGGCGCGCGAAGCGGCAGACAAAAAATAAGTTTACCCCATCAGGTTCTACCCTAAATCATTCGAGCGGCAGGAGGCCAACGCACTGGCTGCTTGAGGGATGGCGGGTATCTAGGATTATTTCTTCCGAATACCTAATCGGAAGTTAAACTTTGCTTACGGTTTATTGGATTTACGGAGTCATTATGTCACTCAGCCGACGTCAGTTTATTCAGGCATCGGGCCTTGCGTTATGTGCGGGTATGACGCCACTGGCAGCGAAAGCCAGCGGGAATCCCACTGCATTACCTATACCGCCATTACTGGAGTCGCGCCGAGGCCAGCCTCTTTTTCTGACGATGCAGCGTGCTCATTGGGCATTTTCTAGCGATCGTAAGACGCCCATTTGGGGCATTAATGGCCGTTATTTGGGGCCGACGGTGCGAGTCTATGACGGCGATGACATTAAACTAATTTACAGCAATCGCCTGAATGAGCCTGTCGCGATGACGATTGGCGGGTTACAGGTGCCGGGGCCGCTAATGGGCGGCGCAGCCCGCATCATTTCACCGGGGAGCGACTGGTCGCCGGTATTACCGGTTCGTCAGCCGTCGGCGACCTGCTGGTATCATGCGAATACGCCGAACCGCATGGCACCCCATATCTATAACGGATTGGCAGGGCTGTGGCTGGTGGAAGACAGCATCAGTAAATCCCTGCCGTTGCCCAATCATTACGGTGTCGATGATTTCCCGTTGATTATTCAGGATAAACGGCTGGATAACTTTGGCGTCCCTCTCTATAACCCGCCTTCTAACGGTGGGTTCGTGGGGGACTCGCTGTTAGTCAATGGCGTCCAAAATCCCTTTGTTGAAGTTTCTCGCGGCTGGGTTCGCCTGAGATTGTTGAATGCGTCGAACGCCCGGCGTTACGTAATGCGGCTGAGCGATGGCCGAGCGATGCATGTGATCGCCAGCGATCAAGGACTGTTACCGGCACCGATGGCGGTGAACCAACTGTCGCTCGCGCCAGGAGAACGACGCGAAATATTGGTCGATATGTCGCAAGGCGAAGAGGTTACGCTGACGGCCGGCGAGTCTGCTGGAATTATGGATCGCCTGCGGGGCTTATTTGAGCCTTCCAGCATCCTGATTTCCACCCAAATCGTTACGCTTAAACCGACGGGGCTGTTGCCATTGGTAACGGACAATCTACCGATGCGTTTGCTGGCTGACAACATCATTGAAGGCAGTATTAGCCGCACGCGTGAATTCCGTTTGGGTGATAGTCTGCCCGGTATCAACGGTGCGATGTGGGACATGACGCGTGCTGATGTGCAAACCCAGCTTGGTCGTTGTGAACGCTGGATTATCCACGCCGATACGCCGCAGGCTTTCCACATTCAGGGCGTTAAGTTTCTGGTGCGCAGCGTGAACGGTGGCCCACCGGCAGTAGAAGACAGCGGCTGGAAAGATACGGTATGGGTGAATAACGATGTCGAGCTGCTGGTGTATTTCATGCAGCCTTCTTCAATGGCGTTCCCTTTCCTCTATTACAGCCAGACGCTGGAATTGGCCGATCGCGGCTCGACGGGACAGCTCATCGTACAGACTGCGATGTAAATCTCTATCCTGCCTGCAACCCTCCGCCGTTATGGAAGTAACGGCAGTGTTTCCCATCTCCGCTTGCTTCTTAATGTGATCCACCTCTATTCAGACAAACCAAAATTAAAGATGCGGAGCCGCACGGACGATACCTTATAGAGAGAGGTTGCTCTGGACTAAGGGAATATTGCGGCTTGGATACTGGGTTTAATGCGTTATAAAAATATTTTTTATTACAACAAATTCAGAGTCCGAGTGTTTCGTGGCGCCATGGAATCAGGTTCACTTCTGTTTTAACTCGTTCGCAGCCAGAACGCTGCGTCACTGAAAAGGTTGCACTATGCGGGAATTACTGCTTTGGGTCAGGGAGCAACTGACCGGGATGCCGTCGGCGCCTCGCTATATGCAGCTCGCGTCGTTGCTTGAATCAGAAATCGGCCGTCGGAAGACATTGTCAGGCCAGTTCTTACCTGCGGAAAGATTGATTGCACAACAGTTGGGATTATCGAGAGTAACTGTTTCCCGATCCTTGTCGTTGCTGGAAGAGAAGGGTCTGATTGTTCGTCAGCAGGGGGTAGGAACTCGCGTTGCCCAACGGCTTAATTATGCGTTGAGTGCGGAAGATGAAGGGTTCACCGCACTGGTGTTGAAGCAAGGCGGTGTTGCCGGCAGCCTCTGGCTGGAGAAGGCAATACAGGTTCCACCTACGGCTATTGCTGAAAAAATGTCTCAACTGGAAGATGAAACCGTCACCTACCTGCGGCGCGTTCGGCTCAGCAATAGTGAGCCGGTCTCGCTGGAAACGACCTGGATCCCGCAAAAATTTTTACCCGATCCAGAAACGCTCGAACAGTCCCTCTATCAATATTGGATGGCACGTGGGATCACGCCGGACAAAAAACGCTATCGTTTTAAAGCGATGTCCTGTGTGGAAGAGGTTGCCGAACTTCTTGGTATTGTCGCAGGGGCTCCCATATTGTATTGCCAACTGCATGTTTATAACGAACAGGGCGAACTGCTGGAATACAGTGAGGCACACTGCCGTAGCGATGTGTATGAGATTCAGTTTGCTGATTAGAGAAAAAAATGCCAGCAGGGAGAATGCTGGCATCTAAGGTGGGTTAATCGTTTCTCGGCTCGTCTGGGTCCGATCCCAGACGTTTTCCGCAGTCCAGCTTGGCAATTTCACCTAGTTCGTCTTTATCCAGACGGAAATCGAATACCTCGAAGTTTTCCTTGATGCGCGAAGGTGTCACCGATTTAGGGATCACCACCAGCCCGCTGTCCAGATGCCAGCGGATCGCAATCTGGGCGGGTGTTTTCCCATATTTCATCGCCAGTTTACGGATAATAGGGTGGTCGAAGACCCCTTCGCCCCCCTGTGCCAGCGGGCTCCAGGATTCCGTCTGGATATGGTGTGTGGCATTCCAGGCGTGGAGCTGTTTTTGCTGGAGAAGCGGGTGCAGTTCGACCTGATCGATGACCGGTAAGACGCCCGTTTCTTCTTTTAACCGCTGTAAATGATGAATATGGAAATTACTGACACCGATGCTTTTCGCCAGGCCTTGTTCCTGAAGTTTGATTAGCCCACGCCAGGCATCCACAAAGGTATTCTGTTGCGGCAATGGCCAGTGAATCAAGTAGAGATCGACGTAGTCTAGCCGAAGCTTGCGCAGACTCTCTTCCAGTGCTTTCTGAGGATCGGTGTGATCGCCATTCCAGAGCTTGGTGGTGATGAACACTTCTTCACGCGGTAGATTCGCGGAGCTCAGCGCCTGACCGACCGCTTCCTCGTTCTTATAAATCGCGGCGGTGTCGATCGCCCGATAGCCGATGGACAAGGCTTCGGACACGGCGATCACCGTGTCCTCACTGCTTGCTCGCCAGACCCCAAGGCCCAACTGGGGCATGATATTGCCGTCCGCCAGCTTAACTTTCGGTTGCGTCATCTCATTCTCCTTTTATATCCGTTAATCCATAAACGTATCATAGGGTTAACCGGATGGGCGACCTGTTCATATCACGGACAGAGAGGAACGTGATCCCTCGCAGGAACAGGCATATGATTTCAGTCTAGTAGAAAAATGCGTCGGCTATGTGTTACCTGATGAAATCAAACTTATGCCTATTTTGCATAATAAATGTAAGTAACCGCTTACTCACACCCTTCGCAAACGTGCGCAAATTATCACCTTATTTGTCATTAACCTATCAAAACACCGTGTTTAAATTGGTTATTCCTTTGATTAATTTATCACTAAGGAAAACTTTCAGCATTACTGCGCATTCTGCGCAACTTCTTGCTCACTTTCTGGTGTAAATCACTGTTTGCGCAATGGATGCCGTTTTTTCGCGAGGTCTGCGCAACTTTTTGCTCAAATTTGGCTTAAGGAAAATATGACTTAAGTGATTCATCAGCAAAAACAACAGGATAAAAATTGGCATGCGAATTGCTATACAGAGCGTGAAGTTATTCAACTCGTTCAACAACAAGGAGCAATACCATGCCAACTCCATGCTATATCAGCATCGAAGGAAAAACTCAGGGCAACATTACCGCGGGTGCTTTCACCTCTGACTCTGTCGGCAACATCTACGTGGAAGGCCACGAAGACGAAATGCTGGTGCAGGAATTCAAACACGTCGTTACCGTACCAACCGACCCGCAATCCGGTCAGCCATCCGGTCAGCGCGTACACAAGCCGTTCAAATTCACCGTCGCACTGAACAAAGCGGTGCCGCTGATGTACAACGCCCTCGCCTCCGGTGAAATGCTGCCAACCGTCACCCTGAAGTGGTATCGCACCTCGGTGGAAGGCAAACAGGAGCACTTCTTCTCTACCGTGCTGACCGATGCCACCATCGTGGATGTTAACTGCCAGATGCCACACTGCCAGGACCCGGCCAAGCTGGACTACACCCAACTGATTGAAGTCTCACTGGCCTACCGCAAAATCGACTGGGAGCACACCGTCGCTGGAACCTCTGGTTCCGACGACTGGCGCGCGCCGGTCGAAGCTTAATCGTTCTGTCTCCAACCCGGCCACCGTGCCGGGTTTTTCGCCTGAGCGGCGGTGTGGGCAGACGCAGACCCCCACTCAGGTATTGCAGTAATCGGGTATTTCAGCAATCACAATAGCGACGTGCCGCTCTGGGGAGATCCAGTGCGTGCGGTAGCCATGTCAGCGGTGAAGGGTAAAGGAGAGGACGGATGGCCAACAGTACAGGATTACAGTTCACCGTGAAGGTCGGCGCGTTGCCGGAAAGCACTTTTGCGGTGGTGGATTTTCAGCTCAGCGAGGTGCTTAACCAGCCGTTTGCCCTGTCCCTCAATCTGGCCAGTGCCTTGCCGGATGTGGGTTTTGGTGCCGTGCTGGACCAGCCGTGTGAGCTGATGATGTGGTACGACGGTGAGCTGAAGCGTCGGGTAGGCGGGATAATCAGCGCCTTTGCCCAGGGCGACACCGGCTTTCGCCGCACCCGCTATCAGGCGGAGGTGCGTCCGGCGCTGTGGCGACTCGGGTTGCGTACCAACGCCCGCATCTTTCAGGCGCAGAAGCCGGAAGTGATTATCGGCACCCTGCTGGAAGAAGCCGGGATTACCGACTACGCCTTCTCGTTACGCCATGACCATGCCCCGCGTGAGTACTGCGTGCAGTACCGCGAAAGTGATTTGGCGTTTGTCACCCGACTGGCAGCCGAGGAAGGGCTGTACTTCTTCCATGAGTTTGAGGAAGGCAAACACCGGGTGGTTTTTGCCGACGATGCCGGGGCGCTGGCGAAAGGCCCCGAGCTGTTCTTCAACCTTGCCACGCAGGGATTGAGCGAAGGCGAGTACGTCCACCGTTTCCGCTACGCCGAGCGGGTCAGCACGGCTGAAGTGGCGCTCAAGGACTACAGCTTCAAAACCCCGGCTTATGGCCTGCTGCACAAGAAGATGAGCAGCGAACTGGACCATCAGCGCGAAAGCTATCAGCACTTCGACTACCCCGGGCGCTTCAAAAAGGACCCGAGCGGCAAGGCGTTCAGCCGCTACCGGCTGGAGGCGTTACGGGCGAATGCCATCACCGGCGCGGGTGATTCCAACGCGGCGATGCTGATGCCGGGCAGCAGTTTTACCCTCACCGAGCACCCCAACCTGCCCCTCAACACCGGCTGGCAACTGGTGGCCATCACCCACAGCGGGCAGCAACCGCAGGCGCTGGAAGAAGAAAGCGGCGGTGAACCCACAACTTACAGCAACAGCTTCGAGGTTATCAGCGCCAACACCACCTGGCGAGCCGACCTGCCGTACAAGCCGATGGTGGACGGCCCGCAGATTGCGACGGTGGTGGGGCCGGCCGGTGAAGAAATCTACTGTGACGAGTACGGTCGAATCAAACTGCAATTTCCGTGGGACCGCTACGGGGCGAGTGACGACCAGAGCTCCTGCTGGGTGCGGGTGAGTCAGGGCTGGGCGGGCGGCCAGTACGGGCTGATAGCCATCCCGCGCATCGGCCATGAGGTAATTGTCAGCTTCCTTGAAGGCGACCCAGACCAGCCGATAGTGACCGGCAGAACCTTTCATGCCACCAACCCGTCGCCGTACCCGTTACCGGTAAATAAGACGCGTACCGTTCTTCGTTCGAAAACGCACAAGGGAAAAGGCTTTAACGAACTGAGCTTTGAGGACGCGACCGATAATGAAGAGATCTTTTTACATGCGCAGAAAAATATGGCGGTACGGGTACGCAATTCCAAAGATGAACGCGTGGACTATAACCGCACGACGAGTATCGGGCATGATGAAGAACTGGTGATCGCCAATGATCGTAAGGTCACGGTGGAAGGCAATCAAGATCACAAAATCACAGGCAACAATTTATCGCTGACGGAAGGTGATCGAGGTATACAAGTCAAAGGCGATTTGGCACAGAAAATCAGTGGTATATTTAGCGTGGACAGCAACGGAGATTTGACGTTGCAAAGTGGTAGCAAACTCACGCTTAGAGTGGGGGGCAGCTTTGTTGTTGTGCATGCGGGGGGCGTCGATATTAAAGGCCCCGCGATTAACCTTAATTCCGGCGGTAGCCCAGGCGATTTGGCCTTGCCAGCAGATCCGGCGATTCTAAAGGCTGCAGCGGCCGCAGGGACGATGTTTGTGGCACATTGCCCGGCTAAGGATAAGCAAAGTGAGTAAATTAACACAGTGGGCGATTGTCGATGCTGCCGTAGAACCTGAATTATTTTCGATGCTGGAGCAATTAGATCCACCCCATGCCAGTTTATACGCGGAGCCGATACCTGAAGATATTGGACGTTTGGCTCCGCATCTGGTGCAGGTAGATGATAGGGTCTCCCAGTGGCTGAAACGAAGGAAAACGCCTTGGGGAATTCTGTTGGAAAGCAAGGCTGAAATGAAAATGTTACGGCAACATTTACGCAAATATTTGCATGTACAGATCCCTAATGAAGAAAAACCCGTATTTTTCCGTTTTTATGATCCGAGAAATATCTGGTCTTTGTGTGATGTTCTGACTGAGTGGGAACTGTTCTGCTTCATGGGGCCCATTGAGAAAGTTGTGACTGACTATAATGGAACGATACGAGAAGAAAATTTTAATTCTGTTCGTACACAGTTTCCTTTGATGGCTAAGAGTAGGTTGAAATTTTTAAAATTTAGCTCGTCACAATTTGATGTACTTAATAAATTGGCTGAAATTAGATATGTTGATGAGCTAGTTTCTAAAACGCTAATTAAATATAAAGAAAAAATACATCACGTTTATAATAGTAGTAATCAAGATGACCCGAATCAGGATTTTTATTTTTATCAAGACGCTTTGGAATATCCTACAACTTTTTCGGTAAAATATTTTGTTAGCGAGAGTTATTCTTTTTGCAAAGAAAATGGCATTGACGATGATCACTCGATTTGTGGATTAATTCATTTGTTTATAGAAAAGGATTGTTATTCATTAGAACAACTCCCTGAGTCTTGGCGCGATATGTTAAGTCGTGAAGAATTACCGGGTTATTATCGCGTTGATAATTTGTTAAAAGATGTTTTGGGAACATACCCCTCTTGAAAAGGATAGATATCTGAAGTGTTGAATGCACTCTCTGCGGAGTGGCGTGTTACGTGAAGTAATTAGGTAATTAGGTAATTAGGTAAGTGGTTCGGGGGCTGACAAATCAGCCAAAGGCAGACTTGAACGCACCTTGCCGCGGCCTCTACGTGGCGAGGTATACACCTGTGTGCTGAGTAATGCAGCCAACGCACATGTAACTTAAAGTATGACGGGTATACCTTAAGGTTAAATATGTTTGGAGTATTTAAATAAATTGGCTATTCTAACAACACGAATGTGAATGTATGCTTTTAACATGGAGTCGTTAAAGAATGAAATCAATACTTTTGATAGTCGGTGTTTTACTAGGGATGGGGTCGGCATGGCTATACCAGTGGATGAAACCACCTTCTGATGATCCTTATTTTTTCTTAACCCCGAAGGCGACAATCATTAACGACGAATACTATTCAATAGATAAGCCTATAAAATTACATAAGAAAGGAGAGATTGTTGATTTTTATTTTTGGAATGTGCCTCAACCACAACCTAAGCTATTTTATTTATTTCCAGTAAATACTCCATCACCAGAAATTTCAATATTATTGAAACGCAAGAAAAGTGAAGAATATAACGCAGTGGTTGATTTGTTATTCGAAGATAATCATTCAGTAAAAAATAGCGACCCATTTTTAACGGTCGTTATTTATAAGATAAATAACGATTTGACAGAGTCGGTTTTTTTTAAAAAAGAAATATCATCACTTAAGATATCGTCTGGTAGTGGAGAGGGGATTTTATTCGATATAAAAGAATTTGGCTATGAATATGGTCAGTATAGGGCGGTTTTTGAGGTGCTATCAGACAATGATAAGATAAAAAATGATGATGTGGATTTCTACGTTCATATATATCAATATTCAATTAAATAAAATGGATTTTTTATGGAACCGATAAATAGAACTGAAAAGTTACTCGAACATATAATTAATAAAGATGACATCACTGCTGAACAAAAAAAACAAGAAATTGAACAGTTTGCATACCCTGATCAAGAGGGAAACTATAATGCAGGCCAAGCTTGTGCTACATGTCCGCCACCCTATGCGAGAAAAGAGTTTGTAGACAACGTTATTGATTCTTTAGAGTACAGATATACTGTTACTATTTATACTGCATACCCAGGAACTCCCTTAAACGAAGATAACGGACTGCCGAAATATAAAAAGGGAAAGAGAAAGACATCGCTAGCCGGTCATATGTGGCTTCAAATTAAAATATATAATAAGAGTAATATATTGACTGATTATCATTCGTATGGATTTGCTCCTATTGAATCAGGAGCTCTTGGGAGAGGACAAGTAACGAAAAATGATACCATTCATTATGAAAAGCCATATTATAATAGAGAGTTTGAAATAGCTAAAAAACAGTATGGTAAAATAGATGAGTTTGGTCGTTTAGCTATAAAACATGATGAAACTTATTTTAATCTCTATTATAATGGTGTGGCAAATAGCTGCATCGATTTCACTTGGCAAGCACTCCGCCATGCAGGGATAATTCCAACGGATATATCGAATGACTCGATGCATGATAATAAAGAAACGAAAAAAACAGATGAATTTGACGGCGAACTTAAGGTAATTGATAACATCCCTCATATAAAATCAATTCCAGCACCATTTCCTGATAGCGAATTAAATTCAGAGAAATATAACGAAATTCCAGATAGAGATTTTTTAGAACGGGCTTTTTCTAAAAATAATAATAACCCGAATGATGCTGGTGTTGAAATTGCAAACAGGCAACATGATGGTGCGCTCGGTAGCGTTTGAACGCTACCGATAGGGTGAAAAATAATACAGGGTCTGAATGAGCGAATCGTATTTGCAACGGAAGACACCAATACGGAGGATAATGATATGGGCAACGCCGTTAAATTAGGAGATAGCGACACTGGGCACGGTAGCCACCCGCCGACGCCAGTGATTGCTGGCTCATCAACAGTTAAGGTCGATGGTTTACCTTTGGCACGCCAGGGCGATCCTCTGGCCCCTCACGGCCACAGTCGGAACATTAGTAGCGGTTCATCCAGTGTGTTTATTGATGGTAAACCTGCTGCGCGTTCTGGTGATGGGGTGAGTTGCGGTGGCGTGTTGATTGGTGGGGGAACGGTAAACATTGGATGATATTTTATCGACAACAGGTGTGGTGAGTATTTGATTCCACTGTGGCACTGCCTATCCGTTACTTCCAGATAGGCAGTGGCGTAGCTAAATACGAAGTACCTTAACGTGCCGCTTCATAAATCTTCTGGCTTTCTTCCAGCGTAATATCGTGGTGCTCGCCTAATGCGGTCAGGCCGTGTTCACTGAGTTTGGCGACCAGCGTCGGAATGGAGCTGCCGTCCAACTGATAGTCAGACAGGCGGGTCGGTACGCCCATTTTCTCGAAGAAATCACGCGTAGCGGCAATTGCGCCGTCGATGCGCTTGTCTTCGTTACCGTCACGCAGATTCCAGACGCGTTCGGCGTATTGCAGCAGCTTGTCGCGTTTCTGAGCTTTTCTTGCCGTCAACATGGCGGGCAGGACGATAGCCAGCGTTTGGGCATGGTCGAGGCCGTGTAGCGCCGTTAACTCGTGTCCCAGCATATGAGTTGACCAGTCCTGCGGCACGCCTGCGCCAATCAGTCCGTTCAGCGCCATGGTCGCGCTCCACATTACATTGGCTCTGACCTTGTAGTTTTCCGGTTCAGCCAGTGCGCGTGGGCCTTCTTCAACCAGCGTCAGCAGTAAACCTTCCGCAAAACGATCCTGTACTTTGGCATCGACGGAATACGTCAGGTACTGCTCCACCGTATGAACGAAGGCGTCGACCACGCCGTTTGCGATCTGGCGAGCAGGCAGAGTGTAAGTCACGACCGGATCGAGCACGGCGAAAAGCGGCTGTGTGTGTGGTGAACGGAAGGCGAGCTTATCGTTGGTGGATTTACGGGTGATGACCGCACCGTTGTTGGATTCCGAACCGGTTGCTGGCAGAGTGAGTACCGCTGCGAGTGCGACGCCGCGATCGATTTCTGCTCCGCCAGTTTGCAGAATATGCCACGGATCCTGTGCCGCCTGATAATCTGCGGCGGCAGCGATAAATTTCGTGCCATCAACCACCGAGCCCCCGCCAACCGCCAGCAGGAAATCAATCTTCTCTGCACGGACGACTTCGACGGCTTTCATCAGCGTTTCATACGTCGGGTTAGGCTCAATGCCAGAAAACTCGTGTACGTTGCGGCCTTCCAGTGCGCGATAGACCTGATCCAGCACGCCATTGTGTTTCACGCTGCCGCCGCCGTAGGTGATGAGAATACGGGCATCGGCAGGAATTTCTTTGCCTAATTCAGCAATCTGGCCTTCGCCAAACAAAATCTTGGTAGGGGTATGAAGTGTGAAATTTAGCATAGGTTATTTGTCCAGTTTAAAGCCCTGTTGAAGGATCGCGGGTAAGACTTTAGGGAAGTAGATGTGTTGGTAATAGCTGGCGGTGTTATCACCCCAGTTGTCACCGTCTGCGCGGCCAGTTTGTTGCCAGTGCGCCACCAGCGTGTGGTTATATTGTTCAATCGCCGCAGGCAGAGCGTCCTGATGATAGGTTTCATCATGGCGGAATGAACTCAGCGGCAGGCGCGGTTTCTGATGCGCAGGGGCATCGACGTAGCCGATAGCAACGCCGGCGACAGGGAACGTCAGTTCAGGAAGTTCCAGAAAGTCGATCATCGCCTGCGGTTCACGACGGATGCCGCCAATCGGGACGATACCCAGGCCAAATGAACGTGCGGCGGCCATCAATGTGCCGAGCGCGATGCCGACATCCGTTGTGCCAGCGATCAGGCTTTCGAGACTTTCATGCGCGTGTTGCTGTTTGCCGCTCATGGCAATCCCAACCTGCGTTTTATGCATATCCAGCACGACGGTGATGAATACAGGCGCTTTGGCAATCCACGGTTGGCCACCGGCCAGTTCAGCAATGCGTGCTTTGTGCGCGGGGTCGCGGGTGACGATGAGTGAAACCTGCTGAGAGTTCACGGACGTCGGTGCCAAATGTGCGGACTGAATAATGGCATCCAGTACATCATCGGGAATCGGTTTATCAAGATAGCTACGTTCGCTGCGATGTGACGTAAACAGTTCAATCGTTTTATTCATGTCTTTTCCCGAATGGATAGTGGGCAAATGTATGCTCAGTATTGTCATCAACCGAGGGGAGAGGTTCAATGCACATTTCTGTTTGGTTATTGCCTATTTCTACAAAATGTAGGAGAAAAGGGTGATAATAATTCGCAGGTATGCCATTTTGCTTCTCCTGTCAGGAGAAAGGCTTCAGGCAGGAAAAATAACGAGTAGTGAGATAACACTATGTTGATTGAAGACCAAGGCGTGTTGACGAAAGGCCAGGACATGTCGACGGAAATCCAATGTGAGCGGCTTGTTCAGGGACAAACAGTTCAGAAACAAACAGAACAGCAATCCACTGTGCGGCAACACATCGTGCAGCAGGCAATACGCTGTTCAACCAAAAGCTGGGTCACGCCTTCGCTCATGCCGCAGGTTCGAATTCTGTATACGGAACAGCATCATCCGCGAGTGCCAGTGATGTATGAGCCGACGATCGTCATCATTCTCCAGGGCAAAAAGATTGGCTATTTGGGCGGAAAAACGTTCCTGTATGACCCGGAAAATTATCTGTTGATGACCGTTCCGCTGCCGTTCGAATGTGAAACGATAGCCAGCGTTGAGAACCCGCTAGTGGGGATTGCTATCAGCATCGATATCCCGATGCTTCAGGATTTACTGATCGACATCGGTGATGATGACAGCGCGATCCGCCCCTGCTCCTGCACGTGCGGGGTGAATAGCGCACCGCTGAACGATGAGATTCTGTGTGCCGTCGAGCGACTGCTGGATGCGATGAATAACCCGCGCGATGCCCGTGTGCTAGGCCCGGCGATTGTGCGCGAGATTATCTATCATATGCTTTGTGGCGAACGTGGTGCGGCATTACAGGCGTTGGTGAATCGGCACACGCACTTCAGCCAAATCACCAAAGCGCTGCGACGCATTGAGAGTCACTACGCCGATAGCCTGAATGTGGAACAGTTGGCCGCCGAGGTGAATATGAGTGTCTCCGCGTTTCATCATAACTTCAAGGCGGTCACTAACACATCGCCATTGCAATACCTGAAGTCCTACCGCTTACATAAAGCGCGCGTGATGATGCTCAATGATGGCCTGAGAGCCGGTGTTGCAGCGGCTCGTGTCGGGTATGAGAGTGCGTCGCAGTTTAGCCGGGAATTTAAGCGCTATTTTGGTGCGACGCCAGGTGACGAAGTCACGAGATTAAAGGCCAACAATATGGCGGTTGAGGAAGGCTGATTGCGGCAATAAATCGAACGGTTGACCGATTAGGCGACCGTCCGTTTTTTACGCCACACCACAACAGCCATACCAATAAGACCGCTGACCAGTAAAATGATAGGCAGCAGGATCAACGCGGTCATCACCTGATCTTCATAGCGTTTGACCAGCGGAATGTGGCTAAGCGCATAGCCGAGCGTGACAATCCCGCCGACCCACAGCAGCCCGCTAAGCCAGTTGAAAATTTGAAAACGCGTATTATTTAACCCAGAAATCCCCGCCATCGTTGGCAGCAACGTGCGGATAAAGGCTAAAAACCGACCCACCAGCAGCGCCGTCAGGCCGTGGCGATGGAACAGGTGATGGGCGCGTTGGTGGTAATGTGCAGGAAGTTGCAACAGCCAGCCTTTTACCAATCGGGTATCGCTCAGCCAGCGCCCTTGGAGGTAACTGAGCCAACAGCCGAGACTGGCGGCGATGGTAAGTAGAATCATTGTGGGGAAAAAGCTCATCACGCCTTTGGCAATCATAGCTCCGGTGAGCAGCAGTAGGCTATCGCCGGGCAGAAAAGAGGCCGGTAGCAGGCCGTTCTCCAGAAACAGCGTTGTGAACAGAATGCCGTAAATTACCCAAATGACGTGGGGATCGGCCAGTGCACTAAAATCCTGCTGCCAGAGCGCCTGAATAATGTCGTGAACCATACTCATATTACTTCCCGCCAGTGACGATATTCATTATTTCTCAGGCAGCGGAGGTAGAGCGCTGGGTTACCTGAAATCTATTGCCTATCAAGCCCTAAAATCGGTATGGGGCAAACGCCTTGTCGCATCGTGATAATACGACAGGGCTTAATGCTACATTTTGGTTAAGGTAACGCCGTTTTTTTGGTAAGCGTTGACTCACGATTATCATAACGCATTACCCACTGCGCCGCAGGGGAAATCAAGACGCGGCGCTTTTATGGTCGTCACACTTTCTGTATTTTGTTTTCCTGCTGTTGGCCTGAGCACCTGCTTGCTGACGCCTTGTTAGGCGCTCAGTCTGCTGAAACCTGCGGCCAGATCGTCGATCAGATCGTCACTGTCTTCAAGTCCAATATGTAACCGAATAAGTGTACCGGTAAAATCCACGCCGCTCACAGGGCGAATGGTCGCGAGTTCTTCTGGCTGGTTCGCCAGAATCAGGGACTCAAAGCCACCCCAGGAATATGCCATACTGAAATGCTCAAAATGGTCCAGATAATGCGCCAAGGTTTCTTTGCTTAATTTCTCTTTCAGCACAAAGGAGAACAAGCCGTTGCAGCCGTTAAAATCGCGCTTGTAGAATTCATGTCCTTTGCATCCTGGTAACGCGGGGTGGTTAACGACCGCCACTTCTGGCCGTTCCGCCAGCCACTTCGCAATGCGGATGCTGCTTTCCTGATGCTGTTTGAGTCTGACGCCCAATGTGCGCAGGCCGCGGCTGGCGACATAAGCGGTATCAGCATCCACCATTTGCCCCATCAGGTAAGAGTGTTCACGTAGCTGTACCCAGCAGCGTTCGTTAGCGACTGCCGTGCCGAGCATGGCATCGGAATGGCCGACGATATATTTCGTACCGGCCTGAATTGAGATATCAATATCGAAGTCGAACGCCTTGAATAAGATGCCCGCAGCCCAGGTATTATCAATCATGATAACGATCTCGGGATTGATACGGCGCACGGCTTGGACGATGGCCGGCACATCGTGGACTTCCATGGTGATAGAGCCCGGTGATTCAAGAAAGACCACTTTGGTATTCGGCTGGATTAGCTCAGCAATCCCGGCACCAATGAGCGGATTGAAATAGGTGGTGCTGACGTTTAGCTTGCTAAGTACTTTCGTGCAGAAATCTTGCGTAGGTTCGTAGGCTGATTCCGTTACCAGAATATGATCGCCTGCCGCAACGAAAGAGAGGATGGCGTTAGAGATGGCCGCCGCCCCACAAGGGTACAGTGCGCAGCCTGCGCCGCCTTCCAGTTCCACCATCGCTTCCTGAAACGAGAAATGGGTCAATGTGCCACGGCGGCCGTAGAACAGCGCACCGTTGGCCCGGTTAATCGTGGCATGTTTCTTGTCCTGCACGGTATCGAATACCAGAGAAGAAGCGCGTTGAATAACGGGGTTTACGGAGCCGTGGGTGAATTTCTTACTGCGTCCTGCGGCGACTAACGCGGTTGCCGTTTTTTTGCTTGTCATAACCACTATCACCTTTTCTGTTCAGTCTTGCCGAATGACTCACTACGCTGACTATTTCCGACGGTGAGCGCGGTGGGAATGCGGGGCATGATTAGATTTATGAGCGTTCGATTTATGAGGTCTACGTTATCACGGCTTGGGCGGCGTGTGGGCTTAAGTAGGATAAGATGGGAGGTAGATGAAAACATTTCAGGAAGAACGCAAGAAGCGCCATGTTATTCGCGACAATTCAAAAAACATAGCGCAATGCCGATCGTTTAAAGATCGAGATACCGGGGGCTACCACGGTGCGAGGTATCCCTGCGGGAACCTCATCACCGTGTTTCCCCCTAAATACAGACTTAGTCACCAAGATGGCGCAATTGGGCGTGCGTTAACCCGTGTGGACGCCAAAGAATTTCGGCAACCAGAGCGAGATAGCCGGAATATAAGTGACCAACATCAGTACAAAGAAGAGCCCACAGTAGAAGGGCAGCATCGCTTTAACGACCTGCTCTATCTTCTGTTTACTCACCGCACTGGCGACGAAAAGCACTGACCCTACTGGCGGTGTAATCAGGCCGATCCCAAGGTTAACCAGCATGATCATACCGAAATGTACCGGATCGATGCCGAGCGAGTGGGCGACAGGTAGCAGAACGGGGGTCAGGATCAGGATCAACGGAGCCATGTCCATCAGCGTACCGACCAGTAGCAGCATGATGTTAATCCACATCAGGATGACGTACTTGTTATCCGAAATGGAGGTGAAGAACTCGGTAATGCGGGCGGGCAACTGCATGTAGGTCATGATGGCACCGAATGCGGCGGCGAAGCCGATCAGGATCATGACGATCGTGACGGTTTTTACCGTGCGGTACATCAGCTTGGGCAGCTCAGACCACTTATAATCTTTGTAGATAAACATGGTCACGAAGAAGGACCACAGGCAGGCGATGGCCGCAGACTCCGTTGCGGTAAAAATGCCAGACAGAATCCCGCCCATGATGATAACAACCGTCATCAATCCCCACAGGGTATCGACGAAGATTTTCAAGGCCTGACGGAACGGTACGCGTTCGCCTTTTGGGTAGCCCCGTCGATGTGCGAAACCCACGCACATCACCATCAATGTCAGGCTGAGCAGCAGGCCGGGCAGGATCCCGGCGATAAACAACGAGGCGATCGAAACTGTGCCGCCGGTTGCCAGCGAGTAGATTACAGAGTTGTGGCTCGGTGGTGTCAGAATTGCCTGCACGGAGCCGCTGGCGGTGACAGCAGCGGAGAAGTCGCGTGGGTAGCCCTTCTTCTCCATCTCCGGGATCATCACTGAGCCGATTGAAGCCGTATCTGCCACAGAAGAGCCGGATATCGCCCCGAAAAATGTCGATGCGACGATGTTAACGAGTGATAAACCGCCGCGAATAAAGCCGACAAAAATATACGCGAAGCTGACCAGCCTGCGCGCGATGCCGCCTTCGGCCATAATGGCCCCAGCCAGAATAAAGAAGGGGATCGCCAGTAGCGAAAATTTGTTCACGCCGTTGGTAATCTGAATCATGACCGCCTCAAGCGGCAAATCGATCCATAAGGCACCAACAATCGCGCTCAGCCCTACCGCGTAGGCGACGGGAACGCCGACCGCCAGCAGCACTGCCAGCGTGGCAACAAGAATAAATGCATCCATGGTATTGGCTCCGAATTAAGAACTGCCAAGCATGACCACAGGGCGTTGATCCTGCGGGCCGAAAAATATTTTTTCGATGATAAAGAGCACGGTAATTAACGAGCCGATAGGCAGCGGCAAATAACTTTCACCCGCAGTTAATAATGGAAATTCCGCGACGGGTTGTTCCCATAATTCCATGCAGAGCACAGTGCTGTAATAGAGAATAAACAGGCTGATTAAGAGCATCAGGAGATTTGACAGATGAACGCAAATCTTCTTACCGGATTCTGGCAATCTGTCGGTCAACATGCTGACAGCAATATGTGAATTAGAACGATAGCTGACTGCTGCACCTACAAAAGTAAACGTCACCATACAAATAATCGAAATGGGTTCTGGCCAGGATAATGCCGCGTTTAAAACATAGCGTGCGAATATGCCGATAGGAATTATTAGCGTCATAATTAATAACGCCAGACCAGAAACCCACATGGCAATACGATAAAGTACATCCATACTTGAGTGATAAGACTGTGCCATAGTGTCACCTATATTCACTCAGTTGAGTGATAAGCGAAGGATAATTGTTTGTATCAGGCCATTAAGGATGGCGGATAAATAGCGACTATTTATCCGCTAAGATGAGATATTGATTATTGGACGTCGGCGACGGCTTTAATCAGATCCTGATATTTGGCACCAAATTGATCGCGTACAGGTTGTGTCGCTTTGAAATAGTACTCGTTATCGACTTCATGGAACTGAACGCCACCGGCTTTCATTTTATCCAGGGATTGCTGAGTATATTCATTCCATAGTACACGCTGCTCTTGCTGTGCTTCTTTCGCCAGTTTCAGGATAAGATCCTGATCTTCTTTGGAAAGCTTATCCCATTTGGTTTTGGAGTACAGGAATAGCTCAGGAATAATGAAGTGGCGACTCCAGGTGAAATTCTTGGCAACAGGCATGTAGTTATGTGCCACATAAGTTGGTGGATTATTTTCGGTGCCGTCAATCACGCCGGTTTGCATGCCGCTGAAGACTTCGCTGGTGCCCATAGCGATGGCGTTAGCGCCCATGGCTTTCAGCGTTGCGAGAGCAACCTGGCTGGTTTGAACGCGAATTTTCATACCCTTGAGGTCTTCTGGTTTCGCCACCGGTTGCTTGGTGATTAAATTACGCGTTCCCGCGTCCATCCAGCCTAGGAAAACCAATTTTGATTTACTGCTATGGGTAATTTTGTCACCAATTTCCTGACCGATTTTTCCATCCAGCACTTTATGCAGATGATCTTCATCACGGAAAATATAGGGCAGGGTGAAGACTTCGATTTCCGGTAAAATAGCGGCAACGGGCGTCATTGAAACACGGATAATATCAATCGCACCGAGCTGTGCCTGTTCAATCATTTGCTTCTCATCCCCTAATACACCGCCGGGGAAGGTTTTAATTTCCAGCCTGCCATTTGTAGCAGCTTTTAATTTTTCTCCCATTTTCTGTACGGCGACGACATTAGGATAACCTTCAGGGTGAACATCAGAGGCTTTAATTTGTTGTGCCTGAATCGCTTGGCTCATCAGGAATGCAGTAGAACCCAGACAAATGCCGATCAATGTTTTCGACAGCTTCATTGAATTATCTCCAGAGGTAGGGGTGACATTATCGATAATAAAATGGTGATTAAAAAATCTAACCCATGAAAAATAGAATAATTTATGGTGGTGCATCGATGAGAAGACGGCATCCTTGTATAGCTATTATCGTGGCGCGCGTCGGGATTCTCTGTGGGTTAAGCTAACCTATTATACAACTTCGTAGAATGACTCGTGTCACAAAAGAAAAAGCTAATATGAAATGCTGTTTTATAGGGTTTTTATTCCCGATTTCTCAATCTAAATGTGCATAACACGATGTTTTCATTTGTCTTATTGTGTATTTATGTTTCCATTCGTTTCATCGAACTTATCGCCAGCCACCATGAAATGGTGTGATAACTTAATGTCGATCACAAAAACCTCACAGTATCATGCTGTGTTTTAGGCGAGTACCTGCCGCTATCGCCTGCCAGATATATTCCTAGATGCAATTCTTCATGCTTCTTTATGCATTTTCCGTCGAAATACAGGTAATACCCCTAAAAACCCTGTCAGAACGCAAGAAAAAGTGTGTTATCTGACGTAAATAATAATGAGAACGACTATCAATTCGTTCAGGGTTTGGTATCATTTCAGGCTGCGTTATTGCGGCATAGTACCTGCGGGTGTGTGCGCGTTATTGTACAGAACGAATGGTGGAGGCACAGCGTGAAAACGGCTGTCAGTAATACAACTCAACAGGTGTTATCAACCTGGCAAAAAAAACGTGGTGCGTTCAGCGCATTTTCCCGTAGCGTGCTGGTTATCCTGCTGTGTACGGCGGGACTAAGTGGAAATGCGTTTGCGGCTCCGGCAACGACGCCGTTATCGACAGAGAATGCGGCACCAACTGCGGCATCCTCTCCTGCACCTGTGACAGCCGAAGCATCCGCGCCGACGTCAGCGCTTACGCTTCCGGCCAGTGCGGTGCCGGGTACGAATAACCTGATGAAAACCGATTTGTCCGTCTGGGGTATGTACCAGCACGCTGATGCTGTAGTGAAAACGGTGATGATCGGTTTGCTGCTGGCTTCCGTGATTACCTGGGCGATTTTCTTCAGTAAAAGCGTCGAAATGTCTGGCGCGAAACGTCGCCTGCGTCGTGAGTATCTGGCGCTGGAGCAGGTGAAAACGCTGGACGATGCGCTGGAGGCGGCGGATGCGTTCAAAGCTGGCAGCGTAGCGCAGCAATTGGTTATGGATGCGCAGAACGAACTGGAACTTTCTGCACGTTCAGATGATAACAACGGGATTAAAGAGCGCACCGCGTTTCGTCTGGAGCGTCGTGTGGCGGCTACCGGGCGTCATATGGGGCGTGGTAATGGCTACCTGGCAACGGTCGGCGCAGTTGCACCGTTCGTAGGGCTGTTCGGTACGGTATGGGGCATCATGAACAGCTTCATCGGTATCGCACAGACGCAAACGACTAACCTGGCGGTAGTTGCCCCGGGGATTGCAGAAGCTCTGCTGGCGACGGCGATTGGTCTGGTCGCGGCGATCCCTGCGGTTGTTATCTATAACGTTTTTGCGCGCTCGATTGCTGGTTACAAAGCGACGGTCGGTGATGTGGCGGCACAAGTGCTGCTGCTGCAAAGCCGCGATCTCGACGTGGCCGCCAGCAACGATAACCGGGCGTCTTCAGCAGCGCATAAACTGCGGGTGGGTTAAGTCATGGCGATGCATTTGAAGGAGGACGTAGGTGATGACGGTGAAATGCATGACATCAACGTCACGCCGTTCATTGACGTCATGCTGGTTCTGCTGATCATCTTCATGGTGGCAGCTCCGCTGGCAACGGTGGATATTCGTGTCGATCTGCCAGCATCATCAGCCGTGCCGCAGCCGCGTCCAGAGAAGCCGCTTTATCTGACAGTAAAAGCGGATAAGCAAATGTTTCTGGGGGAAGAGGCGATTAACGAGCAGTCTCTGGCTCAGGTATTGGATGCGAAAACCAGTGCCAACAAAGAAACAACTATCTTCTTTCAGGCGGATAAAAGCGTCGATTATGAAACCATCATGAGCGTGATGGATTCACTGCGTAAAGCGGGTTACCTCAAGGTTGGTTTGGTTGGTGCGGAAACCGCTGCCGCTAAATAACAGTTGAGAGTGGTGTTTTAAGAAGGAATGCGGGGTGAAGATCCAAACCGCATTCCTTTTTTTATTTCGACGTGAACTCCAGTGCCGCATGAATGCGGGAAAGCGCCGCTAGCCCAGCGCTCAGAAAGGCAACCAAGGCACCATTTCCCGCAGCCTTTATCAAGCGTGCAACAGGGTTAACTCGTCGCGCGGTTGTCTTTCTATGCAACGTGGCTGCGTGAATCAGCGCATGCGGTTGCTGCTTTCTATCAGAGAGTTGTAGTTCTTGATGAGTTTGTCGGCGCTGCCACTTACCATCCAGCCAGAGCCATTAGACAGCAGCATGCGATCACCTTGGCTGTAGGACGTCTTGTCGCGCACGCGGCGCAGGCGCTCTTTGGCGGATATGCGGTAATTTTCCAATGGTGAATTCATCACGGACCACGTCCTGGGTTTCACGGTGTCGGGCTGCTTGGCCAGTTCGATCAGTGCGTCGGCGTTGTCTTCATAGGCTTTAAGCCGCGCAGTGGCGGTATTGATGTCGAAGTCATCCTGCGTCAGCATGTTCACCAGTTGTTTGGCGCTGAGCATGGTAGCCATATACCAGTAATTGAACTGACGACCTTCGCTCTTCTCAATTTCTGCCAGTTGCTTCAGTTGGCGCTCGTCGTTGGCTTCTTCCAGGGCTTGATTGAATTGACGACTGGCTGTGTTGAATGCCGCATAGTGCTTGACGATGTCGCCGTGCATCGCCTTGCCGCGTGCCATTGCGTCATCTTTATAGTTCTCGCGACTGTAGTAAGTATCGGCTTCCTGCAGCGTCTGCCCCCAGGCGGTGACTGCTGTGGAGTAGTCCTTGGCTGCCGTGTCCAGCGCTGGCATGGCGGGCTCGCTTTGGGCCGCGTTGACAACGGGCTCGCTACAGTCTTTCAGGCTGGATTCCGATACCGAGTAGATGCCGTAAATGACGCGCTCCTTGCCCGTAGGACCAGCTTTCATGTCTTTTACCCAAGATGCGTACCGCTCCATCGCTTTGTTGGCGGAAACATGGGTGGCGTTGAAGCATTGGATGTAGATATTGAGCTTCTGGTTAGCATCCACCTGAGGTTTCGCTGCGGGTGCGGGTGCGGGTGCTGTTGTGGCGGTGGCAGAAGCGGGCTGGTCTGGTGCTGCTGCTACGTCGGGCTTGTCTTCGCAGGCCGTTAAGCCGATGGTGGCGGCAACGAGCGCGGCCAGCCTAACGGGTGTCCGGATAGTGCGAACGTTCATGTGAATCTCCCTTTTCTTTGGTCGTGATATATGATGGTTATGCCGTCACATCAGGGCTACCGTTAGACGCCCTTGGGTGATGCGCTACATGTGGTGATGCCTGTTTTTGAAGCGGTTATGCCCTCTTCGAGCACAAATATCAGCTCTTCGCGGCGTTAAACTATGCCCGCTTAGGCGGTGGATATGGATGAAATTGCAATTTTCTTTGAACGCAGGGTGACTGAGGAACGCGCCGTGGGTTGACTGGCTGATCTCAGTATCTAGGTTGGCAGGAGTGGAAAGCTCGTGCAGTTTACGGATGTGCGCTGAGCTTGACTCACGCATGTAGAAGCTCGTGAGGCCGGCTTCATGCTTTTTCTCGAAGCCATGGGCAATCCGTGTCTTATTAATTACCTTATTTATCATTCAGGTGAACCTAGCGTCTTCCTTGACCATCATGCTTAGACAAAATGATTCCGCATTATTGCTATCAATGCAACCCTTAACTTTCCGATCGGTCAAGCCGTCGGGACGGGGTTATTCGGCATTAATAACAAAAGACGCCATAGACCTGCTAGCAATGAGGTGATTGTAGCGAATAGCCGCTTGAGAACCGTTTTGAACTATGCCCGTGAGTCAGGGTGACGCCAATGAATACGCGTCGGGATATAGCGCCGATCTTCTTCAAGCGGCTGTTGCGCAATCAAACTTGTAATCATTTCAAAGCTGTTGCGCGCCAGATTTTCACAGTCCTGTGCCACGGTATCGATCTTCAGCGGTAAACAATCGAACAGATAGTGATCGTCAAAGCAGCACAGCCGGATACCGCTTCCCATCAGGTTATGCTGGTTCATATAGCGCAGCACGCCTTCCATCAGGCCGCAGGCGGCTACAAACAGCGCTTTTGGCGGACGCCCCAGCGTCGCACACAGTTGAGCAAACATTTCATAACCCGCACTGGGGTGATAGCTGCCGTGAAGGATCCACTCTGGCTGGCAGTCGATACCAGCACGCGTCAGCCCAAGCTGGAAGCCTTCCAGACGATGGCGAGTCGGAGAAATACGAGGCTGGCCGCCAAGGAAATAGAACTCATCACGGTGCTGACGGGCGATACGCTCGACCATTTCCGCCGTGGATTCTACCGCTTCGGAAATCACCATCGGCAGCGTGGAATCACCAATAACCCGGTCAAATTGTACAACGGGCAGTTGCTGATTAATTTTTTGATACTCGACATCGCTCAACAGGCTGGAAGCGACGATCAAGCCATCGACCTGACGCTGTACCAGACTGTTGACTGCCATCATCTCCTGACTGGCATTCTCGTCGGTACAGGCAATCAGTAACTGTAACCCTGCTTCACGGCACCGCATCTCCAGTTCGCGGGAAATCACGGCGAAGCCGTAGTTGGTCATTTCCGGCACCACCAGCCCTAGCGTATTGCTGCGTGAAGAACGCAGCGAACGTGCGTGAATGCTTGGTTGATAACGCTGCTCGTGCGCGACGGCCAAAATACGATCGCGGGTTTCATCAGAAACGCGAAACTCTTTGCTGCGGCCGTTAAGCACCAGACTGGCGGTGGATTTTGATACACCGGCCAGTGCGGCGATGTCACTGATCGTTATGCGTTTAGTCGGTTTCACCGCGTGGTCTGCTGTCAGAAAAAAGGGACGTTATTCTATCACGCATGGCGCTAACAGCCAGTGTTGTAGCGTTAATCGTCCAGAGCCGCTGAACATGATGGTTGCCTCGCTTTCCGGGAAGTAGCGTGCAGACATCACGGCCTCGCCATCGTTGATAAAAATCTCAATGCTGGAGCGATCGCACAATATCTGCAATTGATGCAGATCGCCACGCCAATAGCGATGTTCGGGTTCGCCAGTGCGACGGTTGCGTCGGCTCATCGTGACGCGTTCACCGTCCCAACAGAGAACGATCTGCGAGGCAAGGTTGAACTGGAACTCTCCCTGAGCGGTGATGAGCACTTCCGCGCGGCTAATGGCGAGCGGCGGCGCGTAGTCTGCAGCACCCTGCCAGATATCATGCTGCCTGCGCAACTGTTGCAATTCGCGTGCAGGACGTTGATAAACGCGATCGCCATGCTGTGTGAGTTCACGCGGGCAGGTCATGGTATGGATCCAGCCATGTTCGATCGTCGGTTCAAAAAACTCATTGTCATCAGGAATCGACATCCAGCCGAACAGCAGACGTCGTCCGTCTTCACTTAGCGCAGTTTGCGGTGCGTAAAACTCGAAGCCGAGATCCAGTTCGTGGAACCCCTGATGTGGATAAGTACCGCTTTCGTAGTCGAGTGAGCCAATAAAATAACCGGCCTGAAAGGTATTCAGGTAGCGTTCCTCTTCGGCGGGAATACCCTGTGGGCAGCAAATCAGTACATCTTTGCCATCCAGCGGGAACAGGTCTGGACACTCCCACATATAGCCAAAATCACCGAGTCCACCTAAACGGGAACCAGCGATCTCACCGATCTTGTCCCATGCCAGCAGATCGGCAGAACGATAGAGCAGTACTTTTCCCTGAAGATCGAGATCTTGTGCACCGAGCACCATGTACCAATGATCGTCATGACGCCACACTTTCGGATCGCGGACGTGGCCGGTGTAGCCGTCGGGGAGCGTCAGCACTGCTCCTAGCTTGTCATATTCACCGTTGGGGTTTTCGCGGGCGAGGCACTGAAACGCGGTACGTGAGCCATCGTCGTATTTCACGTTACCCGTATACATCAGCATAATCGCACCCTGATCTACCACGGCAGAACCGGAGTAGCAGCCGTGGCTTTCATAGCTTTCGCTTGGCACCAGCGCCACGGGTTCATGCTTCCAATTCACCAGATCGGCGGAACTCCAGTGCCCCCAGAATTTTGCTCCGTGGGCACAGGCCAAAGGATTCCACTGATAAAACAGATGGTAACGCCCGTTGTGATGAATAAATCCATTTGGATCGTTAAGCAGGCCAACGCTCGGGGAAAGGTGCCATTCTGGGCGATAAGGATCGTCTTGTTTCCGTGAGTGGCCTGACATCAGGGCGTGCGCCATGCGCTTGAGTAAGTGGATTTCCTTCATTATTCGCTATCCGTTTTGTATTTCAGCAGTAAGGAAATAACAAAGGCGGCGCCGAATGCAATCAACATCCCAATCAGGTAGTTAAGCATCGATCCCCCTTGCACAATCGCTAGCCCCGGAAAGCCCGTCAGCCCGACGGCCGTCATATTGACGTGATTGAAGACCACCCATGCACCACCAAGCGCCCCGCCTGCCAGCGCTGCCAGAAACGGTTTGATGAAGCGCAGGTTGATACCAAAGATCGCGGCTTCGGTGATACCTAGCAGACAGGAAAGCCCCGCCGGAACGGCAATCGCTCTGGTTTTGGCATCACGCGTTTTGAAATAGACCGCCAGACATGCACCGCCCTGCGCCACGTTTGCCATCGCCCAAATCGGCAGCAGGAAGTTGACACCGATAGTCGGGTTGCCAAGCAGCCCAGCTTCAATCGCATGGAAGCTATGATGAACACCAGTGATCACAATGACGGAATAGAGACCGCCGAACAGCAAACCCGCTAACCAACCTGCGTGAGCAATCAAGGTACTGAGGACGAGAGAAATGCCATCTCCCAATGCACGCCCAGCCGGACCGATGATCAGCATGGCGACAAAGCCGGAAATGATGACCGTCAGGAACGGCGTGACGATGATGTCCAGCGCATCAGGTACAATTTTACGCAGACGTTTTTCCACGATGCTCATGAACCAAACGGCTAGCAGTACCGGGAATACGGTGCCCTGATAGCCAATCATGGCGATGTCCATGCCGAAGAAATGCATGGTCTGGAAGCCCCCCGCGACGCCCCAGGCGTTGGTCAGTGCCGGGTGGGTCAGAATGCCGCCCAGCGTTGCGCCCAGATAGGGGTTACCGCCGAATTCCCGTGCGGCGGTAAAGCCGATCAGCACAGGCAGGATAATAAAGGCTGCGGAACTGAACATATCGAGCATCACGAAGATCGCGCTGCTGGCATCGACCCAGCCGTAGGTCTTGATCATGCCGAGCAGCCCCATCAATAGGCCAGAAGCGATAATCGCTGGCATGATCGGGACGAAAATATTCGATAGCAGACGCGCCAGTCGTTGCAGCGGGTTCAGCTTCCTCGCCGCGATTGAGGCGGCTTCGGATTTGCTTGATTCACTGATGCCAGCGGCTTTAATGAACTCAGCGTAGACCTTGTTCACCAGACCGGTGCCGAAGATAATTTGCATTTGTCCGGCGTTCTGGAAGCACCCTTTAACGCCATCCACGTTCTCAATGGCTTTCTTGTCTGCCAGACTGTCGTCGTTCAGCACCAAACGCAGGCGAGTGGCGCAGTGGGCAGCGCTGGCGATGTTTTCTTTCCCTCCGAGAAGGGGGATGAGCGAGGCGGCAGTTGCGTTGATATCCATGTTATTCCTCTGTGTATACCGTTTTTTTAACGTCGATCACGGTGTAATCGACGCCAAGGCTAGCCAATGATCAGAACCAGGTTTCCATCTGGATGCCAAAGTTCCATTCGCCGCCTGCTTTAAAGCCGGTGGAGCCGAACGTGTCATCGTTGGAGTACTTATCCAGCCGCTTATCCCAGTCCATGTAGCTGGCAAACACGCGTAGCTCAGGGCGGCTAAAGAAGTTACCGATATCGCCGACCTTGAACGTCGGCGCGAAGGTCAGTTTGTAGAAGCCGCCGCTAACCTGATTCAGGCTCCGATAACCGCGCGGATCGAGGTCCATGTATTGATAGCTGCCTTCATAGGCCAGTGCAAAATTTTCGGTGATTTCCTGAATCAGGCGCGCATTAAAGGTCACCCATTCGTAGCTGTCGCCGTTGACGTAACGGTCTTTGCTGGTTTGCGCCAGAATGGACGGCGCGAAGCTCCAGGTCTTGTTCAGCGCCGTTGTGCCGTAGGTCGCAAACCGCCAGGTGTTGGCGTCATCGGTCAGGTTGCCGTCGGCACCGATGTTCTTCACTTCACCGCCCAGACCATGGCCGTAGAGGATCGCGGTTTTTGATGTCCCGTCGCGTAAGCCGTAGAAGCTGTCGCCGTGGTATGCCACCATCGCGTGATAGCCTTTATCACCCGCATTAGGGTTACTGACCCACGTAGAATAATCGCGATCGGTACCTGCCCTTGCGATATCACTGGCTCTGGCTGAGTCGATATCGTTATTTTTTGCTTTCATGCCGCTCAGCATGAACTGGAATGGCCCGACATAGTTGTTGGCGGTAAAGACGTAGTTTTTGATGTCGTTGTCCAGCGCGGTAATTTCGCCAAGGCTGCGACCATACAGCGAGAAGTTGCTCTTGGCGCTATCCGCCCATTTCACGTCATAGATCCCGCCACCGGTGCCCGCAAGGAACACCACATCGCTATCGAGCCAGTGGATATCGAAGTTATCGCGATCGAAGCGTTTGCCCGCCCACAGCGTGGTGTCTTTAAACGCGCCAGTGAAGGTCGGCAGCGAGCCCAGCTCGACGAAAGCTTCGCGGACGTTCAGGTCGCTGGTGGCTGCTGTCCAGTCGTTATAGCTGCGTTGGCCGTCCGCCATCATTACCTTGAAACGCGTGGTCGCGCCGTTATCCAGCTTTTGTTTGTGCTCCAGTTTGATCTCAACGTAGGTGTCGTCTTCATTCCCCAGGCGACCAATATGTCCACCCGTCTGGCCAGCAGGGGACATACCCGGCCCGATATCGGTTTTGGCACTGGTAGCGGAATCATTGATTGACAGACCAGAGCGCGCGTAGCCGTGGAATTCAAATCCGTCGGCGAACGATTTCTGCTTGGTCAGTGCCGTCGTGCGCTGTTCCACCTGCTGGGTTTTCTGTTCGGTTTGCGTGGTGCGGGTGGCGAGTTGCTGGGTTTGCTTCTCGGCGGCAGTGGCTCTGGCCTCGGCGGCTTGAGCACGGGCTTCCGCCAGTTGTAAACGCTGTTCCATTGCGTTCAGACGTTCTTCGATACTGTCGGTGTTGGCAGCAGAAACATAAAGTGGGGAGGAGAGTAATAATCCTATCGTCACAGCAAGGTGGCTTGGTTTCATTTTTTCGTTCTCGTCGTGATGGAGATTTATTGTTTTTGTATTTTTCATGTTTAGCTAAATTGCTAAACCGGTTTTTCATGAGGAAAATAAAAGCCGGACGAAGGGTTAGCAAGAAATTTCACTCGCCCGGTTCTGTAACTGTGATCCTGACTACAAAACCGGGCGGCAGCGGCATGAAACGGAGGGATTAGGGTTTGATTACGGGGAGGGCGTGCAGCGCTTGGGCGTGGGGGAGTGCGGTCATTGCGCCTTTTGCCGTGGTGGCTAGCGCACCACACCGCTGTGCCTGCTCGATAATCGGGTCCCAGCTCAGCGGCTGTGATAAATCATCATATTCCGCCAGACCGTGCAGCAAACCCGCAACGAAGGCATCCCCTGCACCGGTGGTATCGACAGGCGTCACCGATGGCGCAGCAAAGTGCCGTAGCTGGTGGCGATCGTGCAGCCAGACGCCTTCACTGCCCAGCGTCACCAGTAACAATCGAGTAGGGTAGCGCCGTATGAACTGCTGGATACCTTCTTCAACGTCCGGTGTTGAACAGAGAAAAGCCAGTTCTTCGCGCGACAGTTTCACCACATCGGCCAGCATGAGCGCCTGTGTCAGGTAGTCGCGCAGCTCTTGCTCGCTTTGCCAGAGATCGTCACGGATATTGGGATCGAAACAGACCCGCCCTAGCGCAGCTTTTATCTGCCGCATTGCCTTAAATGCGGTACTGCGCGACGGTTCCTGCGATAGCGCGATGGAACAAAGGTGCAGCCACTCTTTCCGATTAAACACCGGTAGATCTTCCGGCTGTAAAAATAGGTCAGCGCTGGGGCGCACCATAAACGTGAAGGTGCGTTCCCCTGTCTCATCGAGGCTTACGACCACAGTTGATGTCCGGTGCTGCCTGTCGTGCGCCATGTAGTGGGTATCGACGTTTTCCTGTTCCAGCACCGTTTTTAGAAAATGCCCAAACACATCGTCACCGACGCGACCAATAAAAGCGCTGTTTCCCCCCAGTCTGGCAATGCCGACCGCGACGTTGGCTGGCGCACCGCCAGGGCATTTCAGATAGCGTTCCGTACCTTCCGGGATGAGATCGACAACGGCATCGCCCATGACCCAAATTCTGTTTGCCATAAAGTTACTCTTATCAACGGTAGTTAGATTGTTTGCTAAAATAGAAGAATCGGTTTAGCTAAGCAATCCTCTTCACTGCGGAGATGCACTTACATCAAGAAAATTTATATTTCCCCATCGCATTGGTGAAAATTTATGCGATAGTCATCACGCGCTACGGTCGCCGGGCTAAATAAAAAGGCTGACTATCCGATATCTATGGGGCGTGGCCGGATGAAACCGAAAATTAAGCCGCAAAAAAGGACGAATGGAGAAGGATATGTATTACCCCACCTCTTTCTGGGTTTATCCCGGTGCGTAATTACAACCTGCTTTGGGGAATATGGGCGATATGGGCGATATTGGTTGTCGCCTGGCTTGTTGATATTTACAGCGAATACCCCCTTCGCTATTACGGTCAGGGAGTGGCAGTCGTGCTGGTCACGAGTGCTGTGATTGCATTTTTCTATACTGTTAAAAGGAATAACACCATGTTTTCATTTGATAAAAATAAAAAAGACCTAAAAGAGCCGCAAGGGCGCAGTGAAATAAATAATTCTCCCGCCATCAGCCCATCGAATGAGTTGATTAATTCAGTGAACCCTGTGCGCGTGAAAAAAGACACCTTCATTTCTCAGGGCGCGCGTATGACGGGCTCTCTGAGCGTTGATGGCAACATCACTGTAGAAGGTCAGGTAGAAGGTGATGTGCAGTGTGATAACACCATTAAAGTGGAGCACACCGGTCAGGTGAACGGTGAAATGAAATCGCAGCAGATCGTCATTAACGGCCGTGTGGAAGGACGCGTGGTCGCCAGCGTTGTGGCGATCTTGGCGCAGGGAAAAGTGTTCGGCGATATTTTTACTGATGAACTCTCTATCGAAAAAGGCGGCATCTTTACTGGCCAATCCCACCCGTTAACCCCGCCAACGCAGAATCAGGAAAAACTGACCTACGTGGAAAAGAAAAAAGAGAAAACCAGTAAAGCGCCAGCAGATCAAGAAAACGTCGTCGCACTAGCGAGTAATGCGCCGACGGCATAAGGGAGAGAGATTCTGACAGATAACGCTTATGGACAAGGAAAGTATCATCGACCAGCGCTATTTCCACTATTGGGGCAAAGCGAATAGATCAACGGATGCGCTGGCGGGTGACGATTACCACCTACTGCCTTATCACTGTTTAGATGTGGCGGCCTGTGGTTATTTCTTGTTAAAGGGAAATTATTTTCAGGCTAGCCATGTACTGCGCGAACTGGCATCTGGCGGTGATGATGCCGCTGCGTGGTTTGCGTATTTTCTCGCCTG